>JAZRXZ010000121.1:0-29454 GCA_045600445.1 Bacteroidales bacterium | reverse complement strand
GAGAAATTACCGGAAATGGTTATGCAAAGATACGAAAAATTATACCGAAAAGCAAGAACTTCTCGGCATAATTCACCCAATGGCTGTTTTTATAGAATGATTTAACTCGGATCAGACGATTTTTAGCATTTGTTTAGGCTTGAGCGTAATACAGTTCGCCGCCTTGCGTTTCTGCTCGTCTTCCATCTTGGCATAGATCTCCGTGGTCTCAGGGCTCTTGTGTCCGAGCAGATACTGTACGGCTGCAAGACCGACACCCGAGTTGATCAGCAGTGTGGCGAAGGTATGGCGCGAACAGTGGAACGAGATATGCTTGGTGATACCTGCAGCCTCAATCCAGTTCTTCAGCGCCGTCTGGGTCATCTTGTCCTTGAAGCCGGCAAAGACAAGTCCGGTCTTAGGATGTTCCGCATCGAAGCCAATAAGGTCAAGTGCCTCGTCGCTGATCGGGTTGGTGATGAGGTCATTGGTCTTCTGCATACGGATGGTCACGCTCATCTGGCCTTCTCCGTAGGGCTGTATGTTCTCCCAGGCAAGCTGCTTGATGTCGCTCTTGCGGAGTCCGGTCAGACAGCCGAAGAGGAAAGCCTTCTTCAGCACTTCATATTTGCATGGAGTGCCGGCAAGAGTGATAAGCTCCTGCTGCGACAGGTGTTCCTTTTCGGTAGGGATGAAGTCAATGCGGTCGAGGAACCCATTAGGGTTCTCCATGATCTTGTGCTCGTGATATGCAGTATGGAGCACGGCACGGAAGGTAGACCAGTAGTTGGCCGCAGTATTGACATGCAGCTTGTGCTCCGTGTGTACTGATTGGCCTGTACTCAGCAGATGCTCCCTGAAGCGGTTGCACAGGTCAACGTTGATCTCATCGAAGCGGCACTTGCCCTGACAGAACGCCTCGAAATGGTTACAGACCTGCTTCCACTTGAAGTTCTTCTGGCTCGCCTTCTTCTTGAAATAGGCGAGGAAGTCGCCCTTCATCTTCTCTCGGTCGAAGAAGTCATATCGTTCATTCACGATTGACTCATAGCGGCGGCAGCGCAGGGCCTTGGCCTTTTCGGTCATACGTTCGTTGAAGTCACGCTCGCGCTGGTTGGCGGGCTTGGTGAAGATGTAGATGCCAAGAGACTCATGCTTGTGCACCTCCATAGTTTCAGGGTCACGATACCCTGGATAGTAGTCAAGATAGAAGGAGTACTGCGTGCCTCCACTGATCTTGCGCTTGCGTAGTGTTACGGTCTTACAGATATTACTCATATCGGTATAAGAGTTTTTTGTGATGAATAATCTTGGCAGAGCGTTTCTCTGCGGCACAAAGATAATAAATGGTCTGTCCGTTATGCCTGTTATTCCTCGTCATTGCCCTATCACAGCGTTTTCACGGGCAATGGAAGGAATAATTGGCATGAAAATGAGAATTATTGGTAAAATCGGTACGATCCATGAGTGGAGAGGCGTTCTTCCATGACCTTCTCAAACTCCTCCTTAAGCAGCATATTTACCTTGCCGACCCTGACCGTGGAGAGGTGTCTTGACTTGACGAGTTTTTGAACGATATTCATGGTCAGGCCGTATTCCTCTGCGGCTTCGGAAGTGCTAAAATAGCGATCATCCGTTTTCAGTTCAGGCTGAAGCCAGTCGTCAAGGTGGCTCTTGGAGTAGCAAACATGACCATATTCTCGCTTTGTAGGTATATTTTTCCGGTATGCGGCAGAACGGAGTGAATGCGCACTGATGCCATATAATTCGTTAGCCTCCTCTGTTGTCACCCATTCGGAGATATTGCGGATCTCATCACTGACGCCAAGAATTTTATCGACATGCTTCCTGCTATAGTAAGTCTTCCCTGCGATACGGCAGATTGGGATGCCGTTGTTCTTGGCAGTGGTGTAGAGCCACGTCTTCTTGACTTTGTAGGTATTCATCACCTCTTCACCTGTTATGTAGTCAAGTGATTCCGGTTCCTTAGTCGGGGCTGAGGTATTGGGTGTTGCGTGTGAAGGAAGGGAGGAAGAAGAAAAGGAAGCATTTTCGTCTTTCTTCTTTTTCCCTATCCTTGGTATTCTGGGGAGATCGGTCGGCAGGACTCTGTGATAGGGATTGCCCTCAAGCATCTTCTCGATGTCTGTTTTTCGGATCAAAGACATACGGCTGCTCAGTCGGGAAGCTGGCAGTTTTCCCTCGAGCACGATCTTATAAATATATTGGCGCGAACAGCCCATCAGAAGTGCAGCCTTGGCGAAGGTCAGATACTCCAGTTTACCAAGATCGATCAGTGGCTCTACGGCAGTCAGGAAACTCCGTCTCTTATTCTTACGGGCATCGTTCGCATGATTCTTGCATTCTTCACAGCAGTACTTCTGCATACCTCTTCTTGCCAGAAACTCCTTTCCGCAATGGACACAGATTCTAGTTTTCTTCATACTCATTGATATTTGATAGTTAGTAATTGCTGCCAATCCTGCCACCAATTTTATCAACTCTTTATGTCTTCCTTCGTCAATCATTGTAACCCTATGTAAACTGAGTCCGCGAAATGACGTAAATTTACAAAAAAGTGATTCCTAAATTCTCCGTGGTAGAATTGCGTTGCAAAATTACACGGAAAATTTGGAACCACCAAATTTGCTACAAGAAGTGTTAAAAACTAATCTGTCTTGAAAATCAATTACTTAATTCTAAGTGTTCTTCGGTGTTTCTCATTATTCTCGGCTGCTAAATACATTGTATATAATCACCACACTCACTACTAATTTTGGAGAGTGTGGTGATTTTATTTTTATTCAGTCGAACTTTACAGCTTCGTCACTCGCAGCTGATCGAGCAGCGCCTGGTTGACGTGGATGTTCATATTCTCGACTGTGTCAGAGAATTCGAGGGTGAGGATGTGCTGACCGGCCTTGAGGTTGACGACGCAAGGGTTGCTCCAACCCCAGTTGTTCCACTCGTCGGTACCACGGTGTGGGAAGAGGCTGACGCCGACCTGCTGACCGTCGATAGAGAGGAGGCGGGTGGCACATTTATTCTCGGTATTGATAGGACCATTGCCATTGGCATAGCGCCAGTCGAGGGCGTAAGTTCCATCGGTAGCGATGGTCAATGGGATGGTAATGAGAGGATTCTCATTGCGAGTGATCATGGCAATGCGACCCTGGGCACCGCTGACATCAACGCCTTCGAGAGTTGGCACCTTGGCGCGAGCCTCAGCCACACCAGCCAAGCCACCACCTGCACCGACACTCTCCTGCACCTGTTTGCGCTGAGGGTCGAAAGGAAAAGCGAAATCGCCGACGGAATAGAGGGACACATTATTATAATACGCGATAGGTTCGCTCATGTACGAATGCCAGCCTTCTGGATTGACGGCAACGACGGCGTATTCGCCAGGTTCGGTCAGATCCATTGAGAGAGAAGATGGAGGGAGCGTTTTGTACTCCTTACCATCGCGGAGGATGAGATACTGAGCGACATCAGAAGAAACCTCCTTGTTGAACTCCGACAGCAATTCTGGCTTCACCATCTGCCAAGACAACGTCTGTTCCTCCAGCTTTGCAGTAGGTGTCAATGGCTGGTAAGCATTCTTACACAACGTCATCTTCATCGCTGCTGGCTGCTTGTTGGCAAGCACCATCTCGATGGTATGCTCGCCCTTGAGATTTGCAGCAAAGAAAGGCTCTGTCTCCACGCCATCGAGGCGGAATGACTTCAGTTCATTGCCGAAACCAGAAATGGTCATATTGAGGACCGCATCGCGATAGCGGAAGTTCTTGAGTTCGCGCTTAGCCGACAAAGTCTTAGGGACAAATGGCTGGAAATGAATACCATCGACCTCATAATTGATACCGAAGTAGATGTTTGGCACGATGGCAGCATCGGCAGCGACGCTCCAGAGCTGGCGCGGAGAATTGATAGCGAGACCCTTGTCCTTACCGTCATAGATGACCATGTTCTCGTAGTTGCTTAGGTTCATGGCAGCCAGGCGATAGATGCTCGAGATGGCATGCAGCACGCCCTCTTCGTTGCCAGCCTTGGCTTGCGCCTTCATCCAGTAACCCTGAGTGAATGGCCACATGGCATCATTATGATAAGGATACTGATCCTTCAGGTTCGGATAGAAATCAGGCGTACCGAAGTTCTCGCTGACCATCTGCTCGCTGATGCGGTGCTGACGCTCAGGCGAAGCGATGTCCCAGAGGATGGCGAACGACTCGCCGAGGATCTCCATCTGCGGATGCTGCACCAGGTGGTTGCGACCATACAGATAGATGGCATAGAGGCCACGGTCCTCCATCCAGAGCTGACGGTTCATACCTTCCTTCAGGTCCGAAGCCCACTGATCGTACTTAGCAGCCCATGCCGGTTGGCCTTCCAGTCGACAGATCTCAGCCAGGATGCGCAACGAGCGATAGTGCACAGCCGTCGTACCCATCGCCTCACTCTGGTAAATATCAGCAGGTTGCATCCAGAGAGGATACTCCTGCTCGCGCCAGTCGAGCCACGAGGTCTCGCCTCGCATCAGCTGTGTCTGAGGATCGTATGCCACGAGATGATCATCCTCAAGCGTATTCTTGATGACGGGGAAGATGCGGTCGAGCCACTCCTTCGAACCCGTCACGAGGTAGCACTCCCAAGCCGCGAGCACCCAGGTTGTACGGTCGGTCGAACAAGGCCACGCGCCACCCGTACCCGTATCCTGAATGATGCGGTTGTTCTGATTGATCTTAGCCAACAGCGACCTCTTCGAAACCTCCGGGCAAAGCTGTGCCAGCGAGTGAAGAATAGAATAAGAAACATCTCGCGTCCAGACACCACCCCAATACACACCGGTGCGGTAGGTCGAATCCGCTTCGATCGCCAACTCGCTCTCCTCCAGGCTCATATTATACAAAGCATTATCGATGATGAGCGACGAAGTATACTGTGGCAAGTGGCTGATATCGCGTTTCAGCTGCCAATGCTCAGGGTCGACACCCGTCGGCATCTGAGGCATGTAGTTAGGAGCTGGCGACGTCCACTCGCTCTTGTAATTACTCGTCATCTCGGTGGCCGACTTAGCCACGGCCTTGCTCTTGCCCTGGATGAACTGGTTGCCACGCCACTGATAGTCAGCGTTCTTGTAGATGGTTTGTGCTTCGACCGACGAGGTCGAAACAACAATGGCTGCCAGTGAAAACGTAGCAGCCATCGAAGATAGGATTGATTTATTCATGCTATTTATTATTCTGCTAATGCGAAGTCGATAGTCTTGCGCTCCATATTGACCGATGCCACCTGGATCTTGAGGTTGTCGCCCAACGTGAATCGCTTATGAGTGCGACGACCAATCATGCAGTAATTCTTCTCGTCGAAGACATAGTGGTCATCCTTGAGGTCGCGGACTGGGATCATACCCTCGCAGAGGTTCTCCTTGATCTCCACGTAGATACCCCACTCAGAGACACCACTCACCACGCCATCGAAGACCATACCGAGGCGATCCTTGAGATACTCCGCCTGCTTATACTTGATCGAAGAGCGCTCTGCCTGAGCTGCCAGCTGCTCCATATCCGAGCAATGCTTACATTCCTCCTCAAGCTGTGGCAGTGGCACGCTGCGACCCTCCTGGTTAAGATAGCGGTCGAGCAGGCGATGCACCATGCAATCCGGATAGCGACGGATCGGCGACGTGAAGTGAGTATAGTAGTCAAAGGCCAAACCATAATGTCCGATATTCTCAGTCGTATAGACAGCCTTAGCTTGTGAGCGGATAGCCAAAGCCGAGAGCAGATTCTCCTCAGGCTTGTCGTGGATTTCCTTCATCAACGTATTGATGCCCTGACTGATGACCTTATTACTACCCTGCGCGATAAACTTATGTCCGAAGCGCGAAGCCACACCTGCCAGGTTCTCAAGTTTCTCTGGTGTCGGCTGGTCATGCACACGATAGACGAACGCCTTGGCCTTCTTCTGCGCCTTGCCATTGATCTTCTGCACCTTGACATTCTTGCCGACAGCCTCAGCCACCGTGCGGTTGGCCAGGAGCATGAACTCCTCTACGAGCTTGTTGGCATCCTTCGAAACCTTGAAATACACATCGGTCGGCTTGCCCTTCTCGTCGATCATAAATTTGACCTCGGCACGCTCGAAGCTGATAGCACCCTCGGCAAAACGACGCGCTCTCAGCTGTTTGGCCAGACGGTCGAGCTGCAACATCTCAGGAGCGAAATCGCCCTGACCCGTCTCGATGATCTCCTGCGCCTCCTCGTAAGAGAAGCGACGGTTCGAGCAGATGACGGTCTTGACAATCTGCGACTTGATGACATTGGCGTCATCGTCCATCTCAAACAGCACCGAGTAAGTCAGCTTATCCTCGTCCTGGCGCAGCGAGCAGAGTTCATTACACAGGCGCTCTGGCAGCATCGGGATGGTACGATCGACCAAATAGATAGAGGTAGCGCGCGAGAAAGCCTCCTTGTTGATGGCCGACTCTGGCTTCACATAGTGGGTCACATCGGCAATATGCACACCTGCTTCCCAGTGTCCGTTTTCGAGTTTGCGCAATGACAAAGCATCGTCAAAGTCCTTAGCATCAGCAGGATCGATCGTGAATGTGATGTATGGACGATAATCCAGACGACGGGCAATCTCCTCCTCGGTGCAGCCGTCAGCAATCTTGTTAGCCACACGAACTAATGACTCTGGATACTTATATGGTAAGCCGTACTCTGCGAGGATAGCATGCATCTCCGCATTATTCTCACCATCGCGGCCGAGGACATCGGCAATACGACCGACAGGATTCTTCGAGAACTGTGGCCAACGCTCGAAGTCGACGACTACCTTATCGCCATTCTTCGCCTTGCCGAGCAACTCGTTAGGAATGTAAATATCTTTGTCAAGTGCACGATTATCAGGAGTTACGAAAGCATACTTCGCCGTCTTCTGCAGCACACCGACATAACGATGTGGCACACGCTCGATGACCTCGACGACACGAGCCTGCGGACCTCCGAACTTGGTGCGGCGACCAGCCATCTTCTGGATTCGAACCTTATCTCCCGAGAGCGCCTGCAGGTCGTCACCATCATAGACAGTGAAAGGCTCGTCGTAGAGTAGCGTCACGCCATCCTCCTTGGTGGCAGTGATGCGGACGTTGTGCATGCCGTTATGACGGCGGTCGAAAATGCCGATCAATTCCTCCTGCGCCTTGCGGTCAGCCAAGGTGTAGCGTCCCGAAGAAATCTCCCTCAGGAAGCCTTCTGCCTGCAACTCGACAAGCATATCATACACATCGCTTCGGTTACTACGACCGAAGATACCCAGTTCCTGCGAAATCTGCAGATAGTTATAAGAATCCTTTGGATGAGCGCTGAACCATTCTGAGATTCGTGCCAGCAGTTTCTCTGCTCCTTTGGTGCTTTTCTTTGCCATATTTTTCATTTTTTATGTCATTCAGCATGACAAATGTTTAGGTGCTGCAAAGATAAGACGAAAATACGGAATCTCCAAATTTTTTCGCGATTTTTTGCGCAAATTCAACGTTCTGTACGCAACGTCAATATTTTGGATGCAGGATTTCAACGTTCTGTACGTAACGTTAATATTCTGGATGCGGGATTTCAACGTTCTGTACGCAACGTTGAAATCCTGCATCGTGGAAGGTATCACCCGAATCCCTGCGGACACTTATTTACGAACGAGCAGGATGGCAGACATTGCGTCGAGCTGTCCGACGACCTTACCCTTCTTGACCTGGTACTTTTTGCCAGAAATCACGTCCTTGTAAGTGCCATTTGGCAGAGTGGTAGCGATGCTAAGTACCTGTGACTCATTCTTGATATTGACGATAGCAGCACCCTTCTTGCCACGAGAGACAGCAGCCACTGCGCCATTCTCAGAGAAAGCAAGCGACTCTGGCTGACCAGACATCTGAGCGCGAAACTTATTGACAGCCACCACGACAGGATGCTTGAAGTTGTCATTGCCCTTCGCGCCGACGAGGTTGTTGCCCCACCAGTTGCCAGAAGGACCGTCGCTACCGTCTGGACGGCTATAGAAGAGAGGTGTACCAAACTGGCGAGCGGTCAGGAAGACCCAGCCGAGACGAATCTGCTCGTCGGTAAGATGTGCTGACTCGTGACCGTTGCAATAGGTATCGTGGCTCTCTACCCAAGTGACGAGCTTCTGAGGAGCAGCTGGGTTGTGATAGCTCTCGACATCGGACTTGCTCCAATCAAAGTTCTCGAGATCATAGCGGAGTGCGCCACCCATATTGCTGGCAGTAAGTCCCATATATTCAGCATATTCGGTCTCCTTGACGTTCTTGTCCTGAAGTACCTCGCCATACATGAAGATGCTATCCATAGGCAAGGCAAGGCTCAGGCCCTTGACAGCTTTACGACCGGTGACAACGTCCCAGAAGTCATTCTCTGGAGATGAAGGATCCTTAGGGTCGCTTGGCAGGGCGATGTGCTTGGCTGTATCGTAGCGGAAACCACGGACGCCACAAGCCAGGAGGTCGTTGACATAAGTGAGGTAATAGTGCTGGAAGTCAGGATTCTCCGTGTTAACATCCGGCAGGCCACCCATCTCTCCGCTGGTACACTGTAGACGGTCGTTCCACTCGGTGATAGCCGTGAAGCCGTTGGCATGATAGAGCTTATCGTGGCCACCTACTGCAGCGTCGAGATCATCGCTCACACGGGTATCATCGACCGAAGTGTGATTAGGCAAAACATCCACGATTACGCGGACACCATACTTATTGGCCTCAGCGCAGAGAGCAGCGAGGTCTTCACGGGTACCGAGCTGGTAGTTACCAATCTTCCAGTCAGTTGGCTGATAATGATAGTACCAGTAGCCTTTGCCGAAGAGCTGGTTGCCACCGCCCTTGTCGCCACGGGTTTCGGTAACACACTGCTGAGCAGGAGAGGTCTGTACGATCTTGAAACCGGCAGCGGCAATGTCGGCCATATTCTCACGGATGGTATTGAATGACCAACTCCAGCAGTGGAGTATGGCCTCATCGCAAGTAGGAGCCTGCTGAGCTGAAGCCGAAGCAAAAGCCAAGGCAAGCGAGAGAGCAAAGAAATGTCGTGTCTTCATATTAGTATATTTTTATTTGATTTCAATCGTATGTTCAACGTTAGGATCAACTGATCCGGTAGAGACGCGGAGGCTGTGCGCTGGTATCCTGACCTGAACCAGAACAACTGGTCAGACATCCTAAAACCGAGAATCAACGCTAACGAACAATCAATTTCTGACCTGCGCGGATGTAGAGCTGACCAGGATTCATGGTGTTGGTTGGTCGGCCCTGCAGGTCGAAGAGAACTGCATCCTGCTGAGAAAGATCGACAATGACTGTCTCGATGGCAGAATACTGATCGGTGACATTGGTAACCGTGTACTTGCCACCTGACTGCTCCTTATTAATAATATAATAGGTGTCCTGAGTCATGCCGGTAACATCGACGGTCTGCGAGCTGCCGCCCTTGGTGGTGAATACGAAGTTGACAGCATATTCCTCGCCCGTGGTCGGGATATCAAAAGACTGAACGTACCAGGTCTTGCCTCCGATCTCTTCGGTATCCTTGGCTTCCTTGCCTGGCCAACCTCCATTGAGCTGATCATTCTCAGGACCTGCCCAGATATAGATGTAGAGAGGATTGAGAGCGCCAGACTCGTTGCAGACGTGCATCGTGGCCTTGGTGGTAGGGATAATCTCCTCTTCGAGCCAGGTGTACTGACGCGTCTGGATATTCTTCACAGCGCCATCGAGCAGAAGGCCGACCTTGAGGGTGGTTGTTTTGGCAATCTCGATGGCTGCGCCACTTTCTACGATGGTGCCATTGGTAGCAGAAGGCTCTGAGCCATCGGTGGTATAGACAAGCTTCGCGTCAGCTGAGGTAGAGACAGCGGTCAGGGTTATGGATTGAGCAGCTGCATCATGTGCATACTCCGCTGAAGAGACGCTGATCCAAGGCATCTCGGCCGACTTGGCGAGGTAGATATAGTAACGATTACCATTCATAATCAACTGATAATCGTCTGCGTACGAAGTCTTGGCACCGCCGATCATACAGAGCAGCGAACCACTCTTATAGATATAAGCGGTGTTGTCGCTATAGACTTCTTCGATGCTCGAAGTATTGGTGATACCTGCCACCTTACGCGCATCGATCATCTGCTTGATCTGAGGTTTGTACTCCAGCCAGTGAGGCAAGAAAACACATGGAGTACCTGGCATAGTCAGCATGGCTGCGTTGGCTGCTTGGATGACATTCTTGTTGATAGGATCCTTGGTGTAGTTGGTCACATTGCCACGGTCCTGCATATCGTGATTCTCGACGAAAGTGACTGCATAGCGCTTATAATCATCGCTGCGCATCAGACAGTCATTCTTCATCGAAGACATTTTATTCGAATTATTGAGCGCATCGCGAACGGCATAACGGAACTGGAAATCGAAAGCACCCGACTGAATGCCATTGCCGAGGTCGGTTCCGTTGATCCATTTCTTGATGACATTGTTGTTGTCCCACACCTCTCCTACTGAGAACTGGGGCTTAGCAGCTTCATTATACAAGCCAAAATACTTGGCGTCAAAACCCTTGCCTACATCATAGCGGAAGCCAGCGTAGCCAAGGTCGTTGAGGAGGAAATCCTCGTAAGCCTTGATGATGGTCTGGACATTCTCCGAGGCATGGTCAATGTCGCGGAAGCCATCCCATCCCTCACCAGAATCCTTGTTCGGAGAGAGCTCAAAGCCATTCTTGTCGGCCCATTCCTTGGCCTTGCCGCCATCATCATCGCTTACAATGTCGGTGCTGACCATCTGATAGGTCACACCTTTATAAGTCTCGGCAGGGAAGTCGACCCAGTTGGAAACATTCTGACGGTGGTTGATGACCACGTCAGCGATAGTTCCGATACCCTTCTCCTTGAAGGTCTGGATCATAGAACGAAGAGCTGCCTCTTTGCCGAAAGAGGAGTTCTGATCGAAGTAATACAATGGGTTATATCCCATCGATGTCCCACCACAATTGCCTGACTGAGGTACCCAGACAAGCGAGAAAAAGCGACTGAGCTCATCTGCCTGCTTTTCGAGGACCGTCCAACGAGTATTGGTATAGTCGTCCCACGAGAAAGCCTGGAGCATCACTCCGTCATAATCGGCAGGCCAGCCCTGTGCAGAAGCTGGAGTGACAGCCAGTGCAGAAAACAATACTGTAAATATGGAAGAGGTAAAGATCTTCTTCATTGCTTGAGTATAAAAGTGAAAGGACATTTTTATATAATAATGGCGTGGCTCGCGACCGGGATGGCTAATGCGAGCAAGAGCCATCGTGCCGAAAGTCACGCCATTAAATTAGATTGAATACCAATTATTCTACAGTGCAGTAGATACTGGTCTTATTAGTACGAGTTGGGTAAAGCTTGATGGTTGCACCCTCAGCAGAGAGGTTATCGCCATTTGCCCAGAGGTCAGCGGTGGTACCACCAAGGTTGATGTCCCAGCTGTTGTTGGTTGTAAACTTCCAACCATTAGCAGTTACGCCAGCACCGGTGATTTCGTAGCAGCGCTCGTCTGCATTCCAAGTCATCTGCTGAGCATCATCAGCAGCATTCCAGCCGTTGAAGTCACCCACGAGGTTCATGTTGGTGATCTCGATGGCCTTGAAGCTCTGGTTACCAAGACTTACCTCGAAGTAATAAACTGACTCACCACCAGTTACGCCAAGGTTACCACCCTTATCGGCAGCAGCGCCTTCGTAAGTAGTGAAGTGGCTGTTGTTGAGCTCTGTACCCCAATCGCCAGCGACACGCTGGAACTTGAACTCATTGCCCCAACCGTTAGGATCAGCGCAATATACGAAACCAGTGTAAGTACCATTATCTGCATTGGTGAGTTTCAGGAGCTGATCGGCATTTGACCAGCCATCGGTAGCACCAATATAATAAATGTACTCGTCGTACTTAACCTCCTCAAGGGTATAAGTACCCTCAAGCATGTTGATGGTCATCTTATACTTGCCCGCAGCCTCGATCTTGCCAGCGCCAGGATTGTTACCAGTCAGGAAGCCCTCACTAGAGACATCACCATCGACCTCCACACCGATCTGATCAGACCAGATATCACCGGCATCGACACCCTTCTGACCGATAAGCTTCCAATACTGGTTATCAGCAGAAGTTTCGAAAGTAACGGTAAAGGTTGGATAGTCATAGACGTTGCCATCACCGACATGAGTCAATGGAAGCATCGCATCTGCTGACCAGCCACACATATCGCCTACGAGATAGTAAGCGCTCTCAATCTCGGGAGCAGCCAAGGTGACATCGAGATCAAATGGATGACTGAAACGATAGATATTCTCAGCAGTCTTGGCTTCGCCGATCACCTCGACATGTACCTTACGTGGTTCTGGAGCACGACCGAAGGCAGAAGCGACAGCGTTCTTAAGATCTTCTACAGCGAAAGTTCCCCGACCGTCACTCTCATACTCGTTGCCAAGGAGATTTACCTTAACCGACGAAAGAGTGCAACCAGTAAGATTCACATTAAAAAGAGACACAGTAGTGGTACCCTCTGGAATCATTGCCATATCGATCTCTGTGGCTGATGTAACGATACCATCTGGTTCATCTACACTACCCTGAGGATTCTCAATCTGCGATGGTGCAGCCCAATCGGTGAAGTCCTCGTTATCGCAAGATGCAAAAGCAAACAATGAAGCAGCAAGTGCAAAATAGATTGAATTCTTCATAATTCTTACGTTTATTATTTCTTAGTAATGTAGAAGTAACCTGTGATATCGTTGAGGTAGAGCTGATAGGTACCACCTTCTGCAATACCGATGTTAGGACCACCCTGAACGCCATAGCCCCAAGCATTAACGTCGCCATCACCTGAGCCGAATCCCCAGTTGGTATCCCATGAGCCTCCCTCCTTAAACTTGAGCTGATCGCCAGCAGCAAGGTCGAGGGTGACAACCCACTCATGATTGTTCATACCGTCAACAGTGTTGATTGGAGTCATCTCGCTATCGCTCCAGCCATTGAATGAACCAGAGACAGCCATACCGCCGAATACCTTTGGAGTCTTGTCATAAGCTGTCAGGCTGCACTCGTAAGTAGTGGTATTGATATTGATGGTGTAATAGCCGTCTGCAGCCACCTCAATATTACCAGTGTCATCACCACCATTGCGATAGACGATGTTGCCAGTGCCATTGCCACACATTGCATAGTTCCAGTCGAAGCTTGAAGGGAGAATCTTGAAGCCCTGGCTTGCAAGGAAGTAGCCGGTGTAGGAGAGCTCACCCTTACCAGTGTTGATGTCATACTCGCAACCTGAGACAAGAGCGAATGGAATGTTGTTGATATAGATGTTGTCAGCATTGTTGCTCCAAGCACCTGCACCGATGTTGCCGCCGAGGATATACCACATCTCAGGATCAGCAGCCTTGAGCATCTGATAACGAGGAGCTACGGTGAACTCAATAACATTCGAATAGAGAGTGTACTCGTCAGAGATGACTGCAGTAGAAGAAGGCTTGCAGGTAACGCGACCATAGAGACTCATCGTTGCAGGAACGTCCTGATCTGACCAACCACCCAACTGCTGTAGGGTCTTATTGAGCTCGTTCGAAGAAATAGCTGCAGAGCCATTATCCTTCAATGGAACGATGATCGAAGACGAGAATGACGATTCTGTTGAAAGCTCCATCACATAAGTTGACACATAAGGGAAGGTGAAACCCGTGCAGCTCCAGTTGAAGTTCATGTTGATATCCTCTGGATAGAGCACCAGCGCGCCTTTGCCAAAGGATGGAGTATTGAGCGTGAGTTCCAAGCTCTTGACATCGAGCGTTGGATTGTCCTGATCGGTCTCACAAGAAGAGAAACCAGCCACCAGGCCAAGCATCATTGCGCTATATAAAAACTTTTTCATTGTCAATTATCAATTATTAATTGTCAATTATTAATAACCTGGGTTCTGAGCGAGGTTTGCATTAGCATTGACATCCTCTGAAGGCAATGCAAATACGTTGAGGTGAGCGTCGAAACCGATACCGCTCTCGTTGCCACCCTTCCATTCCCAGACATACTTGCTACTATTATTGCCTCCGAAGTAACCATAGCGGATGAGGTCAGTACGACGGAAGCCCTCGTAGAAGAGCTCACGAGCACGCTCGTCAAGGATATAATCGAGGGTACAGTCATTCTCTGAAACGAGAGTAGCACAATTAGCGCGCTTGCGGAGCTCATTGATATAGTTAGAAGCAGGCTGATTCTGACGCTTAGCAGCCTCTGCTGCGATAAGATATGCCTCACCTACACGCATCAGGAAGAAGTCCATATCTACGAACTGAGAGTGATGTGGAGCTGCACCTGTAGAATAGGTGTTACGATACTTAGCGCAAGCAAAACCAGAAGCATAGTCGGTAGGAGTAACTACATTAAGCTCACGGTCAACGCCATGGAGCAATGCACGATCATCCTTAGCAGCGGCGGTCATGCCACGATAGTCAGTAGCAGGAGCATTACCGTCTGGGAAGAACTTCTTGACGAAGGTTGAGCGGCAACGGTTGCCTGCCCAGAACTCGGTAGTACCATAAGTAGCATCTGTATCCATATCAGCCTTCCAAGTTGAAGCCATCAGGAAGAGTGAAGTACCCCAAGAGGTAGTGGTCTGACCATCCTGAAGCAATGGGAGGATACACTCGTTGTAAGCGCCATTCTCGCCATTGTCACCCATAAAGAGCATCTGATAAGCTGACCAATAGTTGCCTTTGCTGTCGGTAACACCCTGTTTCCAAAGGGTATGCTTGCCATGGCCATCTTGGATGATAGCGTCAGCGTACTGCTTAGCCTCCGCCCAATGAGCAGTGCCAGTATAAACCTCTGCATTGAGATACAGACGAGCAAGGAGCATATTGGCAGCATCCTGATCAGCACGGCCATAACCCTGATCGGTACTCTTGCGAGCAGCTGGAGCCATAAGGCTTGGCATCAAGTCCTTAATCTCTGTCTCAAGCCAAGTGAAGAGCTCGGCACGCTTAATCTGCTTTGGACTCTCGGCAGAAATCTCAAGTGCAAATGGCACATCACCGAAGTTATCCATCAGATAATAATAGTAGAGAGCGCGGAGGAAACGCACCTCAGCTTCACGGGTTGCATCAACACCTGCACAAACGTCAAGATAGTGGTTGCAGTAGTCGATACCTACGAACAGTCGATAGTAGAGACCGGCCAACATTGGATGGTCAGCATCCCACTGATTGTAGTTGAAAGCAGGGATACCAGGGTCTCCCCATGCGCAGATTGACTCATCGGTAGTGAGCTCGTTTGCATTGAACAACTGGCGCAGGAAACCTGCTGTACCACCGTCCAAGCCGTCAATATCGCAGTCGCCATTGCCGCCGCCATTGCCTGGGAGGGCCATGTTGGCATAGCACTTTGTATAGAGAGCTGCCTCATCAACTGTCATGATGGTATTTGGGTCGATAGGTGTCACATCAAGGTCACCTACGCAAGAGCTGAAACCCAAGGTTATGGCAAGAGCAGCGCCTGAAAGCAAATATTTATTCATAATTGTCATCTGATTTAGAAGTTGAGAGTAAGGCCAAACTGAAGATTGAATGGACGTGGGTAGAGGCTATTCTCAAAGCCATTGTTCTGCTCTGGGTCTATACCCTTGTAGTTGGTGATAGTCATGACATTCGAAGCCACAACGTATGCACGACCACCAAGCCCCTTGAAGCTGTTGGTCTTGAAGAGGTTGTTGAAGCTATAACCAAGGGTAATATTGTCGAGTTTGACGAAGCTTGCATTGCTGATCCAATAGTCAGAGAGGTGATTCTCGTATGTATTGAAGTTGCGCTTGATACCATCCTTGGTTACGTTCTGGAGGTAACCGAATGAGCGGTCATAACGCTTCTCAATATTCATCTTACCCATCTCGTTGCCATTATAGACATAGTTTCCGAGGTGTGAGTGGAAGCTCAATCCGAGGTCCCAGTTCTTATAGCCGAGACGTGAGCTCAAGCCAACCATCCAAGGAGCATCACCCTGCTTGTAGAAGTAGAGGTCGCTCTCAGAGATCTGGCCATCACCGTTACGATCGACATAAACGCCTTCGATAGGAGCACCCTTCTCGTCGTATACCTGCTGATATACATAGAATGCAGATGCTGAGTGATCCTTTGCCCAAGCCTTGATATAGTTACCAGTACCGGCACCATTCTCGAAGTAACGGATGATCGAACCATCGCCATTGAGCTCAAGGATCTTGTTCTCATTATAGGTCAAGTTGGCATTGATCTCCCAGTTCCAGTTCTTGCTCTGGATAGGACGAATGGTAGCAGAAACCTCAAAACCAGAGTTCTGGAGAGAACCGATGTTAGAAGTTACCTTGTTACGGAAGTTTGAACCTGCGCTGACAGTTGCCTCGTTGAGCAGGTCGGTGGTCTTACGATAGTACCACTCTGCGCTCAAAGTAAAGCGGTCGCGGAGGAAGCCGAGATCAAGACCTACGTTGGTGGTAGTAGTGGTCTCCCACTTCAGGTTAGCATTGTAAGCATCAGGACGATAGAGCAAACCTGAGTCATTGACACCAAGGATTGGATAACGGCCGTCGATGTTGTTGCTGTTTACATTATAAGAAGCAAAGTACTTATAGTTGCCGATACCATCCTGCTGACCAGTCTTACCGTAGCTGGCACGAACCTTAGCCTCTGACAACCAATCCACGTCAGCAAGGAAAGCCTCGTTCTTAATCTTCCAAGCCAAAGCGCCTGAGTAGAAGAGAGCCCAGTGATCCTTGAAGCGTGAAGAACCGTCATCACGAAGGTTGAGGGTTACTGAGTAACGGTCGAGAAGGCTATAGTTCATTCTACCGAGGAATGAAACGAGGAATGACTCCTGGCGCCATACATTATTTGACTCATTATAGAGCTCGCCTGGCTTCTCACGGTTGGTCATAGGATAGAGTCCAGCATAGTGGCTGTTGCCCCAGTACTTCATGTGGCTCCACTCATAGCCGACCATGATATCGAAGTGGTTAGCCTCATTGAAGTCCTTATTATACTGCGCCCACGCGTTAAGGGTGAGATTGAATTTCTCCTCGTGGGTGCTGCCATAGTTGCCATAGTACATGTTCGATGGACCCCAAGGCTCATAGTCAGTATCCTGCTGACCATTAGCATAGTCACCATTCAAGCTGAGGTGAAGGAGGAGATCCTCGAAGCCATGAACCTTATAGTCAAGGTCAAGGGTACCCTGCCAGTCGCGAGAGTTTGCACGGTCATCCTTCTCATTGAGCAATGCTACTGGGTTCTTGACGGTGTTACGGTTTACGACACGATCCCAGTTAGGGTCGTTGAGAGCCGAAGCATCATCGGTCCAGGTGAAGTAGTTGTTCATATTCTCTGCATGGCTACCCTTCCAATCCTGTCCGTAGAAATAGATTCCCTGGGTAGGATCCATACGGGTTGCCTCACCGATAGCTGCGGTGTTGGCATACTGAGCATGAGAATAGAAGAACTTGGCACCAGCGGTTACCTTCAAGTGATTATCAAAGAAACTTGGGTTAACGTTCAAGCCGACATTGGTACGCTTGTAGTCAGAGGTCTTGAGGGTACCCTGCTGATCAGCAAAGCCAACGCTCAGACGGTATGGAAGTGACTTGAAAGCGCCAGTCACGGTCACATTGTGCTCATGGCTTACAGCAGTACGATAGATTTCGTCCTGCCAGTCAGTATTCTGCCAGCCGACTTTAGACCAAGCCTCGCTGTCTGGGCCATAATAATCATAGATGAACTTACGGTACTCATCGCCATCGAGAACCTCCTGACGGTCAGTTGCCCAACCCATAGTTACGTTGCCGCTATAAGAAACCTGAGGAGCAGAGCCCGAGCGGCCCTTCTTGGTGGTAATAATGATGACACCGTTAGAACCACGGCTACCATAGATAGCAGTTGCAGAAGCATCCTTAAGGACGGTGAAGGTCTCGATATCATTAGGGTTAACGAGCGCAAGCGCATTTGGTGCACCCTTGATACCCTGGTTATCCATTGCCATACCATCGATGACGATCAATGGGTCGTTAGACGCGTTCAATGAAGAACCACCACGGACGCGGATCTGAGCACCACCACCAGGCGAACCACCACTGTTGGTTACATTTACACCGGCGATCTTGCCCTGCATCATATCCTGTGGAGAAGTTACGACTCCTTTGTTCTTCTCATCTGGCTTAATAGCAGTAACTGCACCAGTAAGATCGCTCTTCTTGGCAGTACCATAACCGATAACTACTACATCTTCGAGGAGCTCTGAGTCCTCTGAGAGTGTGATGTTGAGTGGCTGTCCGTTGAATACTACCTCCTGTGGCTTATAGCCGATGAAGGAGATGACCACGGTGCTACCCTTAGGAGCTTTGAAGGAGAAATTACCATCGAGGTCCGTTGTTGCGCCATTGGTAGTACCTTTGACAACAACATTAGCACCCAACACTGGCTCTCCGAAGTCGTCAATGACTGTACCCGTAACGGTGAGATCCTGGGCATAGACGCTGACTGACATGAGAAGTCCCACCACCATAGCGGCGAGAACTTTGAAGGTTTGCTTCAAATTCATGTGATTTGTGGTTTTGTTGATTAATATTTTAGTAAGAATTTATACAATAAATGAAAAGGTAATAAATAGGTGTTCTGAAAAGGTGCGTCGTAATATCTGCGTGCGGTCATTAGATAAAATTGCGCTGCAAAGATAGCATTTTTTTCTTATATACGCGCCAATATGTTTAACAAATATAAACCAATATAAAAGTTAATAAATACTAAACGCTTATTTATCAATATATTTAACGAATTCAAGAAGAACGATAAATATAACAATATTTGAAAATACGTTAAAATGTTACATCATACTTTTCCAATGTTACATTAGTTCTGGCAAACTTACTGAAAACCACCGGGAGACAGCAAACCAGGACAACTTGCTAACGGAAACCAGCTATTTCAACTAAAAATGCCACAAAAAAGACAAAATTTCGCGTCAAAACATAAAAATATAAATGAATAATTTGGAGTTATTGCCGAAATCTTTTATCTTTGCGCAGACTTTAATCTATAAGCACGCCAGATTACATAAAAGCCATGTTTATTAAACGCAACACCGTATGAAAAGCAGATTTCATCTTACAGCGCTTTGGGCTGCGCTGGCATTATCTGGGTGCACCAGTAATCAGGCCACTCCTCAGGAGGAAGAAACCTCTGAGGGAAAGATTGTCATCTATCAGATGATGGTTCGTCTCTTTGGCAACGAGAACACCACTAATATTATTAATGGTACGCGCGAGAAAAACGGCTGCGGCCGCATGAGCGACATTACCACCGAGGCGTTGCAATCCATCAAGCGTCTGGGTGCTAACTACGTCTGGTATACGGGTATCATTCAGCAGGCGACGAAGACCGACTGGACAGCTCAGGGCCTTCCTCGCCAGAATGCAGACGTGGTGAAAGGCAACGCTGGTTCTCCTTACGCCATTGCCGACTATTATGCTGTCTCTGCCGACATTGCCGACAAGGTAGAGACACGTATGGAGGAGTTTGATGCGCTGGTAAAGCGTACTCATGACGCTGGTTTGAAGGTGGTCATGGATTTCATCCCTAACCACGTAGCACGCGAATATCAGTCAGTTATCAAGCCAGAGATCAGTTTAGGTGTCAGCGATGATACCAACAAGGCTTTCGACGCGCAGAATAATTTCTACTACTTCCCTGGCGAGACACTCACCTGGCAGAGCTATCAGGAAACTCCTGCCAAGGTGACGGGCAATGATGTCTTCGCACAAGCCACTCCTGCTGAATGGGATTGGTACGAGACCGTCAAACTCAACTATGGCGTTGAATACAAGGCCGACGGCACACGTGAGAAGCACTTCTCTCCTATCCCATCCACCTGGGACAAGATGACCGATATCCTACTCTACTGGGCCGGCAAGAGCGTGGATGCTTTCCGCTGTGATATGTCCGAGATGGTTCCTTCAGAATTCTGGCAGTATGGCATTTGCCGAGTCAAGGAGCTGTATCCTGACATCCTCTTTATTGCAGAGATCTATAATCCAAAGGTTTACGAGGAGTACATCGTCACGGGTGGCTTCGACTATCTTTACGACAAGGTGGAGCTCTATGACTCTATCCGCAGCGTCGTGGAGGGTCGCCGTCCGATTGACGCCATCGAGAGCTGTCTCTCCCTCCCTACCTACACCAACGACAAGGTGGCTGGCCACATGCTCAACTTCCTCGAGAACCACGACGAGCAGCGTATCGCCTCTGAGTTCTTTGGCAAGAATTCGCAGGCAGGTATCCCGGCGCTCTATATCTCCGCTTTGATCAATACCAATCCTTACATGCTGTATTTCAGCCAGGAACTCGGCGAGAATGCGCCTGACGAGGAAGGCTATCAGGGTGCCGATGGCCGCACCACCATCTTCGACTACTGGGGATTGGAGCGCCAGAAAGTCTGGAAGTCAGTCAACTGGGACGAGAACCAACTCCCTGCAGAATACAAGGCTATCCGCGCTCGCTATGAGCAGGTCATGAAACTGGCTCAACATCCTGCAGTTATCAGTGGAAAAACCGTCAATCTCACCGACGAAACCCTCCGCGCCGCCAAGGTCTTCGCCTTCCAGCGTGTCATTGAGGGAGGTGAATCACTCACTGTCATAGCCAATTTTAGCGACGAACCATTCTGCGGACGCGTTAATAATGAGGACGTTGAGGTTCCGGCACATGATGCAATCACCTTCTAAATTTCAGTTTCAAGGGCAAGACTTCCTCCCAATTTGAAATTGAAATTGAAATGAAATAGAGAGACTCAAATTCATCCTCCAATCGTAAATTGTAAATTTGTAAATCGTAAATAATAAGATGAAACTTAACTTCAAAATCAACTACCGCACCCAATGGGGAGAGTCCCTCGGCGTGCAGATTGCCGACCAGGTGGTGGAGCTCCATACCACCGACGGCGAAGTGTGGGAAGGCTCAGCAGACATCGAGCTTCCTAAGGGAGGTCTCCCTCTGCTTTACCGCTACGGTGTCTATCGCGATGGCCAATGCATTCGCGTAGAGCGCAACTCTATGGCTCACGTCATCGAAAACATCTCTGCCAACAAGAAGAGCCTTGACCTCAATGACGCCTGGCGCGACGCTAAGCGCGTAGCCGGCGTGGCTGTACCTATCTTCTCACTCAAGAGCGAAGGCAGCTTCGGTGTAGGCGACTTCGGCGACCTCAAGATGCTCATCGACTGGGCAGTAGCCACCAAGCAGACCGCCGTACAGATCCTCCCGATCAACGACACTACCATCACCAACACCTGGCAGGACTCTTATCCATATAACTCCATCTCGATCTACGCCTTCCACCCTCAGTACGTGGATCTTCGCCAACTCCCAGCCCTCAAGGACGAAGCTAAGGCCAAAGAGTACGAAGCTAAGCGCCTCGAGCTCAACGCCCTCAAGCAGATCGACTACGAGAAGGTCAACGAAGCCAAGCGCGCCTACCTCCACGACCTCTTCGAGCAGGAAGGCAAGAAGACACTCGCCTCAGCCGGCTACAAGACCTTCTATAATAATAATGAGGAGTGGCTCCTTCCTTACGCCGCTTACAGCGTGTTGCGCGACACCTACCGCGAGCCAGATTTCAACCGCTGGCCAACCTACAAGACCTACAATGAGGAGGTGGCCAAGGTCATCTTCGCGCCAGGTTCGAAGTCGCTCAAAGCCGCTCAGTTCTACCTCTACATCCAGTACATCCTCCACGTCCAGCTCCTCGCTGCTTCGAGCTATGCGCGTGCTAACGACGTGATTCTCAAGGGCGACATCCCTATCGGCATCAGCCGCGCGTCTGTCGAGGCTTGGGTCGAGCCATTCTACTTCAACATGAACGGCAGCGCCGGTGCTCCACCAGATCCATTCTCGGCCAATGGCCAGAACTGGGGCTTCCCTACCTACAACTGGGACAAAATGCAGCAGGATGGACTCCGCTGGTGGCTTAAGCGCTTCCGCAAGATGCAGGAGTACTTCTCGGCTTACCGCATCGACCACATCCTCGGCTTCTTCCGTATCTGGGAGATTCCAACCCATTCGGTTCATGGCTTGCTCGGACAGTTCTTTCCATCATTACCGATGACACCAAGCGAGATTGAAAGCTACGGTCTTGGCTTCCAGAAAGACTTTATGACCAAGCCATTCATCAACGACGAGCTCATTGAGCAACGCATCGGAGCCTTGCGTCACTATTCGGAGGAAGACCCAGGTTGCTGGGATGGCAAGGATCCTGTCGATTATGTTCACAACACCTTCATGGAGCACCAGCACGATGACATCTGGCAGATGAAGCCGGAATTCTCTACTCAACGTTCCATCGAGCTCTTCTTTAGTGGCAAGAAGAAGCAGCGTAACCTGGACATGAAGGAGGCCCTCTATGCACTGATCTCCAATGTCCTCTTCGTCGAGGATTACAAGTGTCCTGGCACCTATCATCCACGCATCTCTGCTCAGCTCGACTATATCTATCAGCGCTTGCAGAGTTGGGAGAAGGAGGCTTTCAACCGCCTCTACAACGAATATTTCTACCGTCGTCACAACCAGTTCTGGTACGACCAGGCAATGAAGAAGCTGCCAGGATTAATCGACGCTACTCAGATGATTGTATGTGGCGAAGATCTTGGCATGGTGCCAGATTGTGTACCTTGGGTAATGAATCAGCTGCAGATCCTCTCGCTTGAAATCCAGCGTATGCCAAAGGATCCTGCCGACGATTTCGGCCACGTTTACCGCTATCCTGAGCGAAGCGTCTGCACTACAGGCACCCATGACACCGAGACCTTGCGTCAGTGGTGGGAACTTGATCGCGACCTCACCATCAAGTATTGGAAGGAAGAGCTTGGAGAAACTGCCGAGTGCCCAGGAACTGCCACAACTAAGGTTTGTGAGCGTATCGTCCGAGACCACTTGCAGTCACCATCGCTCCTCTGCATCCTGCCTCTCCAGGATTGGCTTGCCATCGACTCTACCCTCCGTCTCGAAGACACATGGGCAGAGCGAATCAACATACCGGCTAACCCTCGTCACTACTGGCGCTACCGCATGCATCTCACCCTTGAGCAACTGCTCAACGCAACAGAGTTCAATGAAAAGATAGCTGGCATGATTACGGAAACCAATAGATAATCAGAATACTTCTCTACCAATAACTACTTTTGTTGTCATACGATTACACATCATATAATA
Organism: Bacteroidales bacterium; assembly: GCA_045600445.1. Taxonomy (GTDB): domain Bacteria; phylum Bacteroidota; class Bacteroidia; order Bacteroidales; family UBA3663; genus Liminaster. The sequence goes on along the minus strand of JAZRXZ010000121.1, from coordinate 6,169 downwards.
TGTTCAAGAAAACAATAGTCCTCACAGCATCATTGGCACTATGCCTTGCTATGCAAGTAAAAGCGCAAGGGCAAACCCAGTGCATTGAAGACTATCTGCAGAAAGCCGGGGACCACGCCCTGCTATATCAGGGCCGCATCGAGCCGCCTTTCAACCAACATCAATGGATGACGCATCCGTTCTGGGAAGACAAGGATGTGCATGTCGGCGCAATCTCATTTGACGGCAATATCTATCCCAACGTCAGCATCCGATACGATGTCTATAAGAACCTCGTTACTGTCGTTTCGCCAGTGCGAGGCATGGCCATCGTACCGGATCAGCAGCGCATTGACTATTTTGTAATTGATGGCAAACGCTTTATCCGCAGAGGCGATATGTTTGTCCAGATGCTTTTCGAAGGAGAGAACCTGAGCCTTGCCATGCAACGCAAGAAGGAAAAGACCGGAGATGCAATCGTCGGCCTTCAAGCCATCAAGAACCTTGAGACAAAAGACAACTATTACCTTATCAAAGGCAATACACAAGGGCTGTTGTCAATAGAAGATGTACCGATCATTGACCTGAAAGGAGAGAAAAGCCTGACGAAACAATTTCCACAATATAAGCGTCAGATCAAAGAGAACAAACGGGACCAAAAGCTGCGCTTCAATCATTACAACTATCAGCAAGCCTATACATCGAGCGTTGCACTCCTTGATAAGCTGATGGAAGGCGATGGCATCGTGACAACGAAGCTTCAGGTAGCCGCGAACAAAGAGACTGCTGTCAAGCAGACACCTATGGTACTGGCGGCACCTGCTGAGGCGCTGGCCAGTGTTGATCTGGTGCAGGAACTTCCTTCTTATCGCTCGTTCCGTCAGGGTAGCATCGCCCAATATGACGCTTACGAGGATTATCAGGGCGACGACTACTCAATCGCTGCCGACCTGGATCCAATCCGCGAGAAGCACATCCTCGACGAGGTCATGGTAACAGGTTTCCAGCAGAAAGTCAACGCAGTGCAGGTAGGCATGGAGAAGTTCCGACCGGCACAGCTCAAGAACATCCCCCTCGCACTGGGAGAAGCAGACGTGATGAAGATGGTACAGACCTTGCCTGGCGTGAAGTCGATGGGAGAAGCGTCGAGCGGCTTCAACGTACGAGGTGGTGCCAGTGATCAGAATCTCATCCTGCTCAACAACAATACGGTGTTCAACCCTATGCACCTGTTTGGTCTTTTCTCTGCATTCAACTCTGACGTAATAGGTGAGACTGAGCTCTATAAGAGTGGTATCCCAAGCCAGTATGGCGGTCGCATATCTTCTGTCATGAACATCATGAGTAAGGTTGCCGACCGACAGGAATGGCATGGTTCGGCCAGCATAGGCTTGCTGACCAGCAAAGCCACGCTCGAAGCTCCGATAGTAAAGGACAAGGTGCTGCTCATGTTGGGCGGACGTTCTACCTATAGCGACTGGATGTTGGGCATGATTCCAGAAAAGAGCGGTTACAAGGACGGCAAGGCAGGATTCTGGGATCTGAGTGGCACGCTGACCATCAACTTCACGCGCAACCATCGTCTGAATATCTATGGCTATTACTCTGATGACAAGTTCTCGTTCTCTCCTTATAATAAATATGGATATACGAACACCAACGGATCGTTCGAACTGAAGAGCCGATACAACGACCGAGTCAATTCGACCATCACGGCGGGATATGACCATTACAACTATTTCAATGACGAGTCAGAGTCAGAATACAGGGCAGCGCGCCTTTCATTTGCCATCGATCAGTATTTCCTGAAGGGCAACATCTCTTATCGACTCAATGACAGCCATCAGCTGCAGTTCGGCCTTAATACTATATTATATAATGTACAGCCGGGCACCTATGAGCCATTAGGACAATACTCAAATATCGCCTACAAGGAACTTGACAAGGAACAGGCGCTCGAATCGGCCCTCTATATCGAGGATGAATGGAAGATCACGCCAAGCTTCAAGGTAACGGGCGGCATACGCTATAACCTCTTCAATGCCATGCAGGAGGGCAAGAAGCACGTCTATCAGGCGCCAGAGATCCGCCTTTCTGCAAGCTATAACATTACTGATGACCAGTCAGTAAAGCTGGGCTTCAACACTATGCACCAGTATATTCACAAGGTTTCGAACACAAGTATCATGTCGCCGACCGACACCTGGACGCTTTCGAGCGATAAGATCAAGCCACAAGACGGCTTTCAGGTAGCTGCTGGCTATTATTTCCAGACGAATGACCACAAATATGAGGTGACGCTTGAAGCTTACTACAAGCAGATGAGCAACTACCTGACCTATCGCAGTGCAGGACAATTGCTGATGAATCCGAACCTTGAGAACGATGTCATTGCTACACGTGGCCGCGCCTATGGCATTGAGTTGCAACTGCGCAAGCCTATCGGCAAGCTGAATGGCTGGATCAGCTACAGCTACTCACGCACCCAGCTACAGCAACAGGAAAAGACCGCTTCTCCAATCAACGGAGGTGACTGGTTTGCCGCAGAGTATGACCGTCCGCACGAACTGAAATTCGTGGGCAACTATAAGTTCACGCAGCGCTATAGTCTCTCGCTTAATGCAGATTACAGTACTGGACGACCAACGACAGTACCTGTCGGACAGTATTTCGACGAGCAACAGAAGCGACTCATTCCATTCTATACAGACCGCAACAGCTATCGTCTGCCAGACTATTTCAGAGTCGATGGTTCATTCAACATCGAGCCAAGCCATCATCTTACGAACCTGACGCATAGCTGGTTCTCAATCGGTGTATATAACATGCTTGGCCGACGTAACGCCTACTCGGTCTATTACCAGGCAGAGACAGGTGGCATCAAGGGCTATCAGCTCTCAATCTTCGGAGCACCGATTCCTTTTGTTTCGTATAACATCAAATTCTGATTACCGACATGCAACTATACAATCATAAATTTGCCTGGCTTCTTGCCAGTCTCTGGCTCTGCTGCTCGTGTATCGACGAATTCGAAGCCGATCTGCCATCGACTGACATGACCTATCTTGTCGTTGAAGGCTCGATCTGTGGCAACACGGAATGTGAATTTATCCTGAGCCGCTCACTCTCACTCTCTCCGAAACCGCAGGAGCTCCTCGATCGCTACATCAATGATGCCACGGTCAATGTATGCGCCTCTGATGGTTCAAAGGTAGCCGCGCGATTCAACGGGCAAGGCACCTACCTGGCCTCTCTCAGCGCCCTTGACATGACAAAGGAATACTGGCTCGAAGTTGATTGGGACGGATTGACTTTCGCATCAGATCCTGCCCAGCCGACCCAAACGCCACAGATTGCAAATATTACCTTCGAGCAGCCACGTCCTGATGAATATGTTGACTTTCTCATCACGCCGGCTGAGACATCGGGCAACGAGACACAATATTTCCTCTGGTCATACAAGGAAGATTGGGAAATCGTGACACCTTACAAGACCAGATGGGATTTTGATGCAGAAAAGAATGCAATTGTCCCAGCCTCAGTAATTACCAACCGCGGATGGTGTGCCGACTCGCGGCACGTACCGGTCATCAGTAGCAATGCTGACTTTGTGAACGGACAGATCCGCAACTTGAAGCTCTATGACGTTGATAGCAAAGACAACCGCTTCAACTACCTCTATCGCACTACGGTACAACAGCGAGCCATCACGCTCGAAGAGTATGAATATGAGATGCTTTCGCTACGTCAGTCAGATGATATGGGAGGTCTTTTTACTCCGCAACCAACGGAGCTTCCTACCAATATCCATTGTCAGAACGGAACGCGCAAGGCCATCGGATATGTCGGTGTCAATTACAATGTGGCACAGGCTCAGCTCTATGTACGAGGCAAAGATGTCGGCTATAAATTAAGTCGCATTGCTAAGGAACCTTCTGAATCAGAGCTTTCCAGACTTAACGAGGCCGAACTTTATAGACTGAATTACCGCATCAAGGAATATGATCCGATGGTTGGCAAAATTACCTGGATTGAGCGTTGGGGCGTTGATTGTACGGTATGGGGTGCAAACATTTTTGCCCGTCCGGATAACTGGCCAAACGATATATCAGAGATTCCTTCGACAAAGAAAGAATAATGTTCATCTTCACTGTAACAAATTGTAAGCAAATGACTCAAAGAATATTATCCCTTCTGTTATTGCTTTGTTGCCTTACCGTAGCCAAGGCGCAGGAAGTGGCACATGCCATCACAGACAAGGATTGTTACCTGACAGGAGAACGTCTGCACATTCGTGTCGATATTTCCGACAACCAGCAGCAACCGCTTTCGACCAGTAAGGTGGCCTACGTGGAACTTTGCGACGCACATCGCATCTGTGCACAAGGCATGGTGCAGCTGACCAATGGCGTAGGCTGGGCTGATATTGCCCTGCCTGCCACGATGCACAGCGGCAACTACCAGCTCAGCGTCTATACTCGTGCCATGCGCAACCAGGGTCAGGATTCCTTCTTCCGCAAGATTGTTTCGGTCATCAATACCTTGCGTGTAGTGCGAGCTGACGATGTGGTATATCTGCCTGCCGACAGTTTGCCAGCTGATGCTGAAACGCAGATGAGCTCGACAATGACAGCTTCTGTATCACAACCTATCAGCATTTCCATCGCACCAGAATGGCAAGGTGGCACGATCAGTCTTTCTCGCCGTGATCTGCGTACGCCAGATTATGACGAACTGCCTAAGTTAAAGCCAAACAGCAGCCAGCAACAAGGATTCACGCCAGAATATGAAGGTCATATCGTTATTGGCAAGCCAACAGGAATTCAACCTGTCGAGCACACACGACTCGTAATGGTCGGCCGCATGGCAGCTGTCTATGACGGACAGTGGCAGGCAGACGGCACCTGGCATTACTACACCAGCGGACTCAACGGCACTTTACCTACCCTGCTCAACAGCTACGATCACGAAGGCAACCCTATCGGCATGGAGTTTATCTCGCCTTTTGCCCGTGTCTTACCAGAATCGTTGCCTCGCCTGCATGTCTATTGCGAAGAATCTGACCTGCAGCGACGCAGTCTTTCTGCACAGCGTGAACAGGCACTTTCTGCATGGCAGGTTGACTCATTGCAACTCTCGACCGAATATCTGTCGTCAGAGCCACATCGCAGCTATGACCTCGACGAATATACAAAGTTCAGCACAGTGCGAGAAATCCTCATTGAATTCATTAATGGTGTGCAGCGCAGCAAGCTGAATGGTGTGAACCAGCTTTTCACCATCGATCCTGACACTCATCAGTATTCACGTTGGCCTGCTCTGGTATTGCTCGACGGCATGCCAGTCTATGACATCGACGAAGTGCTTAACTACGATGCTCGCCTTCTCAAATATGTGCAGATCTACACCGACCGCTACACCTTCGGAAACACAATCTGCCAAGGTATTATCAGTTTCATCTCACAGCGAGGCCGTCTTTCGAACTATAAGATCGATGCAGGATCTCACCTTGTATCCTATCAGTTCCCACAAGACCGACCTGCCTTTATCTATCCTGCAGAAAACAAAGCAGGGACTCTCTATTGGAATCCCTGCATCTCGGAGCCTTCGCTCACGTTGCCAGCCATTACAGAGCCAGGCATCTATGAAATTGTAAAGCAGCGCTATGCTGCTGACGGATCTTTGCTAAAAGAATCAGAGGTCATAGAAGTGAAGTAAGATACTCCTGACTCCTCTCCGAAAAACTCCTAACTATTCTCAAACCTTATCACCACCCAGTTATTACGGCTGCGGTGGTGATTATATTTCAGGCCTAACTCCTCGGCACAGGCTCGGATGGCAGGCACGTCTTCTTCGTAGAATCCACTCATGAGAAGCGTGGCACGTGAGCGCATAACACTCTTATAGCGAGCCATGTCTGCTAATAGCACATTGCGGTTAATGTTTGCCAGGACAAGATCATAGCACGGACCGTCAGTAAGCAATGAGGCATCGCCGCACTCTACTTTCACATGACCTGCCAAGCCGTTGAGCAAGACATTATCTGTGGCATTTTCAGCCACCCAATCGTCAATCTCTATGGCTCGCACATGCTCGTAACCAACCTTGGCAGCAAGAATTGCAAGCACACCTGTACCCGTTCCCATATCAAGTGCCTTCAGCTCCTGACATTTTTCATCTGACATTTGTT
>JAZRXZ010000120.1:0-1243 GCA_045600445.1 Bacteroidales bacterium | reverse complement strand
CCCGTAACCAGGGCTGGCAAACTGCAAAGAGCAGAAATCGGCTCCGTGGGCGACAGATGATCGGATGGTCGGATGATCCGTTGGTCAGATGGCCGCTCGCCAAAAAGCCGTTGGCAGCGAAAGCCTTTGTGACTTGAGAATCGAGCTTCGAGGCTATGAACTTCCGATGTCGTCGTCCTCAACTTGGGACATTATCTTTACTGGTTGGCTGATTGACTGCCAGAGACTCATTTGATAGTATTACAGCATGAATGCAACACTTGAACATCCTTATCCTGAAGACTTTGAGGAGTTCCTAAATTGGTTTGACTCCGAGGAGAAGTGCCGGGAGTATCTTGAGTGGATCAGATGGCCGGAAGGTTTCAAATGTCCTAAGTGCGGACACACTGAATTCAATAGAACCCAGACTGGGTTGTGCCGTTGTAAGAAATGCTCCTTTAGGTATTCCGTAAGAACTGGGACGATTTTTGAGGATGGCCACAAGAAGCTCCGGCTTTGGTTTCATGTCATGTGGCTTCTTATGGCGCAAAAGACAGGCATGAGCGCCCAGAACTTTCATGACGCCTTTGGATTCGGAAGTTATCAGACATCGTGGGCGTGGTTACAAAAGTTGCGTAGCGTCATGATTCGTCCGGGCAGAGAACAGCTTGAAGGTCGCGTCGAGGTCGATGAGACATATGTCGGAGGACGACAAGAGGGTAAAAGAGGCCGTGGCGCAGCTGGGAAAACTCTTGTTTTTGTAGCTGTTGAGGGCGAAAGTGGTGGAAAATTAGGCCGAGTGCGATTCCGTATCGCCACGCATGCTTCTGCCGAGGAACTCAAGTTGTTTGTTTCAGATTACGTGAAGGCAGGTTCTACCGTCGTTACTGATGGGCTCAAGTCCTACAACTTCTTTGACTCGCTCAATATGAAGCACGAGCCTTATGTGTTGTCAAAAGCAAGGACGGATGATATCGAAGGAGATGCGGAGAGCAAGCTTGAACACGTACACCTCGTGATCTCTCTTGTAAAACGATGGTTGCTCGGTACTCATCAAGGGTCGGTTACACCTCATCACCTTGCAGGGTACCTTGACGAGTTTGCGTTCAGGTTCAATCGCAGGTTTTCTACGCACCGTGGAAAACTGTTTTATAGACTTGTGCAACAGGCTGTCTCAACACGTGGGAAAGGCATCAAAGACTATTACCGCGATCCGTTAGCAGAGGTCAAAAAATGAGCTGGCAGTCAATCAGCCAACCAGTTA
>JAZRXZ010000119.1:0-3759 GCA_045600445.1 Bacteroidales bacterium | reverse complement strand
GCTTACGATACCCTCTACCTTAGAAAGGAGGTAGTTGTAGAATACCTGGAGTACGAGAGCTACGATAATACCACCTACAGTGGTGATAAGAGCAACCTTCATACCAGAAGCAACGACTGTTGGAGAAATATCACCTGCCTTTACGATATCATCGAATGCCTGGATCATACCGATAGCGGTACCAAGGAATCCGAGTGAAGGAGCAGCAGCAATAAACAAGGTAATCCAAGAAAGGTTCTGCTCGAGGTAACCACTCTGAAGAGCGCCATAAGAAGTGATAGCCTTATCAACATCCTCAAGGCTCTGGCCATCCTTCAAACGGATGAGGGCCTGGGTGAAGATAGAAGCGATAGGACCACGGGTCTTCTTGCAGATGTCAAGAGCAGCGTCAACGTTACCACCCTCGAGAGCATCCTCAACTGATGAAACAAGCTTCTTGGTGTTAACCTCAGCGAGGTTCAAGTAAATGATACGCTCGATAACGAATGCCATACCGAGAACGAGGGCAAGAGCAACGAATGCCATGAAGGTAGGACCACCATCGATGAACTGACCCTTAAGAACGTGGTGGAAGCTTGCAGACTCTTCAACAGCCTCTTCTGCCTCCTGAGCGAAAACTGGAGCCATCATTGCGATAGCTGACAATGTCAAGAAAAACTTTTTCATTGAGTTTGTGTTTTGTTAAATTGTTATTAAAATGGTTATAAAATATGTCTTTCAATTAGAAGAAGTCGTATTATACGATTTCCGAGTGCAAATATAGTGATATTCTTAATTCATTCCAACTTTTTTTCTGCTTTTGTGCGAAATTATCTCTATTTTTTGTGCGAAAAAGACAAAATAAAGTGTTTTTGGTCGAATTTTCGTCGATAAAAACTATACTTTCGTCGATTTTGGGCATTCTGATGCTAAGTCCAGTAGGCAAAACTTCGCTTCTTAAATTCCAAGTAGCGTCTCGGCGTTGCGTGTCGTAATCTCTGCAACTTCTTCGACGGAGAGTCCGAGCAACTCGGCCAGGAATCTTGCAGTGTCAGCCGTGTAGGCAGGCTCATTGCGCTTGCCTCTGTTGGGTATAGGTGCCAGGTAGGGAGCGTCGGTCTCTAAAACGACGCGCTCTATGCCAATGGCTTTGACGACTTCGGGTACCTGGCTCTTTTTATAGGTGAGTGTGCCGCCTACTCCGATATAGAAGTCTCCATATACCATCGCCTCCTTTGCTTCCTGTGCAGTGCCGCTGTAGCAGTGGAGGATACCTCGCGGGCGCATCGTCCCCTTATTGTCATTGTGTCGCCTTCTCATCAAACAGAGGAATGTTGGCATTGCATCACGTATGTGAAGCAGGACGGGCAGCTTGTGTCGTACAGCCAGGTCCAGCTGGTCTTCGAGAAGAGCCATCTGGTCTTGGAGGCGCGATTTGTCCCAATGCAGGTCGATGCCGATTTCTCCGATGGGCAACGGCTGGCCGTATTGCTCGAAAAGTTCTTCCAACTTGGCGAATTGAGCCTTGACATCTTCTGCCATGTTCTCCGGATGAATGCCGATGGAAGGGAAGAGGACGCCCGGATATCGGTTGCAGAGGCTGAGAATTTGAGGAAATTCTTTCTCGTCGCAGCAAGCCAGAACCATTTTCTTAACTCCGGCCTCCTGGGCACGAACAATGCAGGCCTCCACGTCTTGAGTGAAGGCCTCATCTATCAGGTGACAATGAGTGTCAATGATCATTCCTTATATATATTATATAAATTCAAGTCGGCTCTGCATCTTTTCTGCCTCAATCTGCTTCTTCTCGCTGGAGCGGAGGAAGTATACGATACCGTATTGCTGGCACTTAGTGAGCTTGGCCGACAAAGGCAGATCGTTGTAGCAGGTTTCGATCTGATTCCACATATCCTGCAGCAGGTCGTCTACCAGCGGACGCATATCCGTCAACTCCTGCAGATACTTGGCGATGTTCTGTCGCAGTGTATTCATGTTGTAGTAATGGTCCGCAAAGATGCTGAAGTGGACCTTGACCTTGGCGATGTTCGGATTGTAGATAGGTACACCACCATGCGCGATGCGCTGCTCTTCACCCTGGATGATCTTCTCTCCCCACTGAGCTACGTCATGGTCGCTCTTGAGCGTAGGTACCTTGAAGTTGTCCGGGTCTAGTCCGTATCCCTCTTTGATGTCCTTGCGCAGTTCGCCACGCTGGATGGTCATATTGAGTACCTGAATGAAGTGAGATACGTACATGTGCGCCATACGCTGTTCCTCGCGGAACGACTTTGACATCTTGATAAACTGGTCATAGTACTGCTGGTACTGGCGCTGCAAGTTCTTGAACTTAGTCAGAATCTGCTGCGCGTCACGAATGGTCTGGTAGCTGAGTACAAGCTCACCATTCTCCTTATGACCTTCCATCTTGATGGCTGACTGTAAGGCGGCAATGCGACTTAAATCTGTATTGGGTAATCTGCGGTATGGCACGGTAGTATAATTCTAAAGACTAAAAATTAGTTAGCACACACTTGGCGTTTATACATTGCGGTTTTCCAATTTGGCTGCCAAGTCCTTCAGTAGTCTTACTTTTTCGCTTGGCACGCTAAGGTGGTGCAACGCTTTGATGGCTTCTTGATGATAATGTGCAATGGCTTGACGGCAAGCTTTCTCTGCTCCAGATTTCTTGTAGAACTCCTTATAGGCTTCGATCTTCTGGTCTTCGGTCATTCCAGTAGTGTCTGGTTCTGTAGCATTTTTTAGCGCGGTGATTCGTAGATAGGTCTTCTTGTCCTGAAGAATGTCTCCTCCAATACGCTTGCCGAAAGTTCTTGGGTCACCCCAGCAGTCCAACCAGTCATCCTGCAATTGAAAAGCAAGGCCGAGGTTGACACCGAACTTGAAGAGTGTGTCAATATCCTTGTCGAGGCGCTCGTAACGCTTTACTCCCAGTTCTGTGAGGTTGCCATAGGTCTTGTCCTGACCGATATATGCGCCAATCTGGAGCGCACGTCCCAGGAGAACAGAGGTCTTGAGTCGAATCATCTCAAGGTACTCTTCGATAGTGACATCGTTGCGCGTCTCAAACTCCATATCATACTGCTGACCCTGGCAGATTTCCTGATTCATCAGATTGAAAGTGTCCATCACATGCTTCAAAACGCGTGCTGGAGCCTCACTGATCATTTGATAAGCCAGTCCCACCATGGCATCACCTGAGAGAATCGCCTGATTGTCATTCCACTTTACGTGAACGGTGGCTCGGCCACGACGCTCAGGAGCCTTGTCCATTACATCGTCATGAAGCAATGTGAAGTTGTGGTACATCTCTATGCCTAATGCAGGAGTGATAGCTTGTGAGAGATCTTCGGTATAGAGATTGGCTGCAATGAGAACCAACGTCGGACGCAACCGCTTGCCGCCAGAAGCTAATGTGTACCGGATAGGTTCGTACATGCCTTTGGCAGTTCCTGGATAAGAAAGGTTGTTGATTCCTTCCTGAATAAGGTTGTTGAGCTCGACTTGTGTTTTCATATTATATTAAAGGAGTGATCCGATTAAGAGTAATGAAAATGCAACGAAAAAAAGTATGCCAGCTTGAGATTGGGAAACTCAGGCTGGCATAATATGTATTACTGCAGACGGAAGGTAACAGGCAGCATGTACTTTACACGTACTGGTTTGCCACGCTGCTTACCAGGCTTCCACTTAGGCATTGACTGAACTACGCGCTTAGCCTCCTTAGTAAGATCCTCAGAAGGAGAACGCATCTCCTGAATA
>JAZRXZ010000118.1:0-32680 GCA_045600445.1 Bacteroidales bacterium | reverse complement strand
ATGCGCTTGTGCTTCTTGTCGGTCAGTATCTCCAGCGCTCTGTTCGTATAGGTCAATGCCTCGCCACACACTCCCACGGTGTGGTAGCACTTGCCCAGCAGCATCCAGGCATAGGGATTGTCGTCGGTGTCGTCGGTCTCCTTGTCCACATACTTGTAGGCCTCGCGAAAGTCCTCGTTGATCACCTCGAGGGCTCGCTGCACGTTATAGCTCTTCAGATACTCCGTCTGTGCCTGTAGTGGCAGCGCCGACAGCAGGCACGAGAGCATGGCTCCACGAGCTATTATATTCAGGTTTTTCATATCAAATCGTGTTTTCTAGTCATAAATGATATATTATTTGGGCGCAAATATACGAATTTTTCCTTACATTCGTAAGTTTTTGCCATTTTTTTTGCGAAATTTGACAAAGATTAGTACCTTTGCGCCGCAAAATCATTGGAATTTGCATTCCTCGCTAAGGGTTGCGAGGACAAAGTTTGTAATTAGTAATTGGTAATTTGTATTTTTTTCAATGAAAAAGTGGCATGTAGAGGACTCTGCCGAGCTCTACAACATTCATGGTTGGGGTGTCAACTATTTTGACATCAACGAGAAGGGCCATGTGACTGTTACCCCCAAGAAAGATGGTGTGCAGATTGACCTGCGCGAAGTGATGGATGAACTGGCCCTGCGTGATATTCAGGCGCCGGTCCTTTTGCGTTTCCCTGACATCCTTGACAATCGCATTGAGCGTATGCGCCAGTGCTTCGACAAGGCGGCCAAGGAGTATGACTACAAGGGTGAGTGTTATAGTGTCTACCCGATCAAGGTCAACCAGATGCAGCCAGTTGTCAGCGAGATGGTCAGTCACGGCAAGAAGTTCAACCTCGGCCTCGAGGCTGGTTCTAAGCCAGAGCTGCATGCAGTCATTGCCGCTTGTACCGATTATGACTCATTGATCATCTGCAACGGTTACAAGGATGATTCATTCATCGAGCTGGCTCTCCTCGCACAGAAGATGGGTAAACGTATCTACATCGTGGCTGAGAAGCTCAACGAGATTGAGATCATCAACAAAATTGCCACCCGCCTCAAAGTCCGTCCCAATATCGGTATCCGCATCAAGCTGGCCTCATCTGGCTCTGGCAAGTGGGAAAGCAGTGGTGGCGACGCCTCTAAGTTTGGTCTCACCAGCGCTGAGTTGCTCGAAGCCATGGAGTATCTTGAGGCCAACAATCTCAAGGATTGCCTCAAGCTCATCCACTTCCACATCGGTTCGCAGGTGACTAATATCCGTCACGTGAAGACGGCCATCCGTGAGGCCTCACAATTCTATGTGCAGATGCGCAAGATGGGCTTCAACGTGGAGTTTGTCGATGCTGGTGGTGGCCTTGGCGTCGACTATGATGGCACACGCTCAGCCTCTAATGAGTCATCGGTCAACTACTCTATCCAGGAGTATGTCAACGATATCATGTACCAGATCATGGAGGCTGCTGATAAGAACGAACTCCCCCACCCTAACATCATCACCGAGTCAGGTCGCTCGCTCTCTGCACACCACTCTCTGCTCGTCATGGAGGTGCTCGAGACTGCTACCCTGCCAGAGATGCCAGAGGAGTGGGTCGTATCAGAAGACGACCACGAGCTCGTGAAGGAGCTCTACGAGATCTGGGACAACCTGACACAGCGCTCAGCGCTTGAAAGCTGGCACGACGCTCAGCAGATCCGTGACGAGGTATTGCAGCTCTTCTCGCATGGCATGATCGACCTTAAGACACGTGCACAGATTGAGAAACTCTACTGGAGCGTCACCCGTGAAATCAACGGCCTCGTACATAGCATGAAGCGTGCCCCTGAGGAATTGCATAAGATCTCTAAGCTCTTGGCTGACAAGTACTACTGTAACTTCTCGCTCTTCCAGTCATTGCCAGACATGTGGAGCATCGACCAGATCTTTCCTATCATGCCTCTGCAGCGCCTCGACGAGCGTCCTGACCGCAAGGCCACTCTGCAGGATATGACCTGCGACTCAGACGGTAAGGTTCCTTCATACATTGCAGAGAATCAGATCGTCAACGCCATGCCTATCCACTCCCTCAAGAAAGGCGAGAAGTACTACCTCGGTGTTTTCCTCGTCGGTGCTTATCAAGAGATCCTCGGTGGCCTCCACAACCTCTTCGGTGACACCAACGCCGTACATATCGAGGTCAAGGACAATGGCTACGAGATTGAACAGACCATCGACGGCGAGACCGTACAAGACGTCCTCCGCTGGGTAGAATACGACACCAAGAAGATGGTTCGCACCCTCGAGACCTGGGTAACCAAGTCTGTCAAGACCGGTCGCATCTCTCTCGAAGAGGGTAAGGAGTTCCTCACCAACTACCGCAACGGTCTTTATGGATATACTTATCTCGAGAGAGAGTAATTTCTAGCACAATACAGTTTAATACGGAGCTTTGCCATCTTTATGGGCATGGCTCCGTATTTTATCATATCCTATGACGACGATGCCTCCTCTTTCGAAATTGAGACATGAAATCATGGCATCTTTGCGCTGTACAGTAGGAAGGATGACGAGAACAAAGCATCTCCTGCACTGTACAGTGGGGAGGATGACGAGACAAAGGCATCTCCTGCACCGTACAGTGGGGAGGATGACGAGACAAAGGCATCTCCTACACCGTACAGTGGGGAGGATGACGAGACAAAGGCATCTCCTACACCGTACAGTGGGGAGGATGGCGAGAGCTAGCCATCTCCTACATCGTACGGTGCAGGAGATGAATTACTTTTTGGAGTAGACTTTGTTCTTTGCTTTGCGGTTTTCTCCAGTCAAGAGGTTCGAGCAGCCGTGGCGGTTGATCGAGTAGATGGGATTGGAGATGCGATAGCCGGTGCGGAAGATGTGTGGGGTGGTCTTGAGACGGGCCTGATACTGGTCGATGAGGACGGATTCGTTGCCATAGCCACAGCGACTGGCGACTTCGGCGTAACTGAGATCCGTGGTGAGGAGTAGCTGCTGCGACTGGAGGAAGCGCCAGTCGAAAATGAAGCGGTGAAGACTCTGACCGGTAAGGAGTTCGACGGCATTGCTCAACTTGCGATCATTGACTGAGAGTGCAGCAGCGACATCCTGTGCATCGAGGAGCCTGGTGTTGCGAAGAACTCGGATGACTGAGTCAAGGATAGGTTCCTGGGCGGTGCCTTCCTCAAAGAGGGTTTCTACGTTGTAGAGAGGGGTAAGTGGGGTAAATTCCATTGATTCTTGTTATTTGTGTTTACATTTATGAGAGCGCAATTATGCACTCTCATCTTGCACTGTGGTGAAAGCGTAGTTATCGCTTTCGGAAAGAGTGTTTTGTTACTGCATCGCTGACCTCAAGACGTACTTTTGGCTAGCGCGCAAATTGGACAATAAAGGGAAGATCGTAGTTAATTTAGGTTGCTGATAAAATGTCGGTCGGTAAAATCTTATAAAAAAAACTTTATACAATTTTCGTTTTTTTCTTCTTATGTTCGTCTGTGTTTCTGCGTCTAAAATTCGTTTAGTAAAACTTTGTCGAATTAGTCTTAAGAGGTTTCCTAAATTATGGTGCAAAGATACGAAAAATATTTGATATCTCCAAATTATTCTCCAGAAATTTCAATTATTTTTTTTCAGGCAGAGAAAGGAATCTGAAATTACGACAAGGAGCATTTGCCGAAAATCAGCAAATGCTCCTCGCATAATGTAGAAAAAGAGAATATAATTACCAGTTGATACCCTTGCCAGCCTTGAGCGTATTCTTCATCAGCGAGCAGATGGTCATAGGACCTACGCCACCTGGCACTGGAGTGATGAACGAGCACTTAGGGGCAACCTCGTCGAACTTCACATCGCCCTTGAGCTTGAAGCCTGATTTCTTGGTTGCATCCGGTACGCGGGTGGTACCTACGTCGATGACGGTTGCACCTTCCTTGACCATGTCGGCTGTCACGAACTCTGGCGAACCGATGGCTGCGATGAGGATGTCGGCTGAAGCACAGATCTCCTTGAGGTTCTCTGAAGCTGAGTGGCAGACGGTGACGGTAGCGTTGCCTGGATAAGCCTTCTGCATCATCAGCTGAGCCACTGGCTTGCCGACGATGTTGCTTCGTCCGAGGACAACGCAATGCTTGCCCTTGGTCTCAACGCCATAACGCTCCAGCAGCATCATGATGCCAGCAGGAGTAGCGCTGACGAAGCATGGGAGGCCGATGCTGAGACGACCTACGTTGACTGGGTGGAACCCATCCACGTCCTTACGATAGTCGATCGCCTCGATAACCTTCTGCGAGTCAATATGCTTTGGCAATGGGAGCTGCACAATGAAGCCATCGACCTCAGGATTCGTATTGAGTTCATCAACCTTAGCGAGCAATTCTGCCTCAGTGATATCTGCCTCGTAACGGATGAGCGAAGAGGTGAAGCCACACTCCTCACAAGCCTTGACCTTAGCAGCTACGTATGTCTCACTACCACCATCATGGCCGACGAGGATCGCTGCCAGATGTGGTGCACGCTTGCCCTGAGCAAGCATCTCTTTTACTTCCTGTGCAATCTCAGCCTTGATAGCGGCTGCGGTTGCTTTTCCATCAATCAGTTGCATAATTACATTCCTGGGAATCCTTTACCCTTCATTTTAGCTGCCATCTGCTGCATCTGCATCATGGCACGCGGATTAGACTTGAAATCGTTCATCTTCTTCATCACCTTGCGCATGTCGTCGAACTGCTTGACAAGGCGGTTGACCTCCTGGATCGAAGTACCCGAACCCTTAGCGATACGGTTCTTACGGCTCTGGTTCATGCACTCAGGATGCTGACGCTCGTAAGGAGTCATTGACTGGATAATGGCCTCAACACCCTTGAAAGCGTTGTTGTCAATATCGATATCCTTGATAGCCTTGCCTACGCCAGGGATCATCGAAGCAAGATCTTTGATGTTACCCATCTTCTTAATCTGCTGGATCTGAGCGTAGAAGTCATTGAAGTCGAACTGGTTCTTAGCAATCTTCTTCTGGAGCTTCTTAGCCTCCTCCTCATCGTACTGCTGCTGAGCGCGCTCTACGAGAGAGACAACGTCACCCATGCCGAGGATACGGCCAGCCATACGCTCTGGATAGAAGACGTCGAGCGCCTCCATCTTCTCACCGGTACCGATGAACTTGATAGGCTTGTTGACCACGGTGCGAATAGAGAGCGCTGCACCACCACGGGTATCACCATCGAGCTTGGTGAGGATGACGCCGGTGAAGTCGAGACGATCGTTGAACTCCTTAGCGGTGTTGACAGCGTCCTGACCAGTCATCGAGTCGACGACAAAGAGGATCTCCTGAGGCTGCACAGCGTCCTTGATGTTCTTGATCTCCTGCATCAAAGCCTCGTCGATGGCGAGACGACCAGCGGTATCGACGATCACGACGTCATTACCATTGCGGCGAGCCTCAGCGATAGCATCCTGTGCGATCTTGACAGGATCCTTGCAAGAGAGGTCCTTATAGACAGGGACACCGACCTGACCTGCTACGACTTCGAGCTGATCGATCGCTGCAGGACGATACACGTCACATGCGGCCAAGAGAGGCTTCTTACCCTTCTTGTCCTTGAGCATGAGCGCCAGTTTACCGGTGTGGGTAGTCTTACCTGCACCGTTGAGACCAGCCATAAGAATGATTGTTGGATTTGCCTTGAGATTGAGCTCTACTGCCTCGCCACCCATGAGAGCAGCCAGCTCGTCATGCACGACCTTGACCATCAACTGGCCAGGCTTGACGGCAGTGAGTACGTCCATACCAAGCGCCTTCTGCTTCACGGTATCGGTGAAGGTCTTGGCAACCTTGTAGTTCACGTCAGCGTCGAGCAATGCACGACGTACGTCTTTCAAGGTCTCTGCAACGTTGATTTCGGTGATCTTGCCTTCACCCTTGAGGATTTTGAAGGAGCGCTCAAGACGCTCGGAAAGATTGTCAAACATGTCTTATGAATTACAAATTACTAATTTCAAATTACTATGTTTGACTTGACCGCAGCAATGTGAGATTGCGGCGCAAAGATACACTATTTTTTTGACAAATCAAAGAATATCGGAGCAAATATAAAGAAAGTATCGCACAAAATCCAAGATTTCATGCGATACGATTTCTTCTTTATATTAATTAGGTGTTATTTCTTACCTGCTGCACGGCAAGTATTGAGTACGCGGAAGAAGTTGCCTGCCCAGATCTTGCCGAGCTGTTCCTCGGTATAACCCTTCTCCAGGAGCTTGACCGTGATGCGGATCATGTCGTTGCTACCACGGCAACCAAGTACACCGCCACCGCCATCGAAGTCACTACCGATACCGACATGATCAATGCCAGCCACCTTGACACAATGGTCGATGTGAGCCACTACATCGTCAATGCTGGTCTTGGTGCGGTCAGGACTCATGTAGCTGGCGAAGATGCAGACCTGGATGACGCCACCATTCTTGGCCAAAGCGCGGAGCTGATCGTCATTGAGGTTACGGTCGTGGAAGAAGAGAGCCTTGGCGCCGCTGTGTGTGCAGACGACTGGCTTCTTGCTCTCCTTCATCACATCCCAGAAAGTACCCATGCTGGCGTGGCTGAGGTCGATGACCATACCCACCTTATTCATCTCCTTGACTACCTTACGACCGAAATCGGTGAGACCCTTGTTCTCGTCAGCAGTACGGGTAGAACTGTTACAGATAGCGTTATCGGAGCTATGGCAGAGAGTCATGTAGTTGACACCCTGATCGTAGTACTTCTTGATATTGCTGAGGTCATTGCCGATGCCATAGCCATTCTCAATGCCAATGAAGAACGCCTTCTTGCCCTCAGCCTTGAGACGGACAGCCTCCTCCTCAGTACGTGCAATGCCGCAGAACTCAGGATACTTGGCGACATCAGTATAAATGTCGTCAATGATGCTCTGGCACTTCTCGACAGCAGCCTTCATCGAAGCATCGTCGAGCTCCCTCTGCGAGAGGAATGCAGCAAGGAACTGTGCATCGAGGAAGCCTTCGGTCATCTTAGGGATGCTGACCTGCTGGCGGTTACGAGCACCGACAGTACCACCGCGCGAGAAACCCATTGGTGTGTCGCAGTGAGTGTCGATAGAATAGATGCGGCTGTGGATATCCTTGGCCTCAGCGAAGAGTGAAGCCTGCGCTACGAGGTGCTCAAAGATATGGAGGCAAGCCTCGTCACCCTCAGAAGCATTGATCTCAGGATGGAACTGCACACCCATGATGGCACGGATCGGATAAGCCTCAATGGCCTCTGGGATGCTGTCAGGAAGGCTCCACGCGGTGATCTTCAACTCAGGAGCGAGCTGCTTGATGCCCTGATGATGCTTGCTGTTGACTGCGAATTTCTCTACGTTGAGCATCGAAGCGAGTACAGAACCTGACTCGATACCGATCTCATGAACAGGTTCGCCACGAGTCTCAAAAACAGCATGCTTGACGTCAGAAGGTTTCTCGGTAGGGATATCCTGATAGAGCTTGCCTCCCATGGCTACATTGATCAGCTGCAGGCCACGGCAGATACCGAGGATAGGCACGTTACGATCCATCGCCTTCTTGAGGAGGAGCAACTCATATTCGTCACGAGCGTCATTGCACTCACCGCACTTCTCTGTGGGGGCTTCGCCATAAAATGCAGGATTGATATCCTCACCACCCGACATGATCAGGCCGTCGAGCATAGAGAGGGTCTCCTCAATGAGCGTGACATCCTTGGTCTCAGGGATGATGAAAGGAATGCCACCTGCCAGCTCGATGGAACGGGTGCAGGTTCCCTTCATGGTGTTCGAAACACTCACACCGATGACAGGCTTCTGAGCCTTGTGGAGAGTGGTCAAGCTATCAGCTGCCTGATAGAACTGCTTCAGCTTAGGACTGTAAATCTCCGGAGCTGCAGGACGCTGAGCGAAGACATTGCAAGTAGCGACAAAAGTCAAAAAAAGGAAAAGATACTTTCGCATATTGGAGCGATATTTTGTGTTTTATATTTTCTAATTGGGCGCAAAGTTATATTATTTCTATTATAAATGCAAGAGAAATTTAGTTTATTTTTGCATTATACAAAAATTCGGGTTATATTTGCAGCAAAAATTCAACTCTATACGACAATGAAAAAAGTATTATTTTCTCTTCTCCTTGGCAGCATCGCGCTGACAAGCTGCTCTCAGAAGGCTGCACAGCCAGCTGAAGAAACCACTCCACAAGCGTCACTCAACGGCAACGTAGCCACACTGAGCGATGGCACCGTAGTCATCTGGCTCAAGGACAATGCAGGCGAGCGCAAGATGCCTCGCGACCTCTTCCCAGAGGCTCCTGATTCGCTCTTCGAAGCACTTGGCTTGCAGGAAGGTGTCCCTGCCTCAATGAGTACTTTCGTGATGAAGGCTGACGGTGCATGGATTCTCTTCGACACCGGCTTGGGTGCCGACAAGGGCGGTCAGCTGCTTAATGGCTTGGCTTCACTCGGCCTTACTCCTGACAGCATCAGCGAGCTTTATATCACTCATTACCACGGTGACCACATCGGTGGCATGGCACTCGAAGGTAAGCCTGTCTTTGCCAATGCAGAGGTCTATACCAACGAACTTGAATACAATGCCAATGCAGAGAATCCACAGGCATGTGAAGCCCTCGGCGCTTACAAGGAGCATCTGCATCTCTTCAACTACGGTGACGTCCTGCCACACGGCATCGTTGCCATCGACGCTGTAGGTCACACCCCTGGCCATACCGCATTCGAGAAGGCTGAGCTCCTCATCATCGGCGACCTGATGCATGGTGCAGCGCTGCAGCTTGAGAACCCTCAGTACAGCGGCAACTACGACATGGACAAAGCCAAGGCTGCTGAGAGCCGTGAGCGCCTTATTAAGTACGCTCAGGAGAAGCATCTCATCATGGCAGGTATGCATCTGCCAGAGCCAGGATTTATTGAATAAATACATATTCTGATCGAAACAACACAGGCCTCGTCGATTTGACGAGGCCTGTGTTGTTTTTGGCTGGAGATAGTTTTATCGGTTCATATCACTCCTCTTGGGAATGTCCACCGTCGTCTCTGATTGACCCTTCAGGTACTTGCTGAAGTGATCGACGAGGCGCCAGTAGAAGTACTCGTTCATGTTGCCGAAGCCGTGGCGCTGAGTAGGCAGGAAGAGCATGTCGAAGCGCTTGCCGGCACGGATGAGGTTGTTGATCACGCGTACGGTGTTGGCAGGGTGCACATTGTTGTCGATGTCGCCATGCACGATGAGGAGACGGCCCTGGAGCTTCGATGCGAGTTCCTGATTGTTGGCCACCTTATAGATAAAGGTAGTGTCGCCCTCGGCAGTGATCTCCTCTCGCACGCCGTGGTGCTTCTCGCTCCACCAACGGTTGTAGATAGCGTTGTCGTGGTTACCTGCGCAAGAGACACCGACCTTGAAGAAGTCAGGATACTGGCACATGGCAGCAAAGGTCATGAAGCCGCCACCTGAGTGACCGTGGATACCTACACGGTTCACGTCGATGTATGAGTGGCGGTTAGCGAGCTGCTCGATGGCGTACTTATGGTCGGCCAATGGATAGTCGCGCATGTTGCCGTAACCGAAGTTGTGATACCACTTGCTACGCCAAGGATGGCCACCGCGCTGACCTACCGAGATGACGATGAAACCTGCCTGTGCCAAGCGGTCGGTGCGAGGATTCATATTCTTCCAAGGGTAGTAGGTTGCCTCCACCTGAGGACCAGGATAGACATAGTCGATGATCGGATAGACCTTGGTGCTGTCGAAGTCGAATGGCTTGTACATGCAACCCCAGAGGTCGGTCACACCATCACCCGCCTTGACCTTGAAGATCTCAGGGAACTTATAGCCGGCAGCGATGAGCTGGCTGAGGTCAGCCTTCTCAAGGGTCATGATCTTATTGCCCTGAGCGTCACGGAGCTCGGTGACAGGGGCGCAATCCGAACGGCTGTAGTTATCGATGAAATAACCTGCGTTATAGGTCATTACTGGCTCATGGAAGAAGTTCTTCTCGTCGAGCTGCTTGAGGCCCGTGCCGTCGAGGTTACAGCGGTAGAGGTGCATGTAGTAAGGATTCTCTCCCTCGTTCTTGCCGCTGGCAGTGAAGTACACCACGCGGTTCTTGCTGTCGAGGCGGACGATCTGCTCTACATGCCAAGGACCCTTAGTGATGCGGTTCTTGAGCTTGCCGTCCTCTGTATAGAGATAAAGGTGTCCCCAGCCGTCGCGCTCACTCCAGTGGATGATCTCCTTGCCCTCGTTAGGGCTGAGCACGTTGATGAAGTCGATGTAGGTATTGAGACGCTCCTTGATGACTGGCACGAGGGTGTCCTGACCGATGGTGTACGAACAGATATCGACACGCTTCAGGTCGCGGCTGGTGCGTGAGATGTAGAAGCGCTTGCTGTCGCCCGTCCAGACAGATGTACGATAACCCTTGGTCACGTTGCCCGGATTCTGCTCAGCTGTCTGGATATCGAGTGTCTGATCCTTGAATGCCGTGGTGTTCACCTCCTTGCGTACACCTGTCTCGGTATCGAAGACATAGAGGTGCTCGATCGGATTCTCCTTCTCGCCAGGCATCTGGTACTTGTAAGTTTCGAGGGTCGGACGTGGGTTGGCCATCGAGTTGACTACCCAGATGTCTTTCACCTTGCGGCTGTCGGAGAGCAGCACAGCGAAGTGCTTCGAGTCTGGTGCAAAAGAGAGGCCATAGACGCCGCGGCGCTTGCCGCTGCAGATGGTGTCGGTGTTGAGGATGTTGCGTGGCATGCCGTAGCCGAAATACTCCACACCGTCCTTGGTGAGCTGTATCTCGGTGATGGTGCTGTCCTTCTCGTCCTTGCGGAGCTTCTGGTAGTCTTCAAACGACATCTTCCAGAGATTCAGGTCCTTGGCGTAGATCACGGTCTTGCCATCCGGAGAGACCGTACCCCAGTCGAGGCGCTTGAGCGGCTTCTCGTCTTCGGTGAGGCGGGTCAGGGTGTGCGATGACACATCGTAGCGGAAGTAGACGGTCTCCTTCTCCTTGCTCTTCTTTTTCTTGTCGTCGCTCTTCTTTTCCTGCGATGACTTTACGTCGAAGGTGAAGGTCTTGTCATCGACCACCTGCAGGTGCTGGATTGGCAGGTGCTGCGCGTCGTAGGGGTCGTGCATCTCCTCTGAGAGGCGTGCGGCCATTTCCACGTTGTCCCACAGCTCCTTCTTCTGGCGGGTGCCAGGGTCGACGATATACCAGCGCTCACCTTCGCTGGTCTTATAGCTGTACCAGAAGGCGTTGCCCGATGGGAACCAGTTAGGGGTCACTGAGGTGCTGTACACCATCGACTGCAGCTTGTCGAGCGTGAACTTCTCGCACTGCAAGTACTCCGGCAGTCTTTCTTCTGCCGCGGTTGGCTGGCTCATCCAGGGCAATGCTGCCAGAGCGAGAAGGCCAAAGGTTGTCAATAGAGTTTTTTTCATGTTTTATTCAGTTTGTTTGATCTTTTGCTAAAAAACGGCACAAAGATAGCAAAAAATTGCATACAATAGTCCTTACTCGGGTTACTTTTTCTCTATTTATGCTAATTATAGTACCTAATGGCATAGAAAAAGAATACCCACAGGCCGAAAAGAATTCGATCTGTGGGTAAATATGGGGTAAGTATGTATCTACATTGTCGAGGTTATACCTCGTCTTCTGCATAGCCATAAGTAGCACATGCGATGCCGTCGTATGAGAAGAGCTCCTCGTCCTTGAAGAAACGCTTGATCTCTGCCACTGCGGTATCAGGGCCATCGCTGGCATGTACGATATTCATCTGGCCACTCATGGAGTAGTCACCACGGATGGTGCCAGGAAGAGCCTTACGGCCATTGGTAGCACCTGCCATGAGGCGGACGACTTCGATAGCACCGACACCCTCCCATACACATACGATGACAGGGGTAGCCATCATGCTACGCTTGAGGCCTGGGAAGAATGGACGGTCAACGAGGTGTGCATAATGCTCAGCAAGGATAGCGTCATTGAGCTGCATCATCTTCATGCCGACGAGCTTGAGGCCCTTCTTCTCAAAGCGGTTAATAACCTCGCCGATAAGACCACGCTGGATGGTAACAGGCTTAAGGATAACAAATGTTCTTTCCATGATTAATAGTTTTTAGTGTTTAGAAAGTTGATTTTATCTGGCGCAAAGATAAAAATTATATTTTGAAATTGCAAAGAAGAGTTGCACAAAAAGCAAAAAAATTATAAACATGGCCGATTTAGGAGCAAAAAGAGGGGGTATTTTTTGTCTATTTCATATTTAATATGTATATTTGCGCGCGTTTTTGAGTTCTCTGCAAGCGCGGGTACCCGAAAATTCCGATTGTGTAAAATATAAAACAACATAACAATTATGAACATTTCTTACAAGTGGCTGAAAGATTATCTGAAGTTCGACCTCACCCCCGAGGAGACTTCGACAGCCCTTACTTCTATCGGTCTTGAGACAGAAGGTGTGGAGGAGATTGAAACCATCCGCGGAGGACTGAAAGGTCTCGTCGTAGGTTATGTATTGACCTGCGAAGCACATCCTGATTCTGACCACATGCACGTAACCACCGTGGACCTCGGCACCGCTGAGTGGGTCAAGGAGGCTTACGGCACCAACTGCGAGATCACCGACGAGGGCCATGTAGTGGCACAGATCGTCTGCGGCGCGCCTAACGTGGCTGCCGGTCAGAAAGTCATCGTAGCCACTCTTGGCACTGTACTTTACGACGGTGACCAGAGCTTCACCATCAAGAAGGCTAAGCTCCGCGGCATCAATTCCAACGGTATGATCTGTGCAGAAGACGAGATCGGTATCGGCAACGATCTTGCTGGTATCATCGTATTGCCAGAGAACACACCTCTTGGCATTCCTGCAGCAGAGTACTATCATGTAGAGAGCGATTATGTCATCGCTGTAGACATCACTCCTAACCGCATCGACGCTGCCAGCCATTATGGCGTAGCACGCGATCTCAACGCTTATCTCGGTGCTCATGATCTGCTAGGCGAGCTCACTAAGCCTAGTGTCGCTAACTTCGACACCGTGCTGGCTGCCGATAAGCTCATTGCAAAGACTATCCAGTCGCCATATAAGCCAATCAGCATCAAGGTAGAGAACACTGAGGCTTGTCCACGTTACTCAGGTATCACCATCAGTGGCGTCACCGTCCGTGAGTCTCCAGAATGGCTCAAGAACCGTCTGCAGGCTATCGGCCTCCGTCCCATCAACAATATCGTCGATATCACCAACTTCATTCTGCACGAGACCGCTGTGCCAATGCACACCTTCGATGCAGATAAGATCAAGGGAGGTCAGATCATCGTGAAGACTTGTCCTGAGGATACCAAGTTCGTGACACTTGACGGCAACGAGCACAAGCTCTCAGAGCGCGATCTCATGATCTGCAATACCGAGGAGCCAATGTGTATCGCCGGTGTATTCGGTGGCCTGGAGTCTGGCACCACCACTGAGACTAAGAACATCTTCTTGGAGTGCGCTTACTTCCATCCAACCTGGGTACGTAAGACCGCTCGCCGCCAGCAGCTCTCTACTGACGCTTCATTCCGTTACGAGCGTGGTGTAGACATCAACAACATTCCATACGCTCTCCGTCGTGCAGCACTCCTCGTAAAGGAACTGGCTGGTGGCACCATCGTCGGCGACATCGTAGAAGAATATCCTGTCAAGAACGTTCCTGCTGTCGTAGATCTCACCTACAAGCGTGTCAATGGCCTTTCTGGCATTGAGATCCCAGTAGAGCGCGTTAAGCAGATCCTTGGGCTCCTCGAGATGGAGATTCTTGAGGAGAATGCAGAAGGCGTAAAGATCCAGATTCCTGCATACCGTGTGGATGTAACCCGTGACTGTGACGTCATCGAGGACATTCTCCGCATCTATGGCTACGATCGCGTAGAGCTTCCTCAGAGCGTACGTACTTGTTCTGTACAGAAGAGTACCGCAGACATTAGCAACCGCCTGCAGCAGATCATCAGCGAGCAGCTGACCGGTGCTGGATATAGCGAGATTCTCTGCAACTCACTTACCGCTGAGGCTTTCTATGATGGCTTGGAGACTTATCCTTTAGAGAACCTCGTCCACGTGATGAATCCACTCTCTAGCGACCTCAACGTACTTCGCCAGACACTCCTCTTCGGTGGTCTGCAGAGTATCATCCGCAACATCAACTATAAGAACCAGAGCTGCCGCTTCTATGAGTTCGGTAACACCGAACATTATAACGCTGCCAAGCAGGCCATCGTAAACCTCCAGGTTATGGATGGTGAGAAGACCGCGCTTGAAGTACAGCAGGAAGGCCGTGGCATCGTAGGTTACAACGAGGAGAGCCACCTCGGCCTCTGGATGACCGGCAACCGCAACCAGGGTTCATGGGCAGTAGCAGACACCAAGGCTACCATCTACGAGCTCAAGGCTGCAGTCCTCAATATACTGAAGCGTCTAGGCCTCGAACAGCAAGGCTTGAAGCAGCGTCAGTTCAACAGCGACATCTACGCCGTCGGCCTCGAAATCACCAACATGAAGGGTAAGGTACTCGCTACCCTCGGCATCGTCAGCAACAAGATCCTTTCTAAATTCGACATCGATCAGGAGGTATATTATGCCG
Organism: Bacteroidales bacterium; assembly: GCA_045600445.1. Lineage (GTDB taxonomy): Bacteria > Bacteroidota > Bacteroidia > Bacteroidales > UBA3663 > Liminaster. The sequence continues at coordinate 17,999 of JAZRXZ010000118.1, read as the reverse complement.
ACCTCAACTGGAAGGCCCTCATGAAGGATGCAGCTAAGGTAAGCGTACAGCAGCAGGAGATCTCTAAGTTTCCTCCTGTGAAGCGCGACCTTGCACTCCTCGTCGACAACACCGTACAGTTCGCTGAGATCGAGAAGATGTGCTTCGACAATGAGAAGAAGCTCCTCAAGAGCGTCACTCTCTTCGACGTTTACGAAGGCAAGAACCTCCCTGTCGGCAAGAAGTCATACGCTATCTCGCTCATCCTCCAGGATCCAGAGAAGACCCTTAACGATAAGGTTATCGAGAATACGATGAACCGTATCATCAAGGCGTTCGAGGAGAAGATGGGAGCTACATTACGCTAATTTGAAAAAATATTAAGAAAATAAAATAAAAAACCAAATCATGGGAAGAGCTTTTGAATACCGTAAGGCGCGTATCATGGCGCGTAACAGCAAGAACAGTAAAGCATTTTCAAAATTCAGTAAGGAAATCACAATGTGCGTAAAGAGCAGTGGTCCTGATCCAGACACCAACAGCCGCTTGCGTACACTCATCGCATCTGCTAAGTCAGCAGGTATGCCAAAGGATACTATCGATCGTGCCATCAAGAAGGCTACCGATAAGGATACCAGCGATTACAAGGAGTTGACCTACGAAGGCTACGGCCCATTCGGCATCGCAATCTTCGTAGAGGCTGCAACTGATAACAACACCCGTACCGTGGCTAACGTACGTTCTTACTTCACTAAGTACGGCGGTACCCTCGGCACCCAGGGTTCACTCTCATTCCTCTTCACTCGCAAGGCTGTATTTACCGTCGGTGCCAAGGAGGGTATCGACATGGAGGAGCTTGAGTTGGAGCTCATCGACTTCGGCGTTGAGGAGATCAACTTCGACGAGGAGGAGAACACTCTCACCGTAGAGGGCGAGCCAGAGAGCTACGCTGACCTCCAGAAGTATTTCGAGGACAATGGCTTTGAGATCAAGAGCGCAGAGTTCCTCCGCTTCGCTAATGACTACAAGGAGGTTACTGCTGAGCAGCGCGTGACCCTTGACAAGCTTCTCGACAAGTTTGATGAGGATGATGACGTAACAGCAGTATATCACAACATCAAGGAGGACGAAGAATAATGTACACGCGTTGCGTGGACATTATAATAAATTATAAATATTAAGTATCTTTAGTATTTACTATCTTTTCAAAGAAAAATGTCAATTCAGTTACAGAAAATACAGGAACTCATCAAGAACCGCGAGACTGCACGTATGGGTGGTGGTGAGAAGCGCATCGAGGCTCAGCATGCCAAGGGCAAGCAGACAGCACGTGAGCGCATCGAGGCACTCGTTGACCCAGGTTCTTTCGAGGAGACAGATATGTTCCTCATCCACCGTTGTACCAACTTCGGTACCGACAAGAGCCATCCATTCGGTGACGGCATCGTGACCGGTTCGGCAACTATCGGCGGCCGCCTGGTGTTCCTCTTCGCACAGGACTTCACCGTATCGGGCGGTTCGCTCAGCGTCACCATGGCAGAGAAGATCTGCAAGATCATGGATATGGCTATGCGCGTCGGCGCACCAGTCATCGGTCTGAACGACTCAGGCGGTGCACGCATCCAGGAGGGTATCGCTTCGATGGCCGGCTTTGGCGAAATCTTCGAGCGCAACATCCTCGCATCGGGCGTCATCCCACAGATCTCGGCTATCATGGGTCCATGTGCAGGCGGCTCGGTTTATTCACCAGCACTCACCGACTTCGTATTGATGGTCAAGAACACCTCATACATGTTCCTCACCGGTCCTAAAGTTGTCAAGGAAGTTCTTGGCGAGGTAGTTGATCAGGAGAGCCTCGGCGGCGCTTCTGTACACGCCACCAAGTCTGGTGTAGCACACTTCGCTGCAGAGAACGAGGAGGAGGCTATCCAGATGATTCGTACCTTGCTCTCATACCTCCCTCAGAACAACATGGAGGAGGCTCCACGCGTAGAGTGCACTGATCCGATCGATCGCATGGATGACGCACTCAACGAGATCATCCCAGAGTCTGCCAACCAGGCATACGACATGTATCAGGTCATTGCTTCGATCGTTGACAACGGCGAGATGTTCGAGGTTCACGCAGGTTGGGCAAAGAACATCATCGTAGGCTTCGCTCGCATGAACGGTCAGTCGGTAGGTGTCGTTGCTAACCAGCCAAAGGTTATGGCCGGCTGTCTCGACTCTAACGCTTCGCGCAAGGCTGCACGTTTCGTACGTTTCTGCGATGCATTCAATATCCCATTGGTTACTCTCGTCGACGTACCAGGTTTCTTGCCAGGTACAGGTCAGGAGTACAACGGTGTAATCGATCATGGTGCTAAACTCCTCTACGCTTATGGCGAAAGTACTGTACCAAAGGTTACTGTTACCTTGCGTAAGTCTTACGGTGGTTCGCACATCGTGATGAGCTGTAAACAGCTCCGCGGCGACGTCAACTACGCTTGGCCATCGGCTGAAATCGCAGTAATGGGTTCTGGTGGTGCTGTGGAGGTTCTCTACGGCAAGGAGCTCAAGGCAGCTGAGACCCCTGAGGCAAAGGCAGCTGTCGTGGCTGAGAAGAAGGCTGAGTATGAAAAGCTCTTCTGCAATCCATACGACGCTGCACATAAGGGTTACATCGATGATGTCATCGAGCCACGCAACACTCGTTTCCGCGTGATTCGCGCTCTCGAGAAGTTGCACAACAAGCGTGTGGAAAATCCAGCTAAAAAACATGATAATCTTCCTCTGTAAGCGGAAGGTTATAAATATCAAATAACAAATATTAAATAATTCCCTGAAGACGGAAGTCGGACGGTAATTGATATTTATAATTAAAACCTATATGAGAAAATTATCAATCATCATAACATTATTGGCAGGTGTAGCAACCCCTGCACTGGCCAATAATGCAGATCGTTTCGGCGAGCAGGATCCTATCGGCTGGATGATGGCTATCATCTCGATGGGTGTGGTATTCTCGGCATTGCTGATCCTTTTCCTCTGCTTCAAGTACCTCTATCCTACCATTACATGGTGCGGCCTTCAGATCAAGAAGACCTTCCACCGCAAGAAGCAGATCGAGCAGGTCAATGACCGCCGTGCACAAGCAAGTAAGGCTCGTCAGGAAATCAAGGACAGCATCAGCAATGAGGAGGAACTCGCAGCCATCATCGCTGTAGGCCTTTTCCTCAACGAGGATGGAATGCATGATCAGGAATCGGGCGTTCTCACCTTGGCACCATCGGCTTCGGCTTGGACAGGTGCAGGAAACAACCACAAGCGTTCTCCACTACGTAAATAATAAGAAATATGAAGACATACAAACTGAAACTCAACGGCAACCAGTATGAGGTAGCCGTCAAGGATATCAATGGCCAGAACGTTGAGGTCGAGGTCAATGGCAACGCCTACACTGTCGAGCTCGCAGAGACACCAAAGGCCGAGAAGCCAAAGCCTGTCATTGCACGACCTGCTGCCGCTGCTCCTTCTGCACCGGCTTCGGCTCCTTCTCCACGTCCTGCTGCTGGTGCTGCAGGTGCTACCAAGTCACCACTTCCTGGTACCGTACTCAGCGTCAACGTCACCGTGGGTCAGGCTGTCAAGGCGGCAGATTGCGCTATCGTGCTTGAAGCAATGAAGATGGAGAACAATATCAACTGCGGCAAGGACGGTGTCGTAAAGGCTGTCTACGTTGGCAAGGGTGATAATGTACTCGAAGGCGCAGATCTGCTCCTCATCGAATAATACACTCTTCATTGGCGCATTTTTCGCAATTCTCATTATATATAATATAAGGTATATGAAAAAGTTATTCTTTGCTGCACTTGCTATGGTTGCAGCTATGGCCAGTTGCTCACAGCAGCAGCCAAAGGCTCCTACTATGGAGGAGGACCTTGCTTACATGGACAGCATGATGACCGTAATCCGTGGCTTTGACAACGAGGCCGCTCAGGATTCTGCCTATAATGCAGTTCTTAAGGAAGTCTATTCTCGTCATATTAACGACTCTCTCGGCCTTCAGTGCTTCACCAACCTCGCATACGACATGGATGGTGAGGAGCTCAATGCAGCTCTTGCTACCGCCGGTGAACTCATTAAGAACGATGCTCGCATCCAGCGTATTGCTAATGCAAAAATCGCGTCTGCAGCTACAGGCGTCGGCTCTCAGTATATCGATGTAGAAGGCACCAACGCTACTACAGGCGAAGCTCTCAAGCTCAGCGACTTCGTAGCACAGGGCAAGCCAGTCATCGTTGATTTCTGGGCATCTTGGTGCGGTCCTTGCCGTCGTGAGATCAACAACTACCTTTCTAAGTACGCTGAGCAGTATAAGGACAAGGTTAGCTTCGTAGGTATCGCTGTATGGGAGGATAGTCTTGACGACACCCAGAAGGCAATGGGCGAGCTCCCAATCAGCTGGCCAGTAATCTTCGCTGGCGGTCGTGAGAACTCTCCAACAGAGAAGTATGGCATCATGGGCATTCCTCACATCATGCTCGTAGGTGCTGATGGCACGATCCTTGGCCGCAACCTCCGTGGTGAGGCTATTGCTGAGGCAATCGAGAAGGCTATTCAGTAATAATGTAAAAGCATATAAAAGTATATAGGGGAGTGAAAACTACCTTTTTACTCCCCTTACATTCCTTTTTATTTGTCTTTAACAACCCTTAATTTTAAGAAGAGTAATGAGAATCAAGCGCATCTATACGTTCATGCTGCAGACCTTCATTCCGCTCTTCCTCATGACGTTCTTTATCTGCCTCTTCATTGTATTGATGCAGTTCCTATGGCGTTATGTGGGAGATCTGGTAGGTAAAGGCCTGGGGGTTGACGTATTGGCCGAACTCTTCTTCTATGCGGCGCTCACCTTCGTTCCTATGGCTCTGCCATTGGGCATCATGCTGGCTTCGCTGATGACTTTCGGCAATCTTGGCGAGAGTCTTGAGCTTTTGGCGATGAAGGCTTCCGGAGTTTCCTTGCTCCGCATCATGCGTCCGCTCACCATCTTCATGGTTTTCCTGGCTATCGGTGCATTCTTCTTCCAGGATCGCGTATTGCCGTATGCTAATACGAAAATGTACTCCATCCTCCTCGGCATCAAGCACAAATCGCCTGAGCTCGAAATTCCTGAAGGTGTATTCTACAAGGAAATCAATAATTACAACATCTACGTTGATCACAAAGACTTCGACACTGGCATGCTTCATGGTGTGACCATCTATATCTTCGAAGGATACAACATCGAGGATGCCATCGTCACCACCGCTGACAGCGCGAGAATCTCCATGGCTGAAACTGGGCGTCACCTCAAGCTCACCCTATGGGATGGCGAGCAGGTAGGCACCTTCAAGGAGAATAACCGCAACAGCCGAAGCAATAATCAACCAAAATATCGTCGTGAGACATTCACAGAAAAGGAGATTTATGTTCTCTACGACAACGACTTCGAGCGTACCGACGAGGAAGCCATTGCCGACCGCCACGTCGGTAAGAACCTCGCACAGCTCACTCACTCCGTCGATTCTCTCAATCAGCGAATCGACTCTATCGACTACGGCTACGGACAGCGCCTTAAGACGAATGTCTACTTCAGCCAAGTATATGATAGGGCTCGCAATGACACCGCATACTTTGTAGCCACAACTGGCGCATTCGATCCTGCTACCGACATCTTGGCCAAGAATCCGAAGAAGGAGGACAAGCCGCATCTGATGATACCAATCAACCTTGACAGTATCTATGCAAGCCTTGAACCATCACAGATGGAAGAGGTGGTACGCAAGGCGCAGTCAAAATCACAGAATGTGGTTTCAACCTTCGCCATACAACAGGAGATGCAGACCTTCGAGCGAAAGAACATCAACTATCATGCCATGGAGATCCATCGCAAGTTCTCGCTCTCAATCGCCTGTCTGCTCTTCTTCTTTATCGGAGCTCCACTAGGTGCCATCATTCGCAAAGGAGGTATGGGTGTACCTCTCATCACGGGCGTACTCTTCTTCATTTTCTATTACATCATCGACAACACGGGCTATCAGGCAGCCAAGGAGGGTAGTATGGAACCTTGGTCGGGCATCTGGCTATCGTCCTTTGTCTTAGCGCCGTTAGGCCTATGGCTTACCTGGCGCGCCATCAACGACTCCCCTCTTTTCGACTGGGATACCTACAAGATCCGCTTCCAGCACTTCATGCGATGGGCTATTTCAACCTCAAAGCCGATGCTAAGAATAGTAAAGGCTAAGGTACCTCGCAAAAAAGCAAAGATCTGACACAAAATAGACAGCAAATAAAAATAACCAATATAAAACGAAACTACAATGGAACAGTTATCAGCACGCCTTATGGCTCTTTCGCCATCAGCAACATTGGCAATGTCTCAGAAGAGCCAGGAGCTCAAAGCACAGGGCCTCGACATCATCAACCTCTCTGTAGGTGAGCCAGATTTCAATACACCTGACCACATCAAGGAGGCTGCCAAGCAGGCCGTGGATAATAACTTCTCTTTCTATACTGCCGTCCCTGGCTACCTCTCTCTCCGCGAGGCAATCTCTAAGAAACTCAAGGAGGAGAATGGCGTCGACTTTGCTCCTACCCAGATCGTGGTAGGCAACGGTGCAAAGCAGGAGATCTGCAACGTCATCCTCGCCATCGTCGAGAAGGGTGATGAAGTCATCATCCCTACCCCAGCATGGGTTAGCTACTTCGAAATGGTCAAGCTCGCTGAGGGCGTCAACGTACCATTCCTCTGCGGTCAGGATCAGGACTTCAAGATTACCGCAGCACAGCTCGAGAGTCTCATCACCGAGAAGACTAAGGTCGTACTCCTATGCTCTCCATCGAACCCTACCGGCGCTATCTACTCTAAGGAGGAACTCGCTGCCATCGCACAGGTTCTCGCCAAGTATCCTCGCATCGTAGTCATCGCTGACGAGATCTACGAGCACATCTCATATTGCGGCCAGCTCACCTCTATTGCTTCATTCCCAGAGATGAAGGATCGTGTAGTCATCATCAACGGTGTCTCTAAGGCATACGCAATGACCGGCTGGCGTATCGGTTTCTGCGCTTGCCCTGCTTACATCGCCAAGGCTGTCACCAAGCTTCAGGGTCAGTATACTTCAGGTTGCTCAAGCATCGCACAGAAGGCTGCAGAGGCAGCTTACAACGGCTCGCAGGAGTGTGTCGAGGTCATGCGCCAGGCTTTCGAGCGTCGTCGCGACCTCATCTTCGGTCTTGTACAGGAGATCCCAGGTTTCCGTCTCGACAAGAAGCCACAGGGTGCTTTCTACGTATTCCCAGACGTTACCGCTCTCTTCGGCAAGAAGACCGCTGACGGCAAGACCATCAACAACGCTGACGAGTTGGCTATGTATCTCCTCGAGACAGGTCATGTTGCTGGCGTTACCGGTGCTGCTTTCGGTGCACCTGACTGCATCCGCTTCTCTTACGCTACCTCTGAGGAGAAGATCACGGAGGCTATGCGCCGCGTGAAGGAAGCAGTTGAAGCACTTGCATAAATTAATTTTTCGATGAAAAAATTCACAAAAATATTCTGCATCGCCCTCTGGTCCTGCTTCGTGCTTGGCGTCTTGGTGTTGTGGTTCCTGTTCTATCAGATTGGTGTGGGCAATATCGGCTACATGCCTCAGCTGGAAGATCTGGAGAACCCAAAGAGCAAGTACGCTACCATCGTATTCAGTGCCGACAGTGTGGAGTTAGGACAGTTCAGCCAAGCTAAGGAGAATCGTGTATTCATCAACTATAACGAACTCTCTCCTAACTTGGTCAACGCCTTGATTGCCACTGAGGATGCCCGTTTCATGTCTCACTCCGGTATTGATATGAAAGCACTTTTCCGTGCTATCTTCAAGACCGTGCTGATGCATCAGAAGCAGGCAGGTGGTGGTTCGACCATCACCCAGCAGTTGGCCAAGCAGCTCTATACCGTCGATGCGGCATCGGGCCTTTGGGAGCGTGCTATGCAGAAACCTATCGAATGGGCTATTGCCGTCAAGCTGGAGCGCCTTTACACCAAGGAGGAGATCATCAACATGTATCTCAATAAGTTTGACTTCTGCTACAATGCTGTCGGCATCCGCTCTGCTTCTCGCATCTACTTCGACAAGCTCCCGAGCCAACTCGACATACAGGAGGCCGCCATGCTTGTAGGTATGCTGCAGAACCCATCGATGTATAACCCGATTCGTCGACCAGAAAAAACCACCCAGCGTCGTAGTGTCGTACTCGGCCAGATGGTCAAGGCCGATTATATCACTCAAGCCGAAGCAGACTCGCTCAACCAGCTACCTCTCCTCCCTCAGACAGATAAGGAGGGTCACTACAAGCTGGCCAATTCTGCCGACCACAAGTCAGGACTTGCTCCTTACCTGCGCGAATATCTCCGCAAGATCATGCGCGCCAAGAAACCAGAGCGTAAGAACTACGCTTCATGGCAGGATCAGCAATACAGTGATGACTCTCTGGCCTGGGAAAATAATCCGCTCTATGGTTGGTGCAATAAGAATACGAAGCCAAATGGTGACCACTACAACCTGACCACCGATGGCTTGCGCATCTACACCACCATCGACTCACGTATGCAGCGCTATGCTGAGACGGCCGTCGTTGAGCAGTTGCGCGACGTCCTGCAGCCAGAATTCACCAAGGAGAAGGCTTCGCAGAAGAACGCACCTTACAGCCGTAAGTTGAGTGAGGACGACGTTAAAAATTCGCTCACTCGTGCAATGCGTCAGAGTGACCGCTACAACACCATGAAGGCTGGCGGTTACTCAAAAGAAGAAATCGAAAAGGCTTTCCATACCCCTGTCGACATGAAGATCTTCAGCTGGGAAGGCGAGATCGATACACTCATGACGCCTTGGGATTCACTTCGCTGGCAGAAGCAGTTCTTGCGCGCAGGATTCCTCTGCATGGATACTTGTGGCTACGTCAAGGCCTATGTCGGAGGTCCAGACTTCTCCTTCTTCCAGTACGACATGGTCACCACCGGCCGCCGTCAGGTAGGTTCTACCATTAAGCCATTCCTCTATACATTAGCCATGGAAAACGGCCGCACGCCATGCGACGAGGAGCTCAACTCACAGCCAGTACTCTATGACGCCATCGGCCGTCCTTGGACACCACGTGACGGTGGCAAGGAGCGTATCGGCGAGATGGTCACTTTGCGTTGGGGATTGATGCGATCGAACAACTGGATCTCGGCTCGTGTCATGAGCCGTATGACTCCAGAAGCCTTCGTCGACTTCCTGCACAGTGCTGGCATCCACGCACATCTCGATCCTGTGCTTGCCCTCTGTCTCGGTGTCTGCGACATCTCAGTCGAAGAGATGGTCACCGGCTACTCGGCTTTCCCTGGACACGGCATGCGCTCCAACCCGATCTATGTCACTTCGATCTGCGACAACTCGGGTGTCGAGATTGCACATTTCGAGCCACAGCGCCACGAGGTCTTCTCTCTCGAAGCCTACCTTAAGATGCTTCCAATCCTGCGTGACGTCGTTGATGGAGGTACAGGTGGACGTATCCGTTCCCGCTATCATATCACTGCGCCTATGGGAGGTAAGACAGGTACGACCAACGACAACTCCGACGGCTGGTTCATGGCCTTCACACCAAGCCTCGTGGCTGGCACCTGGGTAGGTGGCGAAGAGCGTAGCATCTGCTTCGACAAGATGACTTTCGGCCAAGGAGCTTCGATGGCACTTCCAATCTTCGCTAAATTCATCGAGAAGGTTTATGCCGATCCTGCGCTGCCGTATAAGCAGACAGAGCAGTTCTACTATCCATCGGGCTATGATCCATGCTCAGCAGGTAGTTTCATAGAAGATCAGCCGACAGCTCCAACGGTTGGCGAGAACGGCATCTTCGACTAAGATTTGAATACAATCATAATAAGGGCATATCCCTGACTATTTTCATTATTAATTCTTAATTTAAATTATTATGAAGAAGTATCTTGCAGAAATGGTCGGTACCTTCGTACTTACCCTTCTCGGCTGCGGCGCTGCTGTCAGCCTCGGATGTACTAATGCAGATCCAGAGACCGTTATCGGCACCTCTGTTGCATTTGGTCTTGCAGTAGTTTCAATGGCTTACGCTATCGGCGGTATCTCTGGTTGCCACATCAACCCTGCTATCACCCTCGGTTGTCTTCTCACCAAGCGTATCTCTGGTAAGGACGCTGGCATGTACATGGTCTTCCAGGTAATTGGTGCAGTGATTGCTGCTTGTGTTCTCGCTCTTATGACTTCAAACGTTGAGGGGCTTGAAGGTACTGGTGCAAATGCATGCCAGGATGGTGTAAGCATTGCAGGTGGTCTCATCGCAGAGATCGTTCTTACCATGATCTTCGTTCTCGTAGTTCTCGGCACCACTGACGCTAAGAAGGGTGCTGGCAACCTCGCAGGTCTTGCTATCGGTCTTTCTTTGATCCTTATCCACCTCGTTGGTATCCGTTATACCGGCACTTCTGTCAATCCAGCTCGTTCTATCGGCCCAGCTCTCTTCCAGGGAGGTGCAACTCTCGAGCAGCTTTGGATCTTCATCGTTGGTCCATTCGTAGGTGCAGCTCTCGCAGCTGGCATCTGGGGGTGCATCGGTTCTGATTGCGACAAGAAGTAATTCATATTTTTCATGTGTAATTGAAAGCACTTGAAAACATTAAGCTCCCCTCACTACTTGTTTTTTTAGTGAGGGGAGCTCATTATATATATAGAAATACCTTAATGAGGGAGACTTGTTAAGCAATACTTAACATATACTCTTAGAACTTCAGACTAATCCCGCCCATGAAAGTAGCACGTGGCATAGGATAGCCTGCAATGATTTCATATTTTTGAGCCAGAAGGTTATCTCCTTTTGCCCAAAACTGTACGGATGGACATAGCTGGTAACTTATAGATGCATTGAGGAGAGTAAAGTTATTACGATCAGTGGTTGAGACATAAAGACCTGCTATATGCTGAATGCCAGCCATCAGCGACCATTTGCCGAAATTTGAATCTGCACCGATGTAACCCTTTAGCGTGGAGCTCCGACCATAGGTTTGTGCATGTGACACATTGCAATAGATAAAATACCTTTGATAGAAAACGCAGATTCCTCTAATTTGATTTTTGGGAAAGATAATTGTAGCTTCATTTGTATTACTAGTGTTGTATTATTGAAATCAAAACTTAAGATGCACCTCCTTTCCGAATGGTGCCAGCGAAAGGCCTGCCATCTTGAAATGTTGTTTACCAAAAGGAATGCCGACGATGGTAATACAGAGGATCAAACCAAAGACAATATGACAAAGCCATGCCCAAAGGCCGCCGAAGATCAACCAGAGCAGATTGAGCGGAATGCGGATGCAGCCAGGAGGACAATCTGTACTCTTCACCTCCGAACCAAATGGCCAGAGGCAAAGCAACCCGATCTTGAATGTCTGCAAAGCGACAGGAATGCCAATAATTGTTACAGCTAGTGCCAAGCTACCCGTAAAATAGCCGATAGCTGATTCAAAGCCACCAAAGACCCACCAGAGAATGTTACCAATAAATTTCATAATAGTAAAAGTTTAGAGTTGATATATAGATAGAATTACATTGCCATCTTCATCTTGATCACCAACACTCGCAGATGCTGATCCGCTTCTTGCGTCTGCACCTTAGCAATGTGCCAGTCGCATGGGAACATGATGTTAAACGTACCCTCGATGCTCTCAAAGTGTTCCAGCTTGGCAGCATCGTACTGATACTCCATGCGATCCTTCTTAAGATTATACTCGATATTCGCTTTCGATGTGTCATGATCGAGGCGGCAGAAACCTTCCTTACCTTTGACCACATACATCACATCGATATTCTGCCAGTGGCTCTCGCTTCCCTTACCAGCTTCAAGGTCAGACGGAGAATAACGGTTCTCCGTGTCCTCTACACTGACGATGAGCGAAGTACCCGGAATAGGTTGCTTACCCGATGGCAATGCAAGCAGATCGGTCTCCTGCAACCACTGGAAGAGCTGCTTCCATTGCTCAGGATTCTTGTTATACTGGAGATAGAACTCCACCTCATTGACGATTGGAGCCGGCACCGCCTTGGTGAATCCATTCTTCCACTCCCCTTTCTTGACCCACTTATGAGCGGTTTTCTGTAGGGATTTCGGATACTGATTGGTATAAGTCTGTGCTGTGGCGGTAAGCGAAAGCACCAGTGTTGCGACAGCAAGTGCTGCCAGGGTATAAAGACGTTTCATTATGGTTAGTGAATTTTTGATAAAAAAAACGTGTTAAAACCAAGTTGATTCTAACACGCTCTCTTTTTGAAACATATTAGAGCCGAAGACGGGACTCGAACCCGTGACCCACGCATTACGAATGCGTTGCTCTACCAACTGTGCCACTTCGGCCAAAAAACTTACTTTGCTCCCAAAGCGGGTGCAAAGATAAATAATTTGCCTGACGTTTCCAAATTTTACGGAAAATATTTCCTTATTCAGGTAGGAATACCGCCTTTTTGATTGTCCCAGTAAACGATTTACTCCGCTTTTGCGGTTTCTTTCAGATACTCTTTCGTCCAATACTGATAGTGTTTAGGCAATGGAGTGATCAGTCGGTCTATCGCCTCAGGAGTAATTTTCTTGATCAACTTGGCAGGAACGCCTCCCCAGAGTTCTCCAGGACCGATCTGCGTACCTGCAAGGACTAACGCTCCAGCGGCCACGATAGATCCGCTGCAGACATGCACATTATCCAGCACGGTACTTCCCATGCCGATGAGGACGTTGTCTTCGATCTTACAGCCATGCAGACACACATTATGACCGACGGTGACATCATTGCCTATCTCTATCCAAGCTTCATTCTCTGAGCAATGCAGACAGGAACAGTCCTGAATGCTGACGCGGTCACCGATGCGAATCTTATTGACATCGCCACGGATCACAGCACTATACCATACCGAAGATTCTTCTCCGATGACGACATCACCAATGACGGCTGCGGTTTCTGCGATGAAGGCTGAAGATGCGATTTGGGGAGTAATTCCCTGCAGGGATTGTATCATATGCTTACGTTTTTTCTATACTTATATTATATTAGATAGATTGTCTTACGGTATCAGTCAGATTGCCTAGCCACTCTTTTACCGGTAGATAAGACTTCTATCATGCCGAAGGTTATCTGATGTGGTAGTTCTGCGCGTGAAAGCCTAGAAGATAACCACTGACGCAACTCTTCTTGCGTCAACGTGGCCGACGGCTGGAGCTCTACTTGTGCATGCAGGACTTGGCCGAAACGAATGTCAGAAATCGGATAAACGCGACAGGAACTGACCGCAGGATGAGACATCAGCACCTGCTCCACTCCATCAAGCGACACATTCTCGCCACCACAGACCACCATACGATCTGCTCGGCCATGATGATAATACCGTCCTGACGAATCACGACTCACCAGATCGCCAGTGCATTGCCATTGATCCTTGCGGTCAGACATTGACCAACCTGTACTTACCCAAAGCGGACCCACCCCCTGTGCATCCGGTTCTCGGATCTCACATTTCACGCCACAGATAGGTCGGCCTATCAGATTCGTGGCAGAGTCAGCCTGCTGTAGTTCGTCAGGCTTTGCCATCATGAGGAATCCGGCCTCTGACGTACCATAGAGATTATAAAGGATCGGCCCTAAGCGCTGCAATGTCATGGACGAAAGAGACGGATCCAATCGGTCTCCACCGCTGATGATGCAACGAAGTGACGACAAAGATTCTTCGGTCTCAGGATGTTGCCAGAGACGAGCCAACATGGCAGGAACGACTGGCAGTACCTCGATCTGCTCCTCACGGATGGAGGCCAATACCGCTAGCACATCGAAATGACGGTGCAGACAGATCGTTTTCCCCAAGATCAGAGAGACAATAAACGTGGAGAGTCCGAAGCCATGGTAGAACGGTAGCGCGACGAGTACACTCCGGAACCGATGAATCCCCACCGAACGGAGCAAGGCCACAAATGGAGGAAGGAATGGCATGAAACCCGTTTTCCGTGCAGCCTCCTTATAGTTTCCGCTCGACCCTCCCGTGAAGACAGAAAGCTGGCCACAGGATGTCAGGAATGGCAGTTTCGAGGTCTCTACTTCGGGTTGCGACATCTGTTTCCGTAGCGCCTCTACTGAGACAGAACGACAAGGTACGCCCGTCGGCACACATCGCTCTTTTACCTCCTCATCGTATATCAGCAGACTGTATTTCTGATCGATCAGTTTCTCTAACTGCTGCGCAGGCATGTCGGTATTGAGTAACCGCACATTAACACCTAAGCGCGACAAGGCCGGCAAAAGCAAGGCTGAGAAAAGATGATTGCGACAAAGTACACCTACCGTCATGGGCGAACATAAACCGTAGGCCGCCGACAGATGTCGCGCCAGTTTCATGGCCTGCCGATAGTATTCTTCATAGGTCACGCGCTCTCCATCGGTCACCAGAGCCACTCTTTTGGCATGGAAGATCGCTGCCAGATGCAGCGGAGACATCAGAGTAATCATAGGTGGCGATAGAAAAAACGAATGACAGGAGACAAAATCATGGCCACAGGTGCCGACAGACGGGCCCACCAGGGTTTATAACTGGAGCAACGGCTAATACTCAGCCGCAAAAGTATCATCGCAGCCTCATCTGCAGAATAACCTGGCAGAGACTGATAGGCAGGATTGACGTCCGACATAGGAGTATGAACCAGCGGCATGTAAGCCACCTTGAAACGGACGCCTGTCTTGGCATATTCGGCATCAGCGGTCTGACACCAGACGTTGGCCGCCGTCTTTGAGGCGTGATATGCTGACCAACCTGGAGCGGCAGGATATAACGTACTGACCGATGACGTATAGATCGTCTGACCAGCAGCTTGATCTTCCTCTTTACACTGCATTAACGGCAGCAGAGAAAGAGAAAGAGCCACTAACGAGCGATAGTTCAGATCTATAGTCCTATCATAATCATGCATACGAACCAAAGCATCTTCTATCTTGCGATGGATCGACTTTCCTGCATTGCAGAAAAAATAATCTACCTTCGGCAGTCGGCTCTTCAGATCGGCAATCAAGGCTGAGAGTTCTTCCCTATCACGAAGATCTGCAGCACGGTAATAGGCCACACCTCCATGCTGCTTTGCCTGCTCACAAAGCTGCTGCAGAACCTCCTCTCGACGAGCTATCAGATACAGGTTAGCGCCTGCCGTCATAAGACGTTGCGCCAAAGCGTACCCAATGCCACTTGAAGCTCCTGTAACGACAATCCATCGGCCTGCAAAACTGGTTTGCAAGCGTTGAAGGCTGACTGATGGCCGGGGATAGATGATTCGTGACAGGAGATTCATGTGCTATAAAGCTGGTTTTCGGCAAAGGTAATAAGAATATGTATTGAAGCCGTGGTTCTCTCGGTGGTTATTCGCCAGACGGTGAGTATTTTCCTGATTCTGCCAACTTGACTGACCAAAATAACGAGAAAAAAGCCTGTACGGGAAAAAACTATAGGGAATATTGCGATGGCTCAGAAATACTACGTACTTTTGTCACAAACAAGTACGCTGTAATCACGAATATCCATGAACAATCAGATAGAAACCCATCGTCTGCACAACATTCTCTGGCTGGTAAGAAATCTCCAGAAATATAAGCGCATGACCTTAAACGAGATTCGCGAACAATGGATCAAGTCAGAACAAGGTGAAGGCCGAACACTGCCACGACAGACGTTCGTAGATCTGCGTAATGCTACCGAAAGCCTCCTGAACATAGAGATTGCCTGCGACCGCAGGACCTTCGAATATTACATTGCAAGCCGCGATGACTCTAAGCTGACCGACTGGCTTGTGTCTTCGTTCAGTATCAGTAGCCTTACCTACGAACAGCAGGAGGTCCGTGACCGCATCTTGCTCGAAGCTCCCCCCTTCGGCATTGAGCATTTTGATCTGATCATCGACGCTTTCCGCAACGGATATGCCCTAGAGATGAAATATCAGAAGTTCTCTGATTCAGCGCCTTATTCGTGCCACATCGAGCCTTATTGCCTGAAACACGATCACCAGCGCTGGTATCTGTTGGCTCGTAAGGATCACCGTCCGTTCTTACAGACGTTTGCGCTGGATCGTATTATCGAACTGGAACTGAAAAAAGAATGCAAGTTTTCTCCTGAAGAGGATTTCTCTCCTCAAGAGTATTATGCTTACAGCTTCGGCGTGATAGTCGGGAATCAGCAGCCAAGCGAGATCCGTCTGCGCGCCTACGGTGTGGGACGAGATTATCTGCGTACGGCTCCACTCCATGCTTCACAGAAAGAAAAGGTCATCAGCAACGACCTCTCGGAGTTCACTCTCACCTGCCGTCCCACGCGTGACCTCCTGCTGCATCTGCTGGCACAAGGTGCAGATCTTGAGGTGCTGGAGCCTGCTTCATTACGAAAAGAGATCGCCGAAGAGGCAAAGCGTATTGCCGAAAGGTATAGCTAAACCTTGCATCAAGTGGTCATCGCTCGAATTTCAGATCCACAATGATCGGCAGGTGATCTGAATATCCGCCTTCATATCGATAACCATAATAGGTACGGAACGGACGGTCTCCAAGATGCGTCGGATCTTCGGTCATCATAAATGGCAGACAGAAGATTCGAGGATCCTTCAGCCTCACTGAAGCATCGTCTTTTAGCAAATCCGGATGAACGATGAAATGATCGATGAGCGACCATTCTCCCTGATATTTATGTGTACCGACAGCCGACGGCGTCTGCTGGAAATGCTGATACAACGGATGCATGAGATTGACGAACGGGACTTTCTCCTCCTGCATGACATAAGCTCGAGGATTCTCATTCATATCTCCCATCATTATTATATAAGGATGTAGCCTGACAGCCGCTATACTGTCGGCCACATGGAAAAGCGTGGTGCGAGCCGCATCGCGCTTTGCTTGTGTCTGCGCCGTTCCTCCTAACCTCGATGGCTGATGCGCCACGATTACGTCTACCGTATCTCCCGTGACGATTCGTCCGGCAGCATGCAGCAACGGACGCGTCGGACGTTCTCCCTCTGGCATCTTTATATCATACGACTCATGGTGCAACAATCGGAACGACGACGGATGATAAAGCAAGCCGACCTGTATTCCACGGACATCAGGCCCCTGAGTCACCAGATATTTATAGCCTGTTCGATACATCGGTGTACGACGCATCCAGTAATTCATCACACTGTCTCCTTCCACCTCTGCCAGACCTACCAGCATCGGCACCCGTCCGCCTCCTGCAGCAAGAATGACGCGTGTGAGATGATTGAGCTTCGTGCGAAGACGACTGAACGACCAATGTCTGGCACCTCCAGGCGTGAACTCATCATCTTCACGTTCAGGATCATCGAGCGGCCAGAAGGCGTTCTCCACGTTGTAGAACATGATACGCTCAGTAAGCGTGTCGACCGGAATGGAATCTCTTTGCACCTGTCCGGATAAAGCCCCGGCCGAGACGAGCAGACACAAAAAAAGCCAGACAGTCCTGAAGGACCATCTGGCAAGCCGATATTGAATATCGATTTTCACGTGAGCCGAAAGCTTACAGTGAGACTTTGATTTAAGCCTCAGCAGGAGCCTCCTCTGCAGGAGCCTCAGCAGCAGCTTCCTCAGCAGCCTTTGCAGCAGCCTCTTCAGCAGCCTTTGCAGCCCCAGCAGCCTTCTTAGCAGCAACAGCCTCAGCCTTAGCGTTCTTAACTGCAACCTCAGCGTTAGCAGCCTCCTTAGCAGCCTTAGCAGCAGCCTCAGCGAGACCAGCAACCTTAGCAGCAACCTTAGCGTTCTTAGCAGTCTTCCATGCATCGAACTTAGCCTGAGCCTGCTCAGCGGTGAGAGCACCCTTCTTGATACCACCGTTGAGGTGCTTCATGAGGAGTACGCCCTCGTAAGAGAGGATCTTCTCTGCGGTGAGAGTTGGCTGTGCACCAGTCTCTACCCA
>JAZRXZ010000117.1:0-77202 GCA_045600445.1 Bacteroidales bacterium | reverse complement strand
TTAGGATTGGCACTTAGTAAGCAAAGTTTGTCAGAAATTGAGTAGATAAATGTGTTTTCTCAAAAGCGGGCGCAAAGATAAGAAAAAGATTTGGCGGAAACAAGGGGGTGGTCAAAAAAAGAGCGAAAAACCCGTATTTTTAGCATTAAATGTTGTCCGGAACTCGGGAGATGCGATTTTTGATCAAGGAAAGGACAGTTTGAATGCAAATTGTCCATTCCTGAATGCAAGAAGGGACGTCCTGCATGCAAGACATCCCTTCCTTGATCATGGCATCCTCTACACGGTACGGTGTAGGAGATGCCTTCATCTCGGCATCCTTTACCGCGTACCGAATTTAGGATGCCACGACCGTGAAAGCTGACATCGCGTACGTAATGTCAGCTTTCACGGCCGTGGATTTTAACGTTGCGTACGTAACGTCAATTTTTTTAGAACATGCGGAAGCCCATGAGGCGGCGCATCTCGTTGAGTGTCTCACGGACGTAGGTGCGAGCCTTCTCGGCACCCATCTCGCGTACCTTATTAAGATACTCGGTGTCGGCGTAGATCTCATTGTAGCGCTCGCGGATAGGAGCGGTGACCTTGAGGACGTCGGTAGCGATCTGCATCTTGAGGTCGCCATAGCGGATCGAGCAGTCGTTCCATGCAGCGAGGTACTGATCGTAGATCTCTGGAGTAGAGACGAGCTTGAGGAAGTAGAAGAGGTTCTTGATTGGCTCGTTCATCTCTGAGTTTGGCTGCTCAGGAGTCATGTCGGTCACGGCCTTCTTGAACTTCTTGATAACGGTCTTGTCGTCATCGTTGATGTAGATGCAGTTGCCCTCGCTCTTGCCCATCTTGCCTGAGCCGTCGAGTCCTGGGATCTTGATAGGTTCGCCCTTAGCCTCGTATGGCTTTGGCTCGATCATGAGGTCGCACTTATAGAAGTTGTTGAAGCGCTTAGCGAAGTTGCGTGCCATCTCGAGGTGCTGGAGCTGATCCTTACCTACTGGCACGAAGTTAGCGCGATGCTGCAGGATGTCAGCTGCCATGAGGACAGGGTAGGTGAGGAGGCCGGCATTGACGTTGTTAGGCTGCTTACGAGCCTTGTCTTTGAACGATACGGTCTTCTCGAGCTCACCAAGATAGGCGTGCATATTGAGGAGTGTGTAGAACTCACAGGTCTCTGGGACGTCTGACTGAACGTATACGGTACACTTCTCAGGATCCATGCCAGCTGCGAGATACTCAGCCAGGATGCTGCGAACGTTAGGGTTCAGGATCTCTGGATCAGGCTGTGTGGTGAGAGAGTGATAATCAGCGATGAAATAACGGCAATCGTAGTCATTCTGCATCTCCACGAAATTGCGGAGTGCTCCGTAATAGTTGCCGAGGTGGAGGTGTCCGGTAGAGCGGATGCCACTCAGCACGATGGGTTTCTTTTCCATTTATTTTTTTATTTTACATTTTCAAGAATCAGTTTCACAATCGGTTCATAGCCAGCTACGATGGAGATCTTGCGATCGTCGCGGAATGGACGGACGATACCTCCTGCCTCTTCGACGATGAGCATGCCAGCGCAAGCGTCCCAGGCGTTGAGGTTGAGCTCCCAGTAGCCGTCGAGCATACCACAAGCCACACAGCAGAGGTCAAAGGCGGCCGAACCCATACGACGCAATCCGCGTAGCTGTGGCAGCATACGGCAGACGTTGTCGAGGTTGTTCTTGTCCTGACCGACGGTGGCCTTGTCGTAAGGGAAGCCGGTAGCCACGATGCACTCGTTGAGATCGGTCTTGCGATTGACGTGGATCTGCTTGCCGTTCCAGTGTGCACCCTCACCACGGATGGCGGTATAGAGGCTATCGAACGATGGAGCATAGACGACACCTACCTGTGTGACACCCTTGTACTGCACGCCGATGCTGACACAATACATTGGCAATCCCTCCGAGTAGTTGTTGGTGCCATCGAGCGGATCGACCACCCACTCCCAATCAGAGTCGCCATTGTGATGCATACCCGTCTCCTCGCTCAGGATGTGGTGCGATGGATAGGCCTGATGGATTCTGTCGATGATCAAAGCTTCACACTCCTTGTCGACCTCAGTGACCAGGTCATGCAGGCTGCTCTTGGTCTCGATGTCAAGGCCACGACTACGGAATTTATGAAACTGTATCTTGCCGGCAGCCATGGCAATGTCGATGGCACACTGCATGATACATGCATTGTCTTCGGTCATCTCTTTGGGAGCAAAAGGGTGTATCAGGCTCATGATTTATATTTTTGCTATGTCCATAATTGGGCGCAAAGATACTCAAACTCTCCGAAAATACCAAAAAAAAGTGGCAGAACTTGTAGTTTTTGGAATAAAATGAGTATCTTTGCACCGCTTAAACAGAAAAAAGATGATCGAACTTCAATACCCAGCAGCAGATGCCTGCAATGAATACTTTCCGCTGATCGACGAAGAAGGCCACGTAGTGGGTCAGGCTACACGACGTTATTGCCATGGTGGCAGTATGGCGCTGCACCCTGTCGTGCACTTGCATATATTTGATCGTGAAGGCCGTCTTTACCTGCAAAAACGCTCGATGAAGAAGGACATTGCGCCAGGCTTGTGGGATACGTCGGTAGGTGGTCACGTCGATGTCGGAGAGTCGTTGCTGCAAGCTGTGAGACGAGAGGCGAGAGAAGAGCTCGGTTTACAGCTGGCTGATGGTACATCGCTCCGTTTCCTTTTTCAGTACATCTGGCAATCGTCTCGTGAGCGAGAACTCGTTACCGCTTTTGCTGTGACTTATGATGGCGAGTTGCATCCTGATCATGATGAGGTCGATGAAGGACGATTCTTTACGATCGATGAGCTGAAAGCATTGCAAGGAAAAGGGATGTTTACCCAGCAGTTCGAAGAGCAAGAGCTCAATCACCTTTTAGCGTCCTCACTATGAAAAAAGTAGCTTACTATACTCTCGGCTGTCGTCTCAACTTCGCAGAGACCTCCACACTCGCTTATCGCCTCGAACAATTAGGCTTTGAGAAGAGCCGTAAGGAGGCCGATCTGGTGGTGGTCAATACTTGTGCAGTAACCGAGCAAGCCACGGCTAAGAGCCGCCAGCAGATCAATAAGCTGATACACGAGAATCCTGATGCATTTGTCTTGGTTACTGGCTGTTACGCGCAGATCGAACCCCAGCAGCTGGCAGAGCGTGTCAAGGGTATTGACGTGATTGTCGGCACCGAGTTCAAAGGCGAGAACATCACGTCATTGCTCGGCAATCTGGAGAAGCGTCAGGAGACGTTGCTCTACCATACTGAATATAAAGATATCCATACCTTCCACGGAGGTTGCTCGGCCGATGATCGTACGCGCCACTTCCTCAAGGTGCAGGATGGCTGCGATTATTTCTGCACCTATTGCACCATCCCGATGGCGCGTGGCCGTAGTCGTAGCACCAGCATCGCAGAACTCGTCAAGATGGCTCAGGATGTGGTGGCCAAGGGAGGTAAGGAGATTGTACTGACGGGTGTCAATATCGGAGATTTCGGTAAAGGTACTGATGAGAACTTCTTCGACCTGTGTCGTGCACTCGATGAGGTGGAAGGCGTTGAGCGCTACCGTATTGGCTCCATCGAACCTAACTTGCTGACCGATGACTTGATCCGATGGATTGCCACGGATTCCAAGCGCTTTGCTCCACATTTCCACATCCCATTGCAAGCAGGTAGTGATGAGGTGCTGGCCTTGATGCGCCGCCGCTATGATACGGCTCTCTTCCGTCGTAAGATCGAGATGGTGCGAGAGCTGATGCCAGATGCATTCATCGGCGTGGACGTGATGGCTGGTATGCGAGGAGAGACGGCGGAGCTCTTCCAGAAGTCGTATGATTTCTTAGCGTCACTTCCTGTGTCACAGCTGCATCCATTTACTTATAGCGAGCGTTCAGGCACTCGCGCTCTTGAGATCAAGCCAATCATTCCAGGTCCTGAGCGTCATGAGCGTACCGCACGTCTGGTGGCTTTGTCCGACCAGAAGCTACGCGACTTCTATCGCACTCAGTTCGGTACTTCTCGCCGTGTCTTGTGGGAAGAACCTACCCATGGAAATAAAAAGCTGATGCACGGATTTACTGAGAATTATATCCGCGTGGAGGCTCCGTTCGATCCTTCGTTGGTCAATGTCTGTCAGGAGGTTACTCTTGGCAAGGAACTCATCGAGACCAGCCAGGGACCTGCTATCAAGTAATACTATCGCACACCTTCTATGAAAAAACTACTGATACTCTTCATACTATGGAGTACGCTGGCAGTGAGCCACGCTCAGCTCTATCGCGCCATCGTGTCACAGGATGGCACAGGTGACTACACATCCATCCAGGACGCTATCCTCAGCATCCGCGACTATAGTCCTGAAGGCCGACTACACATCCTGGTGCGCAAGGGTGTCTATGAGGAGAAGGTCATCGTCCCTGCCTATAAGACCAATATCACGCTGGTAGGAGAGGATCGCGATAGCACCATCCTGATCTGGCACGACCATGCTAACTTGCAGCAGACGGGTCGCTTTGAGGGTGTCGTGTTAGGTTCTACGGCCGATGCCATGGGACATGGCGGTCGTCAGTCTTCGGCTCGTGGCCATCGTTTAGGAACTTTTGAGAGCTATACGATCAAGGTCTATGGCGAGGGGTTTGAGTGTGAGAATATGACCATTGTCAATGACGCTCGTGGAGGACAGGCGGTTGCCTTGCATAACGAAGCAGATCGCAGCATCTTCCGACATTGCTCGTTCCGAGGTTTTCAGGATACGATGTTCAATGGCAATGCACGTTCTCGACAGCTCTTTGTCGATTGCTACATCGAAGGCGCTGTCGACTATATCTTCGGTCCTGCTACCGTGTGGATGGAGCAATGTCATATCCACTCCATCGGTGATGGCTGCATCACAGCGGCTTCTACACCTGCGGAGAATCCTCATGGCTATGTGTTCAATCATTGCCAGGTCACCGCAGCTCCTGAGGTGAAGCGTCTGCATTTAGGTCGTCCTTGGCGCAATTATGCCAGTGTGTTGTTTATGAATTGTGAGCTTCCTGCTCAGCTCAATCCTGCAGGATGGGATAACTGGAATGATCCTAAGCGTGAAGCTACCTCTCGCTTTATAGAATATAATAATGAGGGAGCAGGTGCTACCGCTCAGCGAGTATCCTGGAGCCGTCAGCTCTCAACTACAGAGGCGCAGCAGGTGACGCTCGAGAAGGTCTTCTCTCAGTCGGCCGATACTTGGGAGCCTCGTCTTGAACCCGTTTCGTTCGATGAGGCTTATCGTCCTTTCTATGATCCTCAGACTGGCAAGGGAACTCCTTACGTCGCTTCAACGCTTGAACCTAAGGAACTCCCTTCCGATCCAGAAAGATTCAAAGAGCCTCTCGTCGTTGATCTCGACGGTGTGGATTGCACCACCTATGTAGAATATGTTACTGCCGCTCGTCTTGCGCGTGTCGCACAGCCATCGGCCAAAGACTCTGTGTTTGCAGCTTATCTTGAGGCTTTGCGCTATCGTCACAGCGTCCGTGGCAACTATGCTACACGTAAGCATTATTTCAGCGAGTGGATCAGCGATGCAGCGTGGCAGGGATTACTCCAGGACGTGACTTCACAGCTCCAGGGGGCTCAGCCATTGACTAAGAAGATCAACTTCATGAGCCAGAACCCTCGCTTCTATCCGCAGCTGCAGCAGAGTGAGGCGTTGCTCAATGAGGTCAAAAAAACAGAGGAGATGCTGAGCGCACAAAGCGTCTCATACATCCCCTCATCGCATATTGCTAAGGCTTATTCACAGCTGCAGCATGGCGATATCGTAGTGTTCCTTACCACCACAGCTGGCCTTGATGTGCAGCACGTCGGTTTCGTCTGGAAGCCAACGGCTGAGGCTACTCCTCACTTGATGCATGCCAGTTCTGCACAGAAGCAGGTAGTTGTCGACTCCCGCACCCTTGCAGAATATGCCAAGGCGCAGAAGTCTATCAGTGGCATCCGCATCGTGAGGATCAAATGATCAACGATTGACCTGACGATTGACTGTCTGACCATCCATCGAATGGATGTTGAGGACGATACGATCCTCGGTCTCATAAGCAGAGATGTCGATGGTAGTGTTGGTCGAACCATTGACAGGAACGTTGCAGAGCGTCTCGCCGCTGTAAGAGACGAGGTCGACCGATGCGATGCCAACGCTGGCTGCTACCATAATGTTGTTAGCGCCACGGAGATAAGCGCTTACCTCGAAGGCATCTGATGCATCTCCCATCTCTACCTGCAATTTGCTCTCAGCGTCATCTGCTACGTCATAGCCATTGAGCTGGAGCCACTTGATCGCGTAGCGCTTGCCAAGGCGGCGATAGCCTTCTGCCGAGAAGTGCAGGTTGTCTGGAGAAACCTGACAAGCATAAGCTGAGATAGCGTAAGCGGTAGGAATGAAGTCGTGGATGTGGTCGATGGTAGGGTTGGCATGAGCGCAGACACCGTTCTGGTCAGCACCTACAGCCTCACCTGCAAGGATAGGACAGTCAGCAGCGGTGAAGCCAAGCTCTTGCTGGAGATCGTTATAGATCTTGTTGACCTGGTTTGGCCAAGCCGAAGAATAAGCGTCGGTCTCACCCTGATGGATGAGGAGGCCCTTGACCTTCCAGCCCTGGTTGATAGCCTGGTGAGCCAAAGTGATGAGTCGCTCCCAAGGCTTGCGGTCATAACCATTGATCTGACCCTCCATCCAGTCGGCCTGGATAGAGTCGCAGAAGTGAGCGTCCTTATCGAACATACGCATAGGACAGCCGTCGACGCCTACCTGGATAATTGCTACAGAATCGATCTCTGGAAGGTACTCAAGAAGTGTACGTCCGAAGTAATCGGTAGGAGAGACGTAGTTCTGGTAACCTGCACTTGGACGGCAGTTACCTGGCTTGGCAAGACGCCACTCACCGATCTTACGGTCTTCCTGATTGGTCGATGCGAGGTTGAGGAAACGTGCAGGAACGATGGTATCCTGTGGCTCAACAATACCCTTGCCGACCATGTTCGACTGGCCGATGCAGAGGAAGAGATACTTCTCTGGCTTTGGCTGCTGAGTGCATGAAGAAAGCGTCAGAAGAACGACGCTGATCAAGAATAAAAGCTTTTTCATTTTGTAAATAGGTTATCAAGTAATGTCTCACAGATAGGGGCTATCTGGTCGTTTTCAATATACTTTTCTGCAATGATGTCCTTGTCGGCCGACGGAGAGAAATCCGTTGCGGACTGTAGCACCTTGGCCTTGTTGGGACAAGGCTTGCCTTCGTTCATGGTGAGCTGCAGCAGGTACTTGCCATCGTCTGTCGCATCTGGCGTACCGATGAGACGGAGTCCTTTGATGGCCTTGTCGAGCTCCATCTCGAGCATGATACCTTGTTCACACTCGATGAGCCAGAGCTTCTCGGCCACTAAGCCTTTCCAGCGTCCTTTGAGTACGGCAGCTTCCAGACGGTCGGCGGCATCAAACTGCTGTTGGCCTTGTTGTTCGGTAATCATTGGGTCAGTGAGGAGTTAGGAGTGAGGAGTTAGGAGTTGCGAGTATCGCGAATCCTCTGCAATGTAGGTGCTGAGAAGAGGAACTTCTGAAGGATCTCGTTATCAGTCTCTAGGATGTTGTGGCGCGATCCCGTCCACTCTACATTGCCATTGGCCAGGAACATGATATGATCGCCGATACCCAGTACGGAGTTCATATCGTGAGTATTGACCACGGTGGTGATGCCATACTCCTTGGTGATGTCGTCGATGAGCTGATCGATGACGATCGAGGTCTGTGGGTCGAGGCCAGAGTTCGGTTCGTCGCAGAAGAGATACTTCGGATTGAGCGAGATGGCACGTGCGATGGCACAGCGCTTCTGCATGCCGCCAGAGATTTCTGATGGCATCTTCTTGTGTGCACCCTGTAGTTTGACACGCTCCAGACAGAAGTCTACGCGTTCGCGAATCTCTGCATCGGTCTTGTCTGAGAACATACGCAGAGGAAAGGCCACATTCTCCTCGACGGTCATGGAGTCGAAGAGCGCCGAACCCTGGAAGAGGACACCGATCTGCTTGCGTACCTCACGCAGTTCCTTGCGACCAAGAGAATGGAAGTCAAGACCATCATAAAGCACCTGACCCTCTTCTGGTCGGAACAGGCCGATGATGCACTTCAGCAGCACCGTCTTGCCAGATCCTGACTGTCCGATGATCAAGTTGTTGACGCCTGGCTGGAACTCACAGTTGATACCTTTGAGTACCTCTTGATCGTCAAATGACTTATGGATGTTTTTTACTTCAAGCATTTCAAACCTTAGTTTCCTTTATCTGATATTCGCAATTCCGATGATATCTGCAAACACACCTGCAGCTGTTACTGCAGCACCTGCACCATATCCCTTGATCTCCATTGGATACTCCTTATAGCGAGCCGTGGTGAGGAGGATGATGTTGTTCGATCCCTCAAGGTGATAGAATGGGTGAGTCGGACCTACCTTGCGGAGCTCTACGCGAGCATGACCATCCTCGAAGGTGGCTACAAAGCGGAATACCTCATTGTTCTCAGCTGCCTCTGCACGCATCTTCTCGAAGTGCTCGTCGAGCTCAGGAATACGCTTCCAGAACTCATCGACAGGACCCTCGAAGTACTCATCTGGGATGAAGAGATGCTTCTCGACATCCTCCTGGCTGAGGCGATAACCGCTCTCACGTGCCAGGATGGTGATCTTGCGGATCACGTCACTTGCGTTGAGGTCCATACGTGGATCAGGCTCTGCATAACCGGCCTCACGAGCCATCATGATGGCCTTGCTCATGGTGATGTCTTTCGAGAGGACGTTGAAGATGAAGTTCAACGTACCGCTCACTACCGCCTCGATCTTGAGGATCTCGTCACCGGAGTTGATGAGATTGTTGATGGTGTTGATGATTGGCAGGCCTGCACCTACATTGGTCTCAAAGAGATACTTCACGCCACGGATACGAGCCGTACGCTTGAGCTGGAGGTACTTGTTATAGTCGCCAGAAGCCGCTACCTTGTTGGCACAAACCACGCTGACATTGTGAGCCAACAGATCTTGATAGATGTCTGCAATGGCAGGCGAAGCCGTACAGTCGACAAACACAGCGTTGAAGACATTCATGCCGATGATCGCCTCGCGCAGGATGTCTGGTGATGAGCGATGGGTCGACGCCTTGAGCTCAGCCTCCCAGTTGTCGAGGTCGATACCCTCACGGTTGAAGATACACTGACGGCTGTTCGACAGGCCGACGATGCGGAGCTGTAGGTTCTTATGCTGCTGCAGGTAAGCCTGCTGGTTGCGGATCTGATAGAGGAGGTTCTTGCCGACGACACCTACGCCAGTCAGGAAGACGTTGAGGATAGAGATCTCCGACAGGAAGAACGAGTCGTGGATGACGTTGAGCGCCTTGCGCAGATGCACCTTCTTGATGACGAACGAGATATTGGTCTCCGATGCACCCTGAGCACAAGCAATGATGTTGATACCATTGAGACCCATGATGCGGAAGAGCTTACCTGCAATACCGGTGGTCGACTTCATCTTCTCGCCGACGACAGCTACGGTAGCCAGGTCATGCTCGGCCGTGATGCTACTGAGCTCACCGGCCTGGATCTCGAAACGGAACTCCTCCTGCAGGACACGGATCGCCTCATCTGCCTCGTCGTTCTTCACACCGATGGTCGTAGTACTCTCAGATGACGCCTGTGAGACGATAAAGACTGAGATGCCATGATCGGCCAATGCCGAGAAGATGCGCTTGTTGACACCGATCACACCTACCATGCCGAGACCTGAGATGGTGACCAGACAGGTATCGTTGATCGAAGAAATACCCTTGATGATCTTCATGTCCTCGTGGCTTGGATTCGCATGGATCAGCGTACCCTTGGCCGAAGGATTGAAGGTATTCTTGATGATGATAGGGATGTTCTTGTGGAAGACAGGGAAGATCGTCGGTGGATAGATGACCTTTGCACCGAAGTTACAGAGCTCCATCGCCTCGATGAACGAGAGCTCGTTGATGACGTAAGCCGAATTGATGACACGAGGATCGGCTGTCATGAAGCCATCCACGTCGGTCCAGATCTCGAGCATGTCAGCATCGAGTGCAGCTGCTACGATGGCAGCGGTGTAGTCCGATCCGCCACGTCCGAGGTTGGTCACCTCGCCTGTCTGTCCGTCTCGACTGATGAAGCCACCCATCACTACACAGTGAGGAGTGAGGAGTGAGGAGTGAGGAATTGCCAAGCGCTCCTTGATCATCGGATTGGTCTGCTCAAAGTCACAGACGTTCTTGTCGAACACCTTCTTGGTCTTGATAATGTCGCGACTGTCTACAAACTGAGCGTTGTCAATCACTGCTGCAATGATGCGGCTCGAGATGCGCTCACCGTAGCTGACAACGGTGCAGAGGGTGCGAGAGGATAGCTCGCGGATCAGGAAGATACCGTCGTAGATATTCTTCAACTCGTGCAGCGTATTGGTCAGGAACATCTTGATGGCCGAGAGATCCTCACCGTCGAGCAAGCCTGTAGTAACATCCATGTGACGCTGTACGATGAACTCAAACTCCTCGCGATAGGTCTCATCACCGGCTGCCGCCTTGTTGGCAGTAGAGATCAGATGGTCAGTGATGCCTCCGAGAGCCGAAACGACTACGATGGTAGGCTCATTGCGACCTTCTACAATCTGCTTGACACTCTTGATGCTTGCGATGGAACCTACTGATGTTCCGCCAAATTTTAATACGTGCATATCTCTTGTATATCAAATTACGAATTATATAATTGGCGCGAATATACTCCTTTTTTATTATAAAACGAAAAAATCATCGCAAAAAGCGAGAAAATTACCTTTTTTTATGTCTTTTATAGATAAATTTCCTATCTTTGCGTGACAATAACAAGAAATAAATGAGCGAACATAAAATACAACTGATGCGTATCGTCGTTGATACGACAGTCGATGGTCCGGGTTGGCGAAGCAGTGTGTACTGTGCAGGTTGCCGTCACGCCTGTCCGGGTTGTCACAATCCTGAGACGTGGAGCTTCAAGGCTGGAGAGGAGGTCTCGGTCGACGAGATCGTCGCACAGCTGGCTGAGACAGAAGGCAATATCACGTTCAGCGGTGGCGACCCAATGTATCAGGCAGAAGCCTTCACCGAACTGGCTCGTCGCATCCGTGAAGAATTGCATCGTACGATCTGGTGCTACACGGGTTTCCGTTATGAGGAGGTTGTGGCTGATCCTGCCATGAGCGCCATGCTCCCTTACCTCGAAGTCCTGGTCGATGGACCTTTCGTCGAAGCCGAAAAGAGTCTCGACCTTCTCTTCCGCGGTTCTCGCAATCAGCGGCTCATTGACGTGCAGAAATCACTCCAAGCAGGCAAAGTCGTGGAGTTTGAATATGCTCCTTATCCTGTTTTTGAATAATAAAAGAATGGGATTAACAAGTTTTGTGAGGTAAAATTTGTGAGTCTCAAATAAAAAATGTATATTTGCACCCGTAATATACTTCACACTAAAATACTTACGATGTCAAGAGTTCTCAGCATAGATTATGGTCGCAAGCGCACGGGCTTGGCTGTTACCGATCCATTGCAGATCATTGCCAATGGTCTCACCACGGTGGCCACGCACCAGCTGGAGCAGTTCGTGATCGGTTATCTGGAGAAAGAGCAGGTCGAGCGCGTCGTCGTAGGATTACCGAAGCAGATGAATGGCGAGATGAGCGAATCGTGGCGATACATCGAGCCTTTCCTCAACCGACTCCGCAAGCTCCGTCCTGAGCTTCCTATCGAGCTTGTCGATGAGCGCTTCACCTCCGTCCTGGCTCATCAGGTCATCCTTGATAGTGGTGTAGGTAAGCAGCGCCGCCGTGAGGATAAGGGGATGGTCGATGAGATCAGTGCCACCATCATCCTGCAGCAGTGGATGGAGAATAAGACCATGCCAGGATATACTCCTAAGATGTTCTGACGACCCACCCTACTCCCTTGTAAAGAAGGAAGTAACTCCAATCGTAAATTGTAAATTGTACAATCGTAAATCGTAAATTATAATGATTCTTCCAATTTATCTATATGGCCAGCCCGTGCTCCGCAAGGAAGCCGAGGAAGTGCCAGCCGACTATCCTGACTTGAAGGTGTTGGCCGAGAATATGTATCTGACGATGGCTAAGGCCAATGGAGTAGGCTTGGCAGCTCCACAGGTAGGTCTCGCTCTTCGTATGTTTGTTGTCGATGGTAATGGTCTCGCAGAGGATTATCCAGAGTGTGTCGGCGTTCGTCGCTGCATGATCAATCCGGAACTTGTGGAGACCGCTGACACCTTCAATTCCAAGGATGAGGGTTGTCTCTCTATCCCTGGCGTCTATGAGTCAGTCAAGCGTCCTGACTGGATTGTGATCAACTACCTCGATGAGAACCTGGAGGAGAAAGAGGAGCGCTTCGAAGGCTTTGCAGCCCGTATGGTACTCCACGAGTATGACCATCTTGACGGCAAGATGTTCGTCGATCACGTGTCTCCTTTGCGCAAGCAGTTTATCAAGAGCAAGCTGCAGAATATTATCAAGGGTAAGTCGCAGCCTGAGTATAAGTTCAAGGGAGTTCGCTAACCCCCGTAATTAGTAATTTGTAATTCGTAATTATTCCAAGAATATATGGCAAAGAAAATAGAAATGACCGATCAGACCAGCCAGATGTCTGATAAGATGAAAGCACTCAAGCTGGCCATGGAGAAGATCGACAAGAGCTTCGGTAAGGGTAGCATCATGCGTATGGGCGACGAGCAGGTCGACGAGGTAGAGGTGATCCCTACCGGTTCCATCGCGCTCAATCAGGCCCTCGGTGTAGGCGGCTATCCTAAGGGTCGTATCATCGAGATCTATGGCCCTGAGTCTTCTGGTAAGACCACGCTGGCCATCCACGCTATTGCTGAGGCTCAGAAGGCAGGTGGCATTGCTGCATTCATCGATGCAGAGCATGCTTTTGACCGCTTCTATGCACAGAAGCTCGGCGTCGACACCGACAACCTCCTCATCTCACAGCCAGACAACGGCGAGCAGGCGCTCGAGATTGCAGAGAACCTCATCCGCTCAGCAGCTATCGATATCATCGTCATCGACTCAGTTGCAGCTTTGACACCTAAAGCAGAGATCGAAGGCGAGATGGGCGACAACAAGGTCGGTCTCCAGGCTCGTCTCATGAGCCAGGCGCTCCGCAAGCTCACTTCGGTCATCAATCAGACTAAGACCGTCTGCATCTTCATCAACCAGTTGCGTGAGAAGATCGGTGTCATGTTCGGCAATCCTGAGACCACTACTGGCGGTAACGCGCTGAAGTTCTATGCTTCTGTCCGTCTCGACATCCGTCGTGCTTCTGCCATCAAGGTAGGTGATGAGGTCATCGGCAACCAGACTCGCGTCAAGATCGTCAAGAACAAGGTGGCACCTCCATTCCGCAAGGCTGAGTTCGACATCATGTTCGGCGAAGGTATCAGCCGCTCAGGCGAGATCGTCGATATGGGTGTAGAGCTCGGTATCATCAAGAAGAGTGGCTCGTTCTTCAGCTACAACGGCACCAAGATTGCACAGGGTCGTGACGCTACCAAGCAGATCATGCTCGACAATCCTGAGCTCGCTGAGGAGATCGAAGCAGCTATCGTCGCCAAGCTCAAGGCTGATCCTAATGCCATTGAGGAGGCTGAGATGGAAGCTGAGGATTAATCTCCTTATATATATTAGGGACGTCCGACTCATGACGTCCCTAAAACCTTTTCGCCAGAGAAGCACACTCACCTTTGATCGATTACAACACCTTACACATGGAATACCTTGTCCGAGATTTGCGCATTGACCTTATGATGCTCCTTCTGGTGATCTATCTGATCGCCAAGACTTATCGTCATCGTAATGAAAGTATTAAGCACCAGTATTTCCACCGCCTGTTGTGGGTGGGGTTGATGCAGGTTATCCTGGTTTCTGCCATCCTGTTTGGAGATACGATCCAGCAGATGCCGGTCAAACTGGACTTCTCCATTCTCCTTGCGTATTTCTTCGGACTCTGTCTCTGCACGTATGGCTGGTTTATGTATTCTGAAGTCACGCGTGAGAGCCAGCTGGCGCAAAATAAGCGTTTCCG
This sequence comes from Bacteroidales bacterium, assembly GCA_045600445.1. Lineage (GTDB taxonomy): Bacteria > Bacteroidota > Bacteroidia > Bacteroidales > UBA3663 > Liminaster. The sequence continues at coordinate 63,018 of JAZRXZ010000117.1, read as the reverse complement.
TTTCTGGCTCATCGTGCCGCTCGTCCTCTATTTTCTGCTGTGTGTCACCTCGTGGTGGACAAGGCTGTTGATGTATGTCGACGAGAATGGCCTGTATCAGCGTGGCCGATGGGCGTTCCTTCAGTTCCTGATTCCTGGTGTCTATATTGCGGTGCTTGTCGTCCGCTCGTGGTCGCGCTGGCGGGAGACCAAAAAGTTTGATGCATTCCAGCGCGGCGTTCTCTTCTTCCCGATCAGTTATGCAGTGGCTATCGTCCTGCAGATCCTTTATGGTGGTGACTATATCGTCATCGCCACTGTTGCGTCTCTGGTCGTAGCTTATATTGAGCTCTATTCCATCGAGGAGAACGAGCTCAGTTCTGCCATCCGTCAGGCCGAGTCTCAGCAGCGTGAGAAGAATATCCTTGAGACACTCTATGCCGACACGCTCACCGGCCTTCATAACCGTCGTTATTTCTATCAGGAACTCCAGCGTGTCCTCGAACAGAAGGAGCAGAAGATCTGCTATTTCGTCAATCAGCACGAGTTCAAGAAGATCAACCTGCTACATGGCCAGGAGAAGGGTGACGCCATGATTGTGGCCATCGGCAACGTCCTGCACGAAGCTTTCCCCGACCTGGAGGTCTGCCATCTGTCTGGCGACGAGTTCGGCTTCATGGTCTCGCCGAAGGAATTCAGTCAGGCAGAGATGAGTGAGGTGGCACATAGGCTGTTCACCGCGCTCCATAAGATCAAGGTCGAAGGACTGGAGGACGAACGTTTCAACTTCTCAATCGGTGCCGTTTTCGTCAGTGAGGATAGCATCAAGAATCCTGACGAGATACTTACCGAGGGAGTCTTCGCTCTCAAGATGGCACGTGAGCATCCTGGCAACTTCATCTGGTCAGAGCAGGGTTCGTTCCCTGATGTCGAAGGTTGCTTCATAGAGCTGAGCAAGGACCGAGTGCTTTACAATGGCCTCAATGACCGTCTGTTCTCTATCCATGACGAGAAAGACTGGTTCAACTATCTGCACGACGGCGCCTTACTCAAAGAGAATATGTACCGCCGCAACGTCGCCAATATCGATGACATCATCTCCTATTTTAAAAATAAGGGACTTCCTGATTTCGAATATGAGCGATTGTTCCGCCTAGTCGTCAAGTACACTACGCATATTGACGCCTTCATGTTCGAGATGCTGGTCAATGGCATCCTGATCCCATACTTCGAGTCGCTCCAGCCGACCGACCGCGAGCGTTCTTTCCTCGGCCACCTCTATATGCTGATGATCGACTGTCTCATGTCGGTACTCCGCATGGGTGATCGTGCACAGCTCAAGCGTATCCGAGAGTTCATGCAGAAGGCCCGTGACATCACACGCGACTTCCCTCACGACTCTATCCGTTTCGAGCCTTACTTCTATACGCTCTGTGAGATCGTAGGTCACTATGAGAGCCTGCAAGGCCTGTTGTGCGACATCACGTATATCGACGAAGCCTATGAAGAGCTCCGTGAGCTGCTCACCGGCAAAGACCGCTTTGTGGTACCTGACCAGGGGGTATATAAGTACTTCTCTGATCTGGTCGATAACGCCCGTCTGTTCCCTGTCTTCCGTGCTTGCTACCTGCTCATCAATCGTCGTAGCCTCAAACCAGACGAGCAGGAAGAGTTCCAGCAGCGTATCCGCTACATCCAGGAGCATCAGGTCAACGGGGTCTATGACCTTGCGAGCCCCCGTCCTCAGCAGCAGCGCTTCACGGCCTTCCTGCAGACGCTTCTGACTGGTGATCTGACTACTTGTGAGCTGGTCAACCGTATTTCGTTCGCACTTCACAAGGTCCGCACCGATCCGATGTACAATGTGGCAGACTCTAATATCGTTGCCGTCTCATATCTCTTCCTCGGCGCCTCACGTGCTCTGGCCTACTGTGCGAAGTCTGACGAGGAGAAGCGCCGCCTTGGTATCGGCGGCATGGAGTTCCTCCTTGAGATCCTGCGCAAGCGCCAGTCGTATGCTACCGACAGTCAGGTGCTCTTCCTCATCCAGGTGCTGATGAAGTCCATGTTCAGTTCTCCAGTCCTTTCTCCGTCACTGAAGTATCATTACATCAAGCAAACCATCTCGGCCACGACGCTCGATACCTACTGCCACAGTAAGGCCGTCTCAAGCTATGCCAAGCTGATCCTTTCTAATCTCATCGACGAGCATCCAGAGCTGCTGGTAGGGCAGGACCGTCCTTATCAGACGGTCGACGAGGTCAAGGCCAACCGAGAGAACCTCCTCACTTTCATGGAGTACGCTTGCATGCTTCATGATATCGGCAAGATCAACATCATCCCTGTCACGAGCAATGCATACCGTCGTCTCACCGACCAGGAGTTCGGCTTCATCCGCCGCCATCCGGCCTTCGGTATCAGCTACCTCAAGGAAGACAAGGCCTTCGATGTGTTCCATCCGTTCGTCTATCAGCATCATCGCTGGTGGAATGGCGAGGCCGGCTATCCGAAGGTTGAGGCCAACGAGACTCCTTCTAAGCTGAAGATCCTCGTAGATATCCTCAGTATCTGTGACTCGCTTGAGGCTGCTACCTCGCGCATCGGACGTAACTATCGCTCCGCCAAGACCTTCCTACAGATCTTCGATGAGTTTATCGTCGATGCAGGCACCCGCTATTGCGCTGATATCGTCAACTATATTATCGGCAGCCAGAAGACCTACTATCAGTTGCGACTGATGGTCGATAAGAACTGGCAGAAGGAGTATCTTGCCATCTTCCAGGAGGTCGTCTCTTCGCCAGAGGCCGACTATCGCGCCATTGCAAAGAGCCAGCTGCCAGACCTTTATGAGCATACGGTTGCCAAGGCGGACCTGCTGTCGGCCGAGGCCTTGCGCCGCAACTTTGATGTTCCGGAGTGGTATAAGAGCATGGATCGTGAGGAGCAGACCATCTTCGCTTCCACCTTGTTCGAGTACTCGCGCCTGATGTCGCAGCACGACAAGTCGGTAACCTTCTTCTATAGTGTCGATACCGATCGCGTTGGCTTCCTGCATCCTACGCCGGATGGCCGCGTCGAGACGATCTTCATCAACCACTTCTCCGAGCAGCGCATCAACCTCGTCCTGTCCGAAGAAGGCTATCACAAGGCCATCGGCATCATCCATCGCATCATCGATGAGCCAGACTTCCCGAAGCAGGGAGAGGAGAAACTGGAGTATAGCGACAAGAGCCGCTGCCTGATAGCCACCTACACCAGTATCGTGAGCCAGGGTGGTCAGGTACTCTCCATCGCCGGTCGCCTGCAGGATATTTCACTTTCTACAGAGAGACTTCTACAGACCATCAAACAGCAGAATAAGTTCATCGAGACCTTTGATAACTCTATAACTGGTCTCCTGAACCGCTCGTCCGGAGAGTCTTTGATCAGGCAGGAAATTGCCAAGGGAGGTGCTCAGATTCTCGCCATCCTTGATTGTGACCACTTCAAGCAGATCAACGATCAGTTTAGTTATTTGGTGGGAAATAAGGTACTCAGCGGTCAGGGTAAGATCCTCAAGGAGTTCTTCTCCAATGATATCTGTATGCGCTTGGGAGGTGACGAATTCGTGGCCTTCATCAATGGCGATGCAGCAAGCCAGCTGGTCAACTCATTCAATGGCCTCCAGCGTCACTTCGAGACGCTGAAGAGTAACCTCGCCAGCTTACGTCTCCCTGAACTCGAGAACATCCCACCGACGATGTGCATGGGTATTGTCTATACTCATAGCACTACCGAACCACAGGACTTTGAGTCGCTCTACAAACTGGCCGATGAAGCTCTGAAGCAGAGCAAGAAGCATCGTTTTGGCACCATCACCATTACGGAACTTTCTGAGAAACAGCGCTAGGTAACTCTGTAATTCTCTGTAAGGTCTCAGACATACTCGTCTGGGACCTTGTTTTTGTTGTATAGTGTTTATGATAAGTATTTATTATTGTAATCTTAAATTTGCAAAATTGGTGATGAAATAATTTTTTTTATCGAATAATAACTTTTCTCGCATATATATAATGTGTGATGTATAAAAAATAATCATCTTTGCAGTAGTAAACATCGAAGAATCTATAATATAACAATATTTTTGCCATTATGAACATCGTTAAATCACTGGGCTTTATGGCCTTGTCGACTCTTGTCGTGTCGGCTTTTACCTCTTGTGAGGAGCATAATCCGTTCTCAGAGAAGGAAGTATTCCAGCAGGAGTATTCTAAGAATTTCTTTAAGACTTACGGTAATTTCCCTGCTAACCAGAGCTGGGATTTCTCGGATGCACCACGTACTGCGCCTACCGATCCTTCGATCTTTGATCTCGGCCGTGAGGTCGTTACACGTGCTGCTACACGAGCTGGAGGTCATACCCCTGAGGCTGATACAGAAGTTAGCTTGGAAGATGCAAAGACGGCTGGTGTCTTGTATGTGCCATCAGGTACCCCTGGCGCTGCTGATGATCCTTACTATTATTTGGAACCAGAGACTTATGATTGGCTGAAAGCAAATCTTCCAGAAGGAAAAATTAATACACCAAAGGGCAGTCCTTTTGTGTTTAGATATGAATCACCCTATAATGCTACCGATCAGCGATTTGCTATTATCCCATTCTATCAGGGTTATGGTACCGTTCATTATAAGCTGCATATGGTAGCTGTTGATCAGGAAAAGGATTATATTATTTGGGATAACTGGCCAATGGGATCAGGTACTCCAACAAACCCTGATGGAAGTGTTAGTACATCAGATTTTCAAGTTAATACTAAAGATTATCAAGCTAAACCAGAATCTCAGAACTGGGTAAATGTAAAAAAAGCAGATAGATTGGACGATTTGTTCTATAAACAAGTCCGCAGTAAGCCAATGATCATTTCTGGATTGACAGGCGAGTTCTATTTTTATCTTGAACTGACTTCTCTTTTTTCTTCATATGGTGATCCAGGAGAACACCAGTCTTCTAAAGAGGGTATGATGCTGGCGCTTGACTGCCCTACGCCAGAGCATATCAATAATTACAAAACACTTTTTGGTGTTGATGATAGCAAGACCATTAGCCAGGTGATGGTTATTGGTTGTGAAGATTCAAAGAAGGCTGACTGGGATATCAACGATATTGCATTCATGATTGTCGGTTTGACAGCTTTGCCACAGAAGGTAGAAGCAAAGTATAGCAAGCGCTATTTGTTTGAGGATATGGGTACCACCGTCGATTTCGACTTTAATGACGTGGTAGTCGATGTTACTGAAACTGTGGTTAAGAATTCGGATGGCACTGACGGTGAGGTACTCGCCCAGGAGGCAGTTCTTAGACACAAGTGCGGAACTTTGCCTTTCCAGGTTTACTTCTGTGATAAGGATGGGGATGCTATTTATGGCGGCGCTGGTGCTTTCGATCAGATGAAGGGCCATGTTCAAGGAAAGGAAGAACAATACACCGTATTTGATGACGAAAATGTTAGAGTACGTTTGGTATATATTAAGAAAGGTGATGATAAAGATAAAGATAATGTTAATTGTAAACAGGTGGGATCGCCATTCTGGGATCCTGAAAGCAACAATATCCGCATTAATGTAGGAACCAACGGAACCCTTACTGGTCAAGATGGTGGTAATATTATGTCCGCTCACTTCAATAAGCCAGGAGAAACCTCTGCTCCTTATATCATCGCAGTTCCTACTACTCAGATGTGGACAGCAGAAAGCACCGACTTCCCAATTAATAGTTTTGTAGAACTTACAAATCCTAAAGGTGAATAATCCAAGAAAGATTAAGTAACCCACTCTAAAACATAATTATCAGCCACGACATCCCCGCATGTCGTGGCTGATTTGTGATTTTGCCGTTCGATTCGTGTTGTCCTGACATCGCGTACGTAATGTCAGCTTCCAAGGTCTATGAATCTAACACTACGGACGTAGTGTTAGATTACACGATCATGGCATCCTCTACACGGTACCGTGTAGAGGATGCCTTTGTGCAAGAAGGGATCGCGTGAATCCGTGTGAGCCCTTCCTGCATCAAAGATACTGACATCTGGTTCCTGATGTCAATATTCACGGTCATGAAAGGCTTCGCCGAGATTCTTTAGAACTTATAGAAGAATCCGAGGAGGATATTGCGGTCGCGGATGGCGTAAGAAGTGAATGAGCGCGTGAAGGTCTCTGAGTCGACCAGCGTGTAGTTATAGGTTTTCTGATTGAGGATGTTGGTGGCGCTGAGAAGCAGCTGCCAACGGTCATTGAGATTGTATTCGGCCTTGAAGTCCGCGAGGACGAGGTGCTTTGAGAGGTCGTCGGTAAACTCGGTGTAGTAGTGTTCGCCGAGGATGCTGACGTTGAGTTTGTCCCAAGGAGAGACGATGAGCTCGAGAGACTGCTGGTAGGATTGCGTAGACGTACGTTCCATATCTCCCATCTGCATGTGGTTCTGTTTGTACTCGAGCTTGTAGATGACGTTGCACCATGAGGCCAGACGTCCATTGACGTAAGGCGCAATGGTGATGGTGTTGGTGGAATAGGGGAGGAGCGACTCGCCGCGGACGAGATTTGATTCTGTCTGTGTGCCAGTGAGTTTGAGCCCGATCTTGCCTTTGAGGTAGCTGATACCTTTGTTGATTTCTATTGTTTCAGTGATTTTCGTGCTATGATGATCGTCTGGTGCAGGCATATAAGACTGTACCATCCAGATCTGCTCGTTCTTCATGATCGAGAGGAACGCGTCTTTGGCACGGGTAGCTTCGACCGAACCGTTGATGAAGAAAGAATGCTCTGGCAGGCGATAGGTAGCTTGCAGCTGGCCGCTCAGTTTCTCGTCCTTGCCGATGTTGGGATAACCACCCATGGCGCGCTTGAAGTCCTGGATAACCATACCTGTGAAGATGCGCTTACGGTCGAGAGGCGACTGGTTGTACTTCAGGACGGTAGAGAGCGAGAGACGGCTGGTGAAGTCGTATTTCATGTTGAGCGACGGGTAGAAACAGAGCGTGTTATCACGCTGTGTCGTACGAGTTTGGATGCCCGACGTCCAGTCATAGTTGCCGTAGATAAGAGGTAACTGCAGCTCGGCCTGAATGCGGTCATTGATGAAGGTGAGTGCTGCGCCACCGAAGACATTGAGGATGGTGAGCTTATCGTCAATATAGTTGCTCTCACCGACGCTGCGCTCCAGATCAGTCTTGAGGAGTCGGCTGTTATACGCGGTGCCGATGCGGAAGGCGAGGTTGGTATATCGTCCCAGAGAGATGTCGAACTTGGTGCCTACATCGATGTAGCTGGACGTGGTGTTGACGCTCTGATCCATCGACTCCAGGAGCTTGCCATCGGTGTCATACTGGTTCATGAGCAAGTCCTGCGGACGGGTGTTGTAGCCGGCGGTAGCGTTGACACTCAGCACATTCTCTCCAAAAGGACGCTTCAGGCTGAAGTCGTTCTTGAGGTAGATCGGATTGGTGTGCATGTCGTGCAGATTCGGGGTGCTGCCGGTGATGTCGCTGAGGATATCGATGTGTCGGTAGTTGAAGATAAGCTTGTTGCGGAGGAACTGCTCTTCGGTATTGGAGAGCAGAGTGATGGCCGACTGCAGGTCGTACTGATGCGCCTTGGAGTCTTCGTCGCTCACGAAGTCCTTGGCGCTATTGTCCATATAATAGGTGGTCTCGTCGAGGCTGTTGGCTGTGAGTCGGTTGCCATGCAGGGTGAGCTGCACGTTGAGGTTATAGTTGTCGGAGAGCTTGTAAGAGCTACCAACCTCTGCTACGGCGCTGTTGCTGAAACGGACACGCTCGCTGCTCAACGGAGCCAAGCTGGGGACGACGTCCTGGAACTTGCGTAGGTTATAGTCGAAGCCTCCGCTGACGCCTTCGAGTCCTACGTATTGGTCTTCGTTATAGAGGTCGGAGGCGCTGCCATAATCGCCGAAGCCATGGAGGGGAGCGGTGAAGTCGAGACCCGTCATATCGCCTTTGATCATGACTGTGGTCTGGAACTTAGGACCGAGGTTGAGACCATTGATGTCGAGGGTGCCGACGCCAGGAATGCCTCCTAAGGCCTTGACCGAGCCCGACCACTTGCCGCTGGCGGTGTCTTTGAGGACGACGTTGATGGCTACATTGTTACTATAGGTCTTGCCGCGCATGACGGCGATGGTGACGAAGTTTTCGGTAATCTCGATACGCTCCACGTCCTCAGGCTTGAGGTTGAGCACCGGCTGTGAGTTGCCTTCGAGGACGTCGAGGCCATTGACATAGTAACGGCCAATGCTCATGCCATTGTAAGTAAATGAGTAACCTCCACCTGTCTCGGAACCCTGGAGGCCTGGCATCTTGACCATGACGTCCTGCAGCTTCTTGTCGCGGATGTCGATAAATCGGGAAACATCATAACTGATGGTCTTCATCAGGCCATCCTGTACGCCTTCGGTGACCATGTCCTGGGCAAGGAGGCTGGTGGTAGGAAATAGGGTAAGTATGCTGATCAGTAAGGGGTATGGAGCGATACGCATGTGTCGTGTTTTAGAGGTTTTGATTGATTTACTTGTGATTTTTGTCGGGAAATAATAAATTAAGATATAATTTTATTCATGCGGACGTCCCACTCATCGGTAGGGATGTCTTTTTTGATCTGTGAGGCGAAGGCTACACCCCACTTCTGGCATTTGAGCTGAGGCAACAGACGGTCATACCAGCCTCCGCCACGGCCGAGGCGTTTGCCGTTGCGAGTGAAGGCGCGGCCAGGGATGATGGCCAGATTGACCTCCGCGAGGACTTCTGCCGGGATGACAGGAGCGTTAGGACTCTGGTCAGGGAGGATAATCTCTTTGCCTGAGCCACGGGCGTCATCGATGAGCAATTGTAGATTGATCTCGTCGGGTAACGCGTTGTAGAGCAGTACGGTATTAGCCTGCTGCCACTCGGCGGTGCCGAGGATCTGGAGGCAGACGAAGAGTGAGGCGGTGTCGCGGTCGGCGGCACTCAGTTTCTGTATTTCTTGTTTGATCTGTTTGCGAAGTTCTTGCTTGGTCATAATATTGTTTTAACCATGTATGCGATGTAGAGAAGCGTTAGGACAGCGCCTTCCCAACGGACGAGCTTGTGGTGCGTGCGGAGGAAGATCCAGAGGATGACGGCCATGAAGATCATGACGAGGTAGTCGAAGCCGAAGCCGACGTTGCTCTCCTGAATAGGACAGATGATGGCCGAGATGCCGATGACACTGAGGATGTTGAAGGTCACCGAACCGATGATGTTGCCGATGGCCATGTCTGACTCGCCTTTGATCGATGCCATCACCGAGGCGAAGAGCTCTGGCAGTGAGGTGCCGACAGCGACGATGGTGAGGCCGATGATACGGTCGGAGACGCCGAGGTCGGAGGCAATGTTAGAGGCGCCTTCGATGAGTTTGTCGGCACCGAAGACCATCGCACCAAACGAGACGACGACGATGAGTAGGGCCTTCCAGATTGCCATCGGTGTCTCGGCGTCGGTGTCTTCCTGCTTCATGGCTTTGCGCGAAGCAACGACCTGATACCACACGAAGCCGACGAGCATCAGGACGAAGATGACGCCGGCCCATCGCTCAATAGCGCCTGTCATGGCGACGGCGACGAAGAGGATGGCCGAGAGGAGCATGAACGGGTGGTCGATGCGAAGCGTGACGCGCGACGAAGCGATAGGGACGATGAGTGACGAGACGCCGAGGATGAGGCCAATGTTGGCGATATTGCTGCCGACGACGTTACCGATGGCGATACCGCTATTGCCGACCAAGGCCGACTGTGCTGACACCAGCAGCTCTGGCATGGAGGTGCCGAAGCCGACGACGGTCATGCCGATGACCATCTTGCTCAGTTTGGCGCGCTGTGCGATGGCGACGGCTCCCTCTACGAGGTAGTCGCCACCTTTGATCAGCAGAACGAAGCCGAGGAGTATGTAGGCAATGTTTATAATCATATTTTAAAAGGTTTTTAAGGGAAGTAAAAGGGGAGTAAAAAGGAAGTAAAAGGGACGATAGTATCGGCTACCGATATTTTTATAGAAAAATCCAGACAACTGGCACAAACGTCCCTTTTACTCCTCTTTTACTACTTTTTTACTCCTCTTTTACTACCCTTTTATTTCAAAATCCCATCACGACGCATCAGCGCCTGGATGTCTGGATCTGCGCCCTTGAACTCACGATAGAGCTCAGAAGGATCGACGGTGTCACCGCTCTCGAGGAGATGACGGAAACGCTTGGCGGTCTCTGGGTTGAAGATACCTTCCTTCTCAAAGACGGAGAAGGCGTCGGCATCGAGCACCTCGGCCCACTTGTAGCCATAGTAGCCGGCAGCATAGCCGCCACTGAAGAGGTGGGTGAATGAGGTGGACATCATGCAGCCATCGACGAGTGGGAGTATCTGAGTAGGTGCCATGGCGTCGCGCTCGAACTGCTCGATGTTGCCGAGCTGTGGATACTTCACGTCAACCTCACGGCTGCGAGCCATGGTCTTTGAGGCGATGCCAAGGGTATGGTAAGCCATATCGAGGAGGCCGAACGAGAGCTGACGGACGCAAGAGTAGGCAGCGTGGTAGTTCTCAGCCTTCTGCAGGCGGTCGATGAGGTCCTGAGGGATCTTCTCTCCGGTCTCGTAGTTCTCAGCAAAGGTATCGAGGAACTCGCGCTTGCGGAGGAAGTTCTCATTGAACTGTGATGGCAGCTCTACGAAGTCATGCTTGACGTTGGTGCCACTCTGGCCACTATAGCGGCACTTGGTGAGCAAACCATGCAACGAGTGTCCGAACTCATGCAGGAAGGTGCTGGTCTCGTAGTAGGTGAGGAGTGCTGGCACGTAGTTCTCGTCGCCTGGCTGACCGATAGGCTGTGAGAAGCTCATGACGATCTGAACGTGAGGACGTGAGTCTACTTCTGTGCCATCTGCAGCGGTTTCCATCCACTGTCCTTTGAACTCCGTCATCCAAGCACCTGGGCGCTTGGTCTCGCGTGGCGTGAAATCGGTGTAGAGGAGGCCGAGGTAAGAGCCGTCGCCATCGATGACCTCGAAACACTCTGCTGCAGGATTGTAGACAGGGACGTCGATCTTCTGGAAGGTGACGCCATAGAGCTTGGTAGCGAGGCCAAAGACACCTTTCTTGACGTTCTCGAGCGAGAGGTATGGCTTGATGAGCGCGTCGTTGAAAGCGTACTTCTCTGTCATTAGGAGCTCTGAATAGTAGCTGAAGTCCCAAGGCTGGAGACCACCTTCGAGTGGCTGTCCGCCATGCTCTTTCTCATACTTGGCAGCATAGTCTTCTACTTCCTTTACCTCCTTGTCTGCTGGAGCTTTATAGGCGTTGAGCAATGTATTGAGAAGGTTATAGACAGCATCTGGAGTCTTAGCCATGGTGTTTTCGATGCGGAAGTCAGCGAAGGTCTCATAGCCGAGGAGCTCTGCACGTTCCTGACGGAGGGTGACGATGCGACGGATGTTATCGGTGTTGTCGTACTCGCCACCTACACAGCGGCCGTTATAAGCCTTGTAGAGCATCTCGCGGAGGTCACGGCGTGAAGAATACTTCATGAACGGACCGTAGGATGGAGCCAGCAGGGTGAGCTTGTAGCCGTTGGCCTTGAGGTCTTCGGTGACGAACGATGGGAGGCCGGCGAGGTCAGTCTCAGGATTGAGCGTGTATGACCACTCACCGGTAGCCTTCTGTACGTTCTGGCCATAGACGAGGGTGAGGCTGTCGAGCTCGGTGCTGATCTGACGCCAACGCTCACGCTGTTCGCCCTGCAGGGTAGCACCCGAACTGAGGTAGCCATCGTAAGTGTCTTTCAGCAGACGGAACTGCTCTGTGGTCAAAGCGTCATGATTGTCCTTGTATTTGTTCCAGACAGCTTCCACACGCTTGAAGAGCTGCTCGTTGAGCGCGATCTTGAGCGAGTGTTCGCTCATCATTGGCTGGATCTTGACGCTGAGGTCGAGCATGTCGTCGGTACCGTCGCACTCCAGGAGGTTGTAGAAGATGCTGCTGACGCGACCCAAGAGCTTGCCTGTCTTGTCAAGTGCGGCGATGGTGTTCTCGAAGTCTGGTTCAGCAGGATTATTGATGATGGCATCAATCTCCTCATCCTCCAGCTTCATGCCTTGCTCAAAGGCTGGCATGTAGTGTTCGAGCTTGAGCTTATCAAACTCGAAGGCGCCGTGGGCGAGAGGTGATTCGTGCAAGAAAGGATTTTCCATATCGGTGGTGTTGGTGGTGCAGGCGGTCAGAGCGAGAGCTGCAAACATTGTATTTAGAAATTTTTTCATTTCATTCAAAAATAAATGAGGAATTAGGAATTAGGAGTGAGGAATTGTTTGTCAAGCTGCGAAAAACTTTCTAGAAGCAGGGTAATAATTCCTCACTCCTCATTCCTCACTCCTCATTTTCAGAACTTGCTCGCCAGTTCTGAAGCCTTGACTTTCTCCTGTTCGCCCGTGATCATATTCTTGAGCGAAACTTCTTGATTTGCCACCTCATCGCCACCGATGATGATGACGTAAGGGATCTGCTTGGCATTGGCGTAAGACATCTGCTTCTTCATCTTGGCGCCTGCCTCAGGATAGACCTCGGCGCGGATACCTGCCTGGCGGAGCTGTGCGAGGAGTGGGAGCGCGAAGTCCTGCTCGGCCTCGCCGAAGGTGACGAAGAGGACCTGTGTGCTCTGCAGAGCGTCGGTAGGATAGAGGTCGAGCTGGTTGAGCACGTCGTAGATACGGTCGGCACCGAATGAGATACCGACACCCGAGACGCCTGGCATACCGAAGACGCCGGTGAGATTGTCGTAGCGGCCACCGCCGGTGATAGAGCCGATCTGCACGTCGAGCGCCTTCACCTCGAAGATAGCGCCGGTGTAGTAGTTGAGGCCACGAGCCAGAGTAAGGTCGATGTCGAGCTGGCAGCGTGCGCCACCGAGCTTCTCGAGCTTAGCGAGTACCCACTCGAGTTCCTCAGCACCCTTGACGCCGATTTCTGAAGCTGCGAGCGTCTGCTTGATGGTAGCGAGCTTCTCAGCGTTAGAGCCTTCGAGCATGATGATAGGCTGGAGCTTGGCGATCTGCTCGTCGCTGAGGCCTTTCTCACGGAGCTCTGCATTGACGTTGTCGAGACCGATCTTGTCGAGCTTATCGATAGCCACGGTGATGTCTACGAGGAGCTCAGGAGCGCCGATGACGTCGGCGATGCCAGCGAGGATCTTGCGGTTGTTCATCTTGATGGCTACACGGATACCGAAGCGGTGCATCACCTCATCGATCATCTGGATGATCTCTACCTCGTTGAGGAGAGAGTCGCTGCCGACGACGTCAGCATCGCACTGGAAGAACTCACGATAGCGGCCTTTCTGAGGACGGTCAGCGCGCCATACTGGCTGGATCTGATAACGCTTGAATGGGAAGGTGAGCTCGTTCTGGTGCATCACTACGAAGCGTGCGAAAGGAACGGTGAGGTCGTAGCGCAGGCCTTTCTCGCAGACACGAGCAGCGAGGCGTGCAGAGCCTTCTGGCTTGCCCTCTGCGTTGACGAGCTCTTCTGGCTTGACGTCGCTGAGGAAGTTGCCTGAGTCGAGGATCTTGAAGAGGAGTTTGTCGCCTTCCTCGCCATACTTGCCCATGAGGGTAGAGAGGTTCTCCATCGAAGGCGTCTCGATCTGCTGATAGCCGAAGAGGCTATAGACGTCCTTGATGGTGTTGAAGATATAGTTGCGCTTTGCCATCTCTACTGGAGAGAAGTCGCGTGTTCCTTTAGGGATGCTTGGTTTTACTTGAGCCATTTTTATATCGTTTTTATTTGTTTCTTGGATCGAATTCTTATCCGTCGATAGAAAGAATACTTAATTTTGCGCGCAAATATAGTCAATTTTTCTTTTTTTCAGGCGATTTGAGAATTATTTTTTTCGAAATATATCTCATTTTAAATAATATTGATTATCTTTGCCACTCCAATATTGGATTTTACAGCTCCATCAAGAACAACTATGAGCGTTACAGATATACTAAAGAATACCCAAGAAACTCTTTTTAGCTTCGAAGTCCTCCCTCCTTTGCGTGGCAAGAGCATCGATCAGATCTATGGTGCGATTGACCGACTGATGCCATTCAATCCGGCTTTTGTCGAGGTGACTACACACCGCTCTGACTATACCTATAAGGAGGTTGCTCCTGGCCAATATCAGCGCGTGGAGGAGCGACTCCGCCCAGGAACTGTGGCCATCGCATACGCCATCAAACAGAAGTACAATCTGCCGGTCGTTCCACATATTATCTGTAGTGGCTACTCGCAGCAGGAGACGGAGTATGAATTGCTTGACTTGGCTTTCCTCGATATGCGAGACTTGATCATCCTGCGAGGCGATAAGTCTAAGCAGGACTCGCGTTTCATCCCGAAAGAGGGTGGTTTGCGCTATGCTTCTGAGCTGTGTGAGCAGGTCAATCATTTCAATCAGGGTAAGTTGTTGTTTGGCGAAGATCATGAGCTCTGCCAGGAGCGACCATTCACCTATGGCGTGGCTGGCTATCCTGAGAAGCATGAGGAGGCGATGTCCTTTGCGGCAGACATGCGAGCTTTGAAGCATAAGGTAGATCTCGGAGCTGGATATATCGTCACTCAGATGTTCTTCGACAACCAGAAATACTTTGACTTTGTCGATAAGTGTCGTGAGGCGGGGATCAATGTCCCGATCGTCCCTGGCATCAAGCCGCTGGCTACGCTCAATCATTGCACGATGCTGCCACGTACGTTCCACATTGACTTTCCTGAGGCGCTCGTGGAGATGCTCGAGAAATGCTCGTCAAACGAGGACGTTAAGAAGGTCGGTACGGAGTGGTGTATCCGCCAGTGTCGTGAGCTGAGAGAACATGAGGCGCCGTCGCTGCATTTCTATACGATGAATGCGGCGGTGCAGATTGAGACAGTGATGAAATCGTTATGACCTTACGCGAAACATTTGAACATAAAATCCTGCTGCTGGATGGTGGTATGGGATCCTTGATTCAGGAATACGGAATCAAGGGTGCCAATAACGACATGCTCTCTATTGAGCGTCCGGAGGTGATTCTTGATATCCACCGTCGTTATGTCAAGGCTGGTGTGGATGTGCTGACGGCCAATACCTTTTCGTCTCAGCGCATTTCGCAGCATGAGTATCACCAGGAAGATAAGATCGCCGAGATGAACCGCGCCTCTGTGCGTCTGGCCCGTCAGGCAGCGGAGGAGGCGACGGATCGTAAGGTCTATGTCGTCGGCGACGTAGGCCCGACCAGCAAGATGCTCTCGATGAGCGATGATGTCAATGATCCTGCAGCGCGTGCCATCACGTTCGATGAACTGGAGGCTGCGTATTATGAGCAGATCAAGGTGCTGGTGGAAGAAGGGGTGGATGGTCTTTTGATTGAGACCATCTTTGATACGCTGAATGCAAAGGCCGCGTTATCAGCGTTTGATAGAGTGAGGAGTGAGGAGTTAGGAGTTAGGAGTTCCGGTACCTCGCATCCCGTAGTCTTCCCTGAGGCTTTACTTTCGATGACCGTGAGCGACGCTTCTGGCCGTACGCTGAGTGGTCAGACGGTGGAGGCTTTCGTGACTTCTGTACTCCACGCTCGTCCATTGTGTTTAGGCCTGAACTGTGGCCTTGGCGCGGATGGTATGGTTCCTTACTTGCGCCAGATGTCTGCGGTTGCGCCATGCTTCGTGAGCTGTCATCCGAATGCTGGATTGCCTAATCAGTTCGGTGGCTATGACGATACGCCAGAGGATATGGTGCGCCAGATGCAGCCTTATTTCGACGAGAAGCTCGTCAACATGGTCGGAGGCTGCTGTGGTACTACGCCAGAACATATTGCTGCCATGCGCGCTGAGCTTGATCGTCGCGCTACAGAACCCAAGCGTGAGCCTACCAAGAAGGATGGTCACATGCACCTCGCAGGCCTCGAACCACTCGTTGCAGCAAATAATTCCTCTGCATTTTGCGAGGCAAAAGCCCTCACTCCTCACTCCTCACTCTTTGTGAAGGTCGGAGAGCGCTGCAACGTCGCCGGTTCGCGCAAGTTCCTCCGTCTCATCAATGAGAAGAACTATGATGAGGCTTTAGACATTGCTCGTAAGCAGGTGGAGGATGGCGCCATGGTCATCGACGTCAACATGGACGATGGCTTGCTGGATGCCAAGCAGGAGATGGTTACCTTCCTGAACCTCTTGGCTTCTGATCCTGCCATCAGCCGCGTCCCTATCATGGTCGACAGTTCCCGTTGGGACGTCATCGAAGCCGGTTTGAAGTGCATGCAGGGCAAAGGCGTGGTCAACAGTATCAGCCTCAAGATGGGAGAGGAGGAGTTCCTTGAGCATGCTCGTACTATCCGACGATTAGGCGCTGCGGTCATTGCCATGTGCTTCGACGAGGAAGGCCAGGCTACGGATTATGCGCGTCGCGTCAAGATCTGTCAGCGCATGTATGACCTGCTCACTAAAGAGGCCGGCTTTGCACCAGAAGACATCATCTTCGATCCGAACGTCCTCACCATCGCTACCGGTATGAGCGAGCACTTTGCCTACGCTCAGGACTTTATCCGAGCTACCCGTTGGGTAAAGGATCATCTGCCTGGCACACGCGTGTCTGGAGGTTTGTCGAACCTCTCGTTTGCGTTCCGAGGCAACAATTACCTGCGTGAGGCTATGCATTCGGTCTTCCTGCATCACGCTATCCCGAATGGTATGGGCATGGCTATTCTGAATCCTGCCACAGAGGTCGATTATAAGTCTATCCCGCTGGAACTTCGTATGGCTATCACGGAGGTGGTACTCAATACTTATGATGAGGCCAGCGAGGAACTTATCGAGATCGCTCAGCGGATGAGCGAGGCGCAAGCTGCGGCGAAGGAAGCGGGAGTGAAGTATGATCCGAAGGCTATCTTTCGCAGTGAGAAGTCAGACGTAAAGGGTGAGGAGTTGTCTGCCTCGTCTTCTCAAAACTCTATAGACAATTCTTCTCTCTCTCCTGAGCTGCGTCTCCAACAGGCTTTGCTCAAAGGTGTTAGTTCCACGCTCGAAGCCGACCTGATGGAGCTCATCCATCGCGGAGACTCTCCTCTTAATATTATCTCTGGTCCTCTCATGGATGGCATGAACGAGGTGGGTCGTCTCTTTGGCGAAGGTAAGATGTTCCTCCCTCAAGTAGTCAAAACGGCTCGTACAATGAAAAAAGCCGTTGAGATCCTCAATCCTTTCATGACTGTAAAGGACGAGGAAGCTGGCGCAGGAAATGCTGCTGGCCGTATCGTCATCGCAACAGTGAAGGGTGACGTCCACGACATCGGTAAGAACATCGTCGGTGTCATCATGTCGTGCAACAACTTCCAGGTCGTTGACCTCGGTGTGATGGTTCCGACTGAGACGATCGTCCAGGCAGCCATCGAGCAGAAAGCCGACATCGTGAGCCTCTCAGGCCTGATCACTCCATCGCTCGAAGAGATGTGTAATGTAGCTACGGCCATGCAGGAAGCTGGTTTGCGTATCCCGATCATGGTAGGTGGTGCTACCACTTCTCCGATCCACACAGCGGTCAAGATTGCGCCATGTTATGACGGCCCCGTTTTCCATGTACGTGATGCAGCGATGAATCCTGGCTTGGCTATGAAACTGCTCGATCCTGCTCAGTGTGATGTCGTCATTGAGGAAAATCGTCAGGAACAGGAGCGCATCCGTCAGCAGCAAATCGAAAAGCAATCGCAGCTGAAGGCGGAGAAAACACAGCAGGAAGCCGCGGGGGTAGCCTCGCCTCTTCAGCGCCGCTGGACGTGTGACTGGAGTCAGTATCAGCCCGCTCAAGCCCCATTCCTCGGTAAGCAGCTCCTCCCGACCATCGCGCTCAAAGACGTGGCTCCACTCATTGACTGGACCTATTTCTATTGGACGTGGCGCGTCAAAGCCGACTCTGAGGAAGGACAGAAGCTTAAGGCAGATGCAGATACTTTGCTCAACGAACTGCTCAATGACTCTGCTTATGGACTCAGTGCTACGCAAGCATTCTATCCGGCTTGTGGTAAGGAAGATCGTATTATCATCCAGCTGAAACATTCCGATCATGACCCCGCTTGTCCATGCTGCAATAAGACCCTCGAGATTCTGACTCCACGTCAACAGAAAGCAGAAGGAACTTGTCTCGCGCTCTGTGACTACATAGCTCCAACCGATGCTTCACAGCATCCTGTAGATTCAATCGGCGCCTTCGCCGTGACTATTAATCAGGTTCTTCTCTCTCGCCTCGAAGCGTTGAAAAATGAGCGTGGTGGCAGCGATTATGACGTGCTGATGCTGCAGACGCTGGCCGACCGACTGGCTGAAGCTGGTGCAGAATATCTCTCGCAGCAGTTAGCTGAGCAGCATCAATGGCGTGGCATCCGTCCTGCCATCGGCTATCCTTCATTGCCCGATCAGAAGAATATCTTCCTCTTGGCCGAAATGATTGATTTCGATAAAGTCGGAATCCGTCTTACCGAGAATGGAGCCATGTATCCTCAAGCCTCTGTCTGTGGCCTTTACATCTCCAATCCAGCCGCAGAGTATTTTGAGGTAAAGTAATTTGTATTTAGTAACTTTCTCCGCATGACCGACGAATACTACATGAAACTGGCTTTGCAGGAAGCTCGTCTTGCTGCCGATGAAGGAGAGATTCCTGTGGGAGCCTTGATTGTCTGCAAAGATCACATCTTAGCTCGTACACACAATCTCACCGAGACGCTGCATGATGTCACGGCACATGCTGAGATGCAAGCCATTACCGCTGCCGCTGAGCGCCTTGGAGGTAAGTATCTCACTGACTGCACGCTCTACGTCACGCTCGAACCATGTGTCATGTGTGCAGGAGCCTTAGGCTGGAGCCAGATCTCCCGCATCGTCTATGGCGCCGATGATCCTCGTCGCGGTTTCTCCCGTATTGCACCGCAAGCTTTACATCCTAAGACGCAGGTCGTCAGTGGAGTGATGGGAGAGGAAGCATTGACGTTGGTCAAGGAATTCTTTGCAAAAAAAAGATAGACATTCCCACTGGTTAGTAAATCATTAATTGTAATTAGTATTTAATTTATTACATATATGAAAAAGTTTCTTATTCTTCCTCTGCTCCTTTTGAGCCTTTTAGTGTCTAGTTGCGGAACCACTTCTACTGTTCCTATTACCGGTCGCCAGCATAGCCTTCTGGTCGATGATGCACAGGTATTGAGCCTCAGTACACAGCAGTATTCTCAGTATATGCAGTCTGCCAAGCCTTCGACCAATAAGGCTAACACAGAACTTGTGAAGCGTGTCGGCACCAAACTCGCTACGGCAGTTGAGACTTATCTTAAGAACAATGGTTTTGCCAACGAGGTGCAGAACTTTGCGTGGGAGTTCAACCTTGTAGCAGATAATCAGGTCAACGCCTTTTGTATGCCAGGTGGTAAGATTGTTGTTTATGAGGGTCTGCTCCCTGTTACTCAGGACGAAGCATCGCTCGCTGTGGTCCTCGGACATGAGATTGCACACGCAGTAGCAAA
This sequence comes from Bacteroidales bacterium, assembly GCA_045600445.1. Classification (GTDB taxonomy): domain Bacteria; phylum Bacteroidota; class Bacteroidia; order Bacteroidales; family UBA3663; genus Liminaster. The sequence continues at coordinate 43,466 of JAZRXZ010000117.1, read as the reverse complement.
ACACTCTGCCGAGCAGATGTCTACACAGATCAGACAGCAGTATGGTACGCAGATTGTTTCGCAGGTACTCAATCAGGTAGCGCCAAATTCTACAGCTTTGACGGGTCTGGCTGGTCTTGCCGCTCAGATGGGATTCTCATTTGCTAATCTCAAGTACAGTCGAGACAATGAGACCGAGGCCGACGTCATGGGTTTGATTTTCGTAGCTATGGCAGGTTATGACCCACAGAAGGCCATCCCATTCTGGCAACGCATGGCAGCATCTAATGGAAGTAATTCTGGCAGTGATCTCTTTAGCGATCATCCGAGCGATGCTAAGCGTATTGCCACTCTTCAGAAGATGATGCCAGAGGCCATGAAGTATTATAAGCCAGTCACCACCACGACTGCAACTACCGCCAAGAAGGCTACTACTACCACCAAAAAGACCACTACTACTAAGAAGAAATGATCAAAAACCTCATTTTTGACTTCGGCAAGGTACTGGTAGACTATGACTTCATTAATGTGATGTCTGGTTGGTTCACAGACGGGGAACGCAGACAGCGCTTCTTCGACTGCATTATGAACCCTTACTGGGGAGAGCGTATGGATCGGGAAGACGTGCCTTTTGAAAAAGTCATTCGCGAGATGCAGGACACCTATCCTGAATTTGCGGAGGAACTGCATCTATTCGATGTGCAGTATCTGGACTTTGTGACCGGAGAGGTGCCTGGGATGAAGGAGCTTCTCTCAAATTTGAAGAAACAAGGATTCCGTCTCTATGGGTTGACTAATTGGTGCAGTAGAGTGCATTCCACGATGCGACAGTTCGATATCTTTGAATTATTGGACGGCCAGATTATCTCTTCAGAGGAACATTTGATCAAACCGGATAAAGCCATCTATCAGCGTCTCTTTGAACGTTTCGATCTTAATCCGGCAGAGTGTGTCTTTACGGATGATAAGCCGGAGAATGTGGAAGGTTCCATACGTGTCGGTATGGACGCTATCCTGTTTGTCAATGCCGAGCAATATGCGCAGGAACTCGCAAAGAGGATCCCTGGCCTTGCTCAACAGTCCTAAGACTTATCCAATCAATTTCCGTATCTGTTTGTCAGTAGCCTCAGGAAGAATCGTCCTGAAATGTGCATAGAGTTGGTCAAAGGACTCCTCTGGTGTCCTCTCGCAAGAGCAATGTCCTTTACCGTGCAATTGTTCGGGGGTGGTCAGTAATGACCATCCCCATCCGTATTCTTTACCATGTCGGTCATGAGGATAAATGAAGTCCTCGGTGACGATGCGGCAGGACATCTCGAGTTTGGTGACATAGCCGTCAAATTTGCTTCGCATCCCCTTGCCTTCAAAACCGCAGGCTGCACGTAGTTCACGAGTGATGAGACTCCCCGTTTCTTGTAGGTTGCTTAGTATTATTGATTCGATGGTTCCTTCTTCTGGCATGGGGTATTTGCTCCTTCTGTAGTTGCAGAAATCCGGCCACCATTCCATGCTGATGAATCCTGCTTTTTTGTCGAAGAACTTGCCATACATACAGGGCATGTCCGTCACGATCGGACCTTTCCATTTCCAGAGCGGCCAGTCCCAGCCACCGTCGGCAAAGGTCACATATCGGCAATCATCGGCAACGAGTTCCTCTGCACAGTAACCTTCAATACCACAGTTGAACATCGGCAGAAAGCCGATCTCGCGGATCAGATCCATGAGGCCAGTGGCGTTATATATTTCTTTTCTTGGTATCATGATTTGAGATTTGACAGATGATACTTATTATGCTGCAAAGATAAGCATTATTTCCTATTGAAACAAAGAATTTTGCCATTGCACGTAAAAAAGGTGGCAGAAAAATACATTTTACGCAGATAAATTTTGCAATCATACCATAATTTATTATCTTTGACCTCGCATAAAGAAATTAAATATGAAATTATTAAGATTTATGAGTTTAGTAACTATGCTTTGTGCTATGTTTGGTTGCAAGGCGCAGAGTGATACTTTCCGCAGCCTAAGCGTTGAGGATTTTGAGAAAGCAATTGCTGATACGGCCATCGTGCGCCTTGACGTACGTACTGCAGAGGAATTTGCAGACGGTCATATTGAAGGTGCATTGAACATCGATGTGCTTAAGGTAGACTTCGAGCAGAAAGCCGTCGAGGCGCTTCCTAAGGACAAGACCATCGCTGTCAACTGCCGCAGTGGCAAGCGTAGCAAGAATGCTGCACAGATTCTTGTCAAAAACGGATATAAGGTTATCGAACTCGATGCTGGTTACAACGGCTGGATAGGAGCTGGCAAACCGGTAGTGAAATAATAATACCATGACAAAGATCATACTCATTTATCTCGCTGCTGTTAATCTTGTCACCTTTGTGATGTATGGCATCGACAAATATAAGGCTAAGAAGGCTAAATGGAGAATCCCGGAGGCTACATTGCTCTTGTTGGCTGCCATTGGAGGTTCGATAGGAGCATGGACCGGTATGCAGGTGTGGCATCATAAGACGCTTCATAAGAAGTTTAAGTATGGTGTCCCTATCATCTTCCTTCTTCAGATTGCCCTTACCATTTATTTATATAACAATTTCGCATAAGAACAAAATACAATACCATTATGAAACAACTAATCCTCTCTTTGGCAGTGGCCTTGCCTGCTATTGCCTTTGCACAACATCCTTTGCCAGAAATCAGTTACCTGCAGATCTATGACATCGAAAGCGGTACATCGAAAGTAATCAAGGAATTCCCATTCACCGTCGAAGCTCCGAACTGGAGTCCTGACGGCAAGTGGCTGTTGCTTAACAAGGACGGCCGTCTCTATAAGATGGCTCCCGATGGCTCTACTGACCTCGAAGAGATCTCGACTGGAAGCATTACGAAATGTAATAACGACCATGTGATCTCGGCCGACGGGAAGTGGATCGGAATTAGTTCGAACAGCAATCAGCAGGCTTATAACTCCTATGTCTATATAGTACCCGTAGAGGGTGGCGAACCTCGCCAGCTGACGCCTATTGGTCCAAGTTATCTGCATGGCATCAGTCCTGACGGCAAGACGGTGGCATACTGCGCCTTCCGTGACGATCCGGATGCTGACATCTGGGTAAAACCTGTGAAAGGTGGTAAGGAGCGACGCCTGACTACCGAACCAGGCTTAGACGATGGTCCTGAGTATAGTCCTGATGGCAAATATATCTGGTTCAATAGCGTCCGAACTGGTCGTATGCAGGCTTGGCGCATGAAGGCCAACGGCAAGGAACAGACGCAGATGACGTTCGATGAGGACATGAACTCTTGGTTCCCTCACATCTCGCCAGACAACAAGAAGGTCGTGTATATCGCTTATCATGATTACGAGATCGCTCCTGGCGATCACCTCGCCAACCGCAACGTTCAGCTCCGCATGATTCCTGCCGAAGGTGGAGAGCCTAAGGTGCTTATGGAGATGTTTGGTGGTCAGGGTACGATCAATGTCAACTCATGGAGTCCTGACAGCAAGAAGTTCGCCTTTATCAGCTATCGCCTTAAAGATGAGGTCGAAGCGCCACAGGTAGAGATGAACGTACAGCTCTATTCGCTCCGATCGCTGATCGGTACGCCAGAGCTCTTTGCCAAGAATCATGAATATGTTTTGAAGCGTGTCGCTCAGATGGGATTCTCTGGCGTCGAAGCTGCCAGCTATGAAGATGGCAAGCTCTCTGGCTTGTCGCCTGTTGCCTTCCGTGAGGCTATTGAGAAGGCTGGCTTGAAGTTGGTTTCATCGCACACCACCCGTCCATTGACCGCTGACGAACTGAAGAGTGGCAACTACACCGAGGCTCTGCAGTGGTGGGACAAGTGCATCAAGACCCATCAGCAGGCAGGTGTGAAATACCTGGTAATGTCTTGGCTTCCATTGCTCAATAGCAAACATGACATCGAAGTCACGGGTCGTTATATTGAGGAGATCGGCAAGATGTGTCGTGAGGCTGGCATACGCTTCGGCTATCACAGCCACAGTCAGGAGTTCCAGAAGGTGGAGGACGTCACGATGATGGATCACTTCATCAGCAACACTACCCCAGAGAATGTATTCTTCGAGATGGACGTCTATTGGGCCGTCGTCGGCGGAGTAAGTCCGGTGGCGTACATGAAGAAATATCCTGGCCGCTTCACCATGCTGCACATCAAGGATCAGTACGAGATCGGTCAAAGCGGCATGGTCGGCTTTGAACCTATCTTCCGCAACATGAAGACCGCTGGCACCGAAGGCTTCGTCGTAGAACTCGAATTCGCCAGCACACCTAATATCCTGCAAGGCTTGCGCGAGAGCGCGCTCTACTTGCGTCACGCACCATACACCCCAAAGAAGTAATCTATGAAGAGAATAGGAATCATCGGATGCGGCAAGATCGCACAGGTTCGCCACATCCCTGAGCTTCATGCTAATCCTGACGCTCAGATCGTCGGCTATTACAATCCTACGCGCAGTAGGGCAGAGGAGATGGCTGCTAAATATGGTGGCAAAGTATATGATTCGGTTGATGCTTTGCTGGCAGATACAGAGATTGATGCCGTAGTTATCAGCTTGGCTAACGTTGCACATGCAGAGGTCTGTATCAAGGCGCTCGAAGGTGGTAAGGCCGTACTCTGCGAGAAGCCGATGGCCACGACGCTTGCCGAGTGTGAGGCGATGGTAGAAGCTGCCAGCAAGGCCAATCGGCCGCTGATGATCGCGCAGAACCAGCGTCTCACTAAGGCGCATCTGATGGCTCGTCAGATGGTTGCTGACGGTCGCATTGGTCGCGTGGTATCCTTCCGAACTACCTTCGGCCATGGAGGTCCTGAGACGTGGAGCATCAATCCAGGCAAAGGCACCTGGTTCTTCGATAAACAGAAGGCTGCCATGGGAGCGATGGCTGACTTGGGTATCCATAAGACCGACCTCATCCAGTACCTTCTCGGCCAGAATGTCGTAAAAGTCAAGGCCGTGCTGACGACACTCGATAAAACCGATGCTGCAGGAGAACTTATCGGTGTGGACGACAATGCCATCTGCATCTATACGATGGAAGACGGCGCCATCGGTACGATGACCGTGAGTTGGACACACTACGGCGCAGAGGATAATTCGACCATCCTCTATGGCACGAAAGGAATCATGCGAATCTATGACAATCCTGATTATGCCATTGAGATCATCGGTCAGGATGGCAAGAAGGAGCAGTTCGATGTGGAAGCTATCCAGACGAATGACAACCAGACATCGTCAGGCATGAGCGATCTTTTCATCGAGGTACTTGAGAGCGGAGCCACTCAGGATTTCCCTATCTCTGCCGCTTCTGTTCTTCCTGCCATGCGAGTGATCTTCGCCGCCATAGAGTCAGATCGTGAAGGAAAAGAAATTACTATCACTGAAAACTTTACCAAGAAAATATGAAACTCGGATTTGTCAGCGCCATCCTCGACGGATGGACTTTTGAGGAGATGATGGACACCGCTCAGCAGATGGGCTTCAAGTGTGTTGAAGTAGCTTGCTGGCCAGCAGGAAAGGCTGAGCGCAGATACGCTGGTGTGAGCCATATTGACGTAGATAACCTGACCGACGAGAAGGTCGCCTATATCCACGATTATTGCCAGAAGACCGGCGTCGAGATTTCGTCTCTGGCCTTCTATCCGAACACCATGGATGGCGATCTGGAGAAGCGTCAGCACAACGTGTCGCACCTCATGAAGGTCATCGAGGCAAGCAGTAAGTTGGGTGTCAATATGGTGACCACCTTCATCGGTCGTGACTCAGCCAAGAGCGTAGAGGAGAACCTCGAACTCGTAGCGCAGATCTGGCCTCCGATCCTGGAGCATGCCAAGCGCCTCGGTGTCCGCATCGCCATCGAGAACTGTCCGATGCTCTTTGACCGCACTCAGTGGCCAGGCGGACAGAACCTCATGACTACCCCTGTCATCTGGAAAAAGGTTTTCGACATCCTGCCTTACGACAACCTCGGCATCAACTACGATCCGTCGCACTTCATCTGGCAGATGATCGACTACATTGAGCCGCTTTATGAGTTCAAAGACAAGATCTTCCACGTTCATTGCAAGGACATCAAGCTCGATATCGAAAAGCTACGTCGCTGCGGCATCATGGCTTATCCATTGGATTATATGCATCCGAAGTTGCCTGGCCTTGGCGATGTGAACTGGGGCAGATACATCTCTGCACTCACCGACATCGGCTATGATTCCTACACCTGCATCGAAGTAGAAGACCGTGCTTTTGAGGGTAGCCGTGAGAAAGTGCTCGACAGTTTGAGGCTCTCAAAGCGCTACATGGAGCAATACGTTATTTAATCCATTGCCTCAGACATTTATCAGGAATAAAAAGCTCTCATGAAGATACTTCATACTGCAGACCTTCACCTCGGACAGGTCATTTATCAGAACTACGATCGAAGTGACGAGCATCAGCACTTCTTCGATCAGCTCACTTCTTGGAGCAAGGAGCATCAGCCAGATGCTCTGCTGGTGAGTGGTGATGTATTCGATATACAGCAGCCATCGGCCACGGTGAAGAAGTTCTATACTGACTATTTCGTCGGTCTGCATCGCCAGTGTCCAGAGATGGCCATTGTCATTACTGCAGGCAATCATGATTCTGCCTCACGAGTCCAGGCAGATAGCTCGGTGTGGGCATTGGCCAATGCTACCGTGGTGGGTACGGCTCCGTCTACAGGTCCTGCTGATGGTTGGGAGGATAAGTATATAGTGAGCTTGCCGTCAGGCTTTATCATTGCCATGCCCTATATGGCCAATGAGCGTACGGAAACCCTGCAGCACTTGTTGGATGTAGTAGCCAAGAAGAATGTGTCTGGTAAGCCGGTGGTCATGATGGGGCATACTGCTGTCTCAGGCCTGGATACCTTGGGCCATAATTTTGTGGTTGGAACCCTTAAGACGCAGGATGCCAAGTCCTTTGGCTCAGGTTATGACTATCTGGCACTGGGTCACATACATAAGCCACAGACCATTGGACATCAGGAGGATGCCCTCAAAATGAATGTCAGCTATCCGGCTCCTGTGATCCGTTATTCGGGTAGCGCGCTGCACGTCAGTTGCGATGAGGCTTATCCTCATACGCTGAGCCTGGTCGAGATAGACAAGCATGGAGGTGAAGTGCACATTGAGCAACTGCGTATTGATGAGTTGCGACATTTCTATGTCCTGCCAGAAGATAATTCTTCGTTTTCGTCTACAGAAGATGCTTTGGAAGCTATCCAAAAGTTCTGCAGAGAGAAACAGTCAGGATACATCCGTTTGCGTATTAATATTTCAACTCCATTGCCTTCAAATTTCAATCAGATAGTGTATGATGCGCTGGCTGCCACAGATGACGAGGTGCGCTATAATCCTAAGATTATCTGGACGAATAAGGAAAAGGCAGTTAAGGAGGAACAGGTAAAGCCATCGTTCGAAGTGGCTGAGCTTCAGCAGATGACCAATCCACTTGACTTTATCGCAAAGACCATTGACCAGTATCCGGAGTTGGATATAGAGGAGATACGCTTAGCTTTTGAAGAAGTGGAACAGGAAGTGCTGCGCATTGAAGAAGAAGAGGTGATCAAAGCCGCTGCCAAGGAGACAAAGAAAGGCTCAAAAGCTGTAAAAACCGAAACCGACGAAGAATAAGCCACAACTATGAGAATTAAAGAACTGCACATCCGGAATATTGCTTCCATTGAGAAGGCTGACATTGATTTTGAGAAAGATATCATTGATCCTGTGGTAAAATCGCCATCGAACATCTTCCTGATCTCCGGTGATACGGGCACGGGTAAGACGGTGATATTGGATGCAATCTCTATGGCTCTTTACAAGTGTACACCACGTATTGAGGAGGTCGCTGATAAGAAGAACAACGGCTTTACTGATAATGAGGGAAAAGAAATCAATATCAATCGTATTGAGCAGTATACACGTCTGGGTATTTCTCCCAAAGATGAATGTTTCAGCGAGTTAGTCTTTGAGGGTAATGACGGCAAGGAATACCATGCTCGACTTGAACTTGGTATTTCTAAGAGTACCAAAAAAGATGCAGAAGGTAAATATCCTCTTATTTTTAGGGATCCGACCTGGAAAATCAAAATAGGCAATGAAGACTGGCAGAAAGTGGCAGGAACCGGACAGGTGTTTGTCGATGCGGTAGGCTTGAGCTTCGATCAGTTCAAGCGTATGTCCATGCTTGCACAGGGGCAGTTCGCAGCTTTCCTTACAGGCAAGAAGAAAGAACGTGAGGAAATCTTAGAGAAGCTGACAAATACCTCTAAGTTCTCAACTTATGGCACAGCTATCGAAAATCTTTTCAAGAAAGCAAAAGTCGCTAAAGAAATTGCTGCAGCTGCTTATAATACACAGAAAGATAATATTTTGCCAGAAGAAGAGCTGCTTCAGAACTCGGCTCTCCTGGACGCGCTGAAGCAGCAGAAAACAGAACTGGATAAAGAGTTCCAGAAGAAGAACTCCGAGCTGATGATTGTCGATGATATTGATGACTTTAACAAAGAGCGCATCAAGTCAGAAGCTCGCAAAGCAGAAGTTTCGACTATTATTGCCGGAGAGGAATACCAACAGAAGAAACAACTGATTACTGACTGGGATTCAACCAATAAGGAACGCCATCTGCTCGTGGACCAGAAGAATGCCGGAAAGACTAAGTTGGTCGCTGAGAAGGAGATTGCTGGGGCCAGAGAGATGTTCTTGCAGCTTTCTGCAGATCTTATGTGCAGAGAAGCCGAGCTCAATGAGAAGAAGGCTGTTATTGCGCAACAGAACGATTGGATAAGTGTGCATTCTGTACATGATGAGCTCTTCTGTAATGCTTCAACCGTAGACCTCCAACTTGCACAATTTAGTGATATTTCATCTAAGATAAACACAGAAAGACTGCAGCTGTCTCAAGAAAAAGATAATACACAAGTTCTTGTCGTTAAGGTGAATAGTTGCAAGTTGGCTGATGAGCAGTCCAAGGCTGAGGTTAAGGCAAAACAAGAGGCTATTGATAAGCTTCAGTCTCAGCGAAATTCTCTTAATCCGACAGTGATCACTTCGGAGAAAGATGCTGCCATCAAGCGTAAGAACGACTTGGAGAAACTACAGGAACGCATCAAGAAACTCGAGTTGGCACGTCTGTCTACAGAACAGGAGAAGAGTGTGATAAACAAGGAGGAAGAAACCCTCCTGAAGTTGAAGGTTTCGTATGATCTTTCTCAGAATATCTATGAGCAAAGAGCCAAAGAAGAAGCCTCAACTCACTCGTTGCTATCTACCATGCAGATGAGTGTGGAGGAAACACTCGTTGAGTTACGCAGAAAGATGCGCGATAGCCATGCAGAGACCTGTCCGTTGTGTGGACAGACTGTTGACCCTCTGCATCTGGCTGATGATTTCCAGAATATCCTTTCTCCTTTGCAACAGAAAGAGGAGGAGGCTAAGTCTCAACTGGTTGCGGCAATGGCTCAGCGAGATATTGATATGAAGTCATACGAGAAGGCCAAAGGTGCACTGGATGCGAAGAAGAAAGAGTTTGAGAGGTCTTGTCTTGCAAATAATAAGGAGGATCAGGAAATCTGTAACCTTGCTGTAGAGTTGTCGCTCGATACTGCAGGAGAACTCTCTTCACAAATCAGTATTGCTATCACAAAACTGTCAGAAACCATAGCGACTCTGGACGAACAGCAGAAGAAGGCAGAGGCTCTGCAGGCCTCTATCAATCGTCTCATCGAGGAGAAGAAACCTCTTGATCTTACGGCCAATAACGCTGTCCGAGAGTTGTCTGCCGCCAATAATGCTGTTGAGCTCAACCAAAACAAGATTAGCGTCTTCGAAAAGAATATTGTCGCTCTTGAAGAGGAAAAGAGTAAGCTTACCCAAGTGCTTGTTTCTATTCTTTCGTCTTATCATCCGACTTGGCAGGAGGATGTCTCAGGCACTCGTCAGCAACTTAAGACTGATGCGGATGTGTACATTGATAAGAAGAAACAGTTGGAGCAGAATAGTCTGGAAGTCAGCAAGACGGAGACTTTGTTGAAATCAATCAGAGGTATCAGCGATAGTATTCTTTCAACGCAGGTCAACTGGGAAACGCCGACACTAGCTCGTAAGTATGTTACATCGGACATCAGTAATGAGTGGACGCAACTCTATGCACATATACAACATCAGCAGAAGGTTTATGCTGAGGCTGAGAATACCCTTAAGGAGACTGCAAAAGCCTTGGCTTCCTACTATACTGCATCGGATAAAACCGAACAGGATCTTTTGACTATCATTAGTCGAGAGAAAGAGTTGGCAGGAGCAAGACGATTTGTCTATGAGAAAGATAGCGAGCTCAAGTCGTGTAGCGATGCTATTGCTCGAGTCTCAGAGATGATTGCCAAGGGACTTGAGGATCTGAATGTACAGAAACTGGAGGATGTCCCAGAGATGGCGTCTCTTAAGAGTCTTGTAAGCGACCTAGCCAATAAGCAGCAGGAACTTGCTGCACAGATTGGTGGCATAGAGGAGAAACTGAAAACCAATGTCTTGAATGAGAAAAAAGTCGAGGCTGCAAAACTGGAGCTTGATAAACAGTCGGCCATCTTTGAAAAGTGGGATCGTCTGGAAAAACGATTTGGAGGTACACGCTTCCGTACTCTTGTGCAGTCTTATATCCTTCGTCCATTGCTCAATAATGCCAATGTCTATCTCGAAAGGATATCGGATCGTTATACACTCACCTGTAGTGAAGAAAATGAGCAGCTCTCAGTACTGGTTCTTGATCGATATAATAAAAACCAGATACGCTCTGCCACTGTTTTGTCAGGCGGAGAGCGTTTCATGATATCACTGGCTCTCTCTCTTGCTCTCTCAACACTCAAGCGTCAGGATAAGAATGTCAATATACTCTTTATCGACGAAGGTTTCGGTACTTTAGACGAGACGAACCTCAACTCTGTGATGTCGACCCTCGAGAAGTTGCAGGAGATCGCCGGCCAGAGCAACCGTCGCGTAGGTATCATCTCTCACCGCGAAGAGCTGATGGACCGTATCCCGTCGAAGATCAATGTGAGAAGGAGAGGAGAGGGAAGAAGTGTGGTGGAGATAACTAATGAATAAGATGAGGTCAGCTTTGCATCAATGAACCAGAACGAAGTCAACATAGGAGATTGTTTCATCCGACCACCGATGGGTGGCCGCTCGCGCTCCATCTGGCGTGTTGTCTCTATCCAGGGCAACGAGTGCCGTGCAGACCTCTATGACTTCGGAGAGCAAGGTATCTACTGCTACCGTGCAGAACCTTTCAGCCTCAGACGTGTCTCGACGCTCATCCCTGTTGCCAAAGAACATTTCGACCGGGTAGAGCAATACTATAACCATGCGCTTTCATCGGCCAGAAAGATCTTGTCGGAGGCTAAGCGTTGGAAGAGTCAGCATGTAGAGTTCGGTACCTGTCTCTACTCCGAGGAGACTGGTTATCAAGGCGTCATGAAGCTTATTGCACAATCTGGTGACAATGGTATGCTGGCCGAATATATCCACGTCAGTCAGCAGAGCTTCAGCCGTGAGACCATCCGACCGGGAATCATCTCCCTCTCACAGTATGAGGACGATGAGAGCAAGATGTCCATCGAAACTGAGACGTATGACAAGCTGCTGAAAGTGATGAACCTGAGCTACACCGCCATCCAGACGCTGGTCAATCATGCGCTGGCTGATGTGCGAAAGATGAAATGATATGATACCGTATAGTCGCGAAGAAATAGAAAGCATCCTGCAGATCTCCTATTATGACCGCCGCACAGACTATGTGTGGAAGTACATCATGGGTGATGCACCAGAGCTGGAACATATACTGTATCCCATTCCGAACTTGGAGTCCTTTCAGGTGATGCATTCCATGCTCAGGACGCGTATCGATAGCGTATCCGATTTTCTGGAAGCGTGGCAACAGACAAAGCATCCAGGTCTCTTAGATTGCCGATATAGTCAGCGCTCTGGTATCCTCCGAGTCAAAGCTCGCTCCTTCGTCTTCACCTATCGCTCCAAATTTAACGAATTCCATTTCGTCGCTAATGCTAAGATTGCCAATAGCATAGGGCTAAAGGATAGGACCACGCAGAAGAAATATCGCAAGAGCGGCATCTTTCCTTTGTCATACCTGAAAGAACTCGACGAGCAGCTCTATAGCCGATACTCCGAAAAGGAGAAAGTCAAGGCCTGGCGAAAGACGCCTCAGTTCAAAATCGACTGTCAGTATTGTGAGGCAATGATCCCCTTCATCATGCAGGATGCGGAGACGAAAGTCCGTCATCTGGGGAGGAATAGGCAGCTGAACATCATCCTGCACGATAATGACAAGGTACGGATCGGCATCGTAAGAGACTATTCGCCCGAGGAGATGATCTCCATGCCATGCTATCCTCGTGAGCAGTGGCAGGAAGGTATCCGCTCAGCCTTTGCATCTCTCGAAAAAGAATATGCAGCGGAGCTTGAGGCGCATCGGATAGCGATGCAGGAGTGGAGCAATGAACTGCAGAAAATCATCGTAGGAAAGACACCATTCAGCATTGTGGAGCGACAGGTAAAATACAGTTCTGATCATTTGGACGATACCTATTCCAAGCTCGTACTTGCTGCCGCCCTCGGCAACGAAGAGGAATTTATGGACACCTTGGCTAGTGGCGAGATGCATCAGATGAAACTCCCTCGCAGTGGTAAGCTCAATAAAATGATGGTGGATCTGTACGCATCTGTCCAGCAAGACAGACTTCGGGAGCATCAGGCCGCATTGGAGAGAAAGACCTCGCCACAGCATGCGCTCTTGGTAGAGGAGATGAGATATATCATCCAGCAATCCGCTCCTCTCATGGCCTACACAGGACCGAATCAGTTGATCAGGGACAGCTATAACATGCAACTATATGTCGGAGAGAATGACCAAGTCAGAGTCGTAGCAAGATTTACTAACTGGCATGCTACAGAAACCTTTACGCTGGATAGCTATCAGACCGCATTCCGTGTGTGGTGGTCGCAGCAGTTGCTCAAGGAATGCAAGTATGCCAAGCAGTGTGCCCTCAATCCGGAAGAAGACCTTCCGTAACTCGTAATCCGTAATTTGTAATTCCATTCATGGGTATCAATATCAATACACAAGACCTTCTGCAGATCCTGGAGCTCACTCCATCCACGCAGAACATCATGCTTGTCGGTCGTCACGGCATCGGCAAGTCAGAGATCCTGACCGACTACTTCACGGCCAAGGGTATGAAGGTCGTGACCCTCTTCCTCGGTCAGATGTCCGACCCAGGAGACCTCATCGGCCTCCCCAACAAGAACGGCGAGAAGACCGACTTCCTCCCGCCTTACTGGTTCCCGCTCGATGGCCAGCCTATCGTCCTCTTCCTCGATGAGCTCAACCGAGCTCGTCCTGAGGTACTACAGACCATCATGGACCTGGCGCTCAATCGCAAGCTTGCTGGCCGTCAGTTGCCAGAGGGTAGTCGCATCATCTCGGCGGTCAATGCGGGTGAGGAGTACCAGATCACCGACCTCGACCCGGCTTTGGTCAGCCGCTTCAATATCTATAATTTCCTTCCTACCCCTGCCGAGTGGCTCTTGTGGGCTGACCGTCAGAAGATCGATTCTCGCATCACCCAGTTCATCCAGAACGAGCCCGTCTGGCTCGATGGCAACGAAGGTCAGAAGAAGGGTATCGACACCGGTCTCGACAAGAGTCCTGATCGCCGTGCATGGGCCAAGGTCTCTGCTGTCATTCAAGACACAGATACGCTCGAAGAGGTGCATAAGAAGCTCATCGCCGGCATTATCGGTCCTGCCGCTACCAGTCGCTTCATGGGCTCAATAGCAGGCAATAAGGTGCTGACAGGCATTGAGGTATTGCTCGATTTCGAGAAGCATCAGCCTACGCTCTCCAAGTACCGCCTCCATCAGCTGGCCATCGTCAATGAAGGCATCTTCCGCTTCCTTGAGACCGGCGAGATCATCGACTCTCAGATCCCTGTCATTGCCAAAAACCTGACCAACTACTACCAGATGCTCGAGCGGGACAAGAACAAGGAGGCCATCGCTCACTTCACCTCCGTCTTTGAGAAGAACGCATATCCGAAGGCCATCCTCTTTGTCCTCGATCATACGCCACACCTCTATGATGCCATCATCAGCTTTATCTCAAATCTTTAAGAAGATCAGCGAGCAATGGTTCCTGCGTGAGCCAGCCTTCTTTGCGCTCTATTGTATGCTGCGCCTCGAAGCCAACGACACGATGAAATGTCCCTTCCGCGTAGGCCAGGGCCGACTGGAGTACAATCCATCATTGCTCGAAGGAAAGACCTTCTACGAGGTGGAGCAGCTGATGCGCATTGAGCTGATACGTCTCTTCCTCAAGCATCCGTATGAGCGACAGCCGGAAGGGGTGAGCAAGACCGCCCTCTCGCTCGGTAGTGACGTCACCATTGCCGACAATTATAATAACGAGAAGTCACGAGAGAAACTCCCACTGTTGACCCCAAAAGATTTCAAGTTGGAGAGCGGTGAGAGCTTTGAGTGGTATGCACGTAAAATTGAGGAACAGCTGGACGGTGAGCCTGAACCTGATAAAGCCGAGCTTTGGCAGGAAGATGATCTGAAGCGTCAGGAGATCAACGACCTGATCAAGAGCCTCAATAACTGGGGTTCCCTCCCAGGCAATATCGTCGAGATGATCGAAGCTTCGACCAAGGCTCGCATCGACTACCGCCAGATCGTACAAGGTTTCCGTGGCAGCATCCTGAGCAGCCGTAAGAAGCTGACGCGCATGAAGCCTAATCGCCGCACAGGCTTCGAGCAGATGGGATCAGCACGAGAATTCACCACTAAGCTGCTGGTGGCAGTCGATGTCTCCGGTTCCGTCTCGGACAGCATGCTGTCTGATTTCTACAGCGTCATCAATAAGATGTTCAAATACGGTATTGACGAGATTGACTGTGTCCAGTTCGACTGTGAACTCGGTTCCGTCAAGAATATCCGCAAAGCCAGTCGTCAGATCGAAGTCCTTGGTCGTGGTGGCACTTCCTACCAACCCATCTTCGATTACCTCCTCGAGCATAACTATTATGACGGTCTCGTCATCCTGACCGATGGCTACGCTCCTCATCCGAAGATTGACGACCACATTCGCACAGAGATCCTCTGGATCTGCCCGTCAGAACGCGACTATGAAGAGCATCATCACTGGATGGAGCTCTGCGGCCGCTGCTGCTGGATGCTCTTATAAATTTTCTAATACATCATAGAAATTCCTCTGATACCTTCATGCAAATAAGAAGGTACCAGAGGAATCTTTGTAATCACTTCATGCAAACGGGAAGGTATCACAGGAATCATTGGAATACCTTCATGCATGTCGTAAGGTATTACAGGAATCATTGGAATACCTTCATGCATGTCGTAAGGTATCACAAGAATCATTGGAATACCTTCCCGCATGTCGGAAGGTATCGCCCAAATCATTGGGATACCTTCCTTTATTATTTATCGGCAAGCGCTAATTCATTTATCGACAAGCGCCAGCGCTGAGACCACGGTTACGGAGCAGAGCGTCGATCTTTGGCTCGTGGCCAGCGAAGTTCTTGTACATGGTCATACCGTCGTCGATACCACCAGGGGTGAGGACGTACTTGCGGAACTTGCCAGCAACCTCCTGATTGAAGATATCGCCGGTGTTCTTGAAGGTCTCGAATGCATCGCAGTCGAGCACCTCTGCCCAGAGGTATGAGTAGTAACCTGCTGAGTAACCACCACCGATAGAGTGGCTAAAGTTGGTGACACGGTAACGTGGGAGGATCTGACGTGGGATGCCACGCTTAGCGAGCATCTCCTCCTCGAACTTCATCACGTCGAGGTCAGCTGGAACCTCGGTGAGGCAGTGGAGATCCATATCGACGAGCGAAGCAGCAACGTACTCAACGGTAGCGAAGCCCTGGCCATACTTGCCAGACTCGTCCATCTTCTGGATGAGCTCCTGTGGGATGATCTCACCGGTCTTGTAGTGCTTAGCATAAACAGCGAGAACCTCTGGCTCGGTAGCCCAGTGCTCGTTGATCTGTGAAGGGAGCTCTACGAAGTCGCGCTCGGTGCCACCTACTGCATTGTAGTGTACGCAACGCATGAAGTTGTGGAGAGCGTGGCCAAACTCGTGGAACATGGTCTCTACGTTGTCTGGGCTCTGGAGAGCTACGTTGTCTGGACCTGAAGGGATGGTCATGTTGCAGACATTGACGGTGATAGGGATTTCACGGGTCTCGGTGCCATCCTCGTTAGCGATGAGCTTAGAGCCACGGAAACCTGAGCACCATGCACCAGCGTTCTTGCCATCACGTGGATAGTAGTCGCTGAAGAATACTGCGAGGTCGGTGCCGTCCTTGTCGATAACCTGCCAAGCCTGAGCGGTCTTCTCGTATGAAGGAACCTTGTCGGTGATCTCGACGAACTTGAGGCCGTAGAGCTTGCCAGCTACGTACTGGATGCCCTTGATGACGTTGTTGATCTCGAAGTACTGTGCGATCTCTGCCTCGTCCATAGAGTACTTAGCAGCCTTGGCGCGAGCGCTGTAGAACATGTAGTCCCAACCCTCTGGCTCGCAGTCGAGACCGTCCTTCTTCATCTCAGCCTTGATATCAGCGATCTCCTCCTTAGCCTTAGCTACAGCAGGTGCCCAGACAGCGTTGAGAAGGTCATAGACGTTAGCCTCGTTCTTAGCCATACGGTCCTCGAGGATCTGCTCTGCGGCACTCTTATAACCGAAGAGCTTAGCCTTCTCAAGGCGGAGAGCGATGATGCGGGCAGAGATAGCCTTGTTGTCCCACTCATTGCCCTGGTTGCCACGGTTGTAGTAGGCATCGTAGACCTTCTTGCGGAGGTCACGGTTGGTGCAGTACTGGAGGACAGGGTTGCACGATGGGCGCTGCATGTTGAACATGTACTTGCCCTCCTGGCCGTTAGCAGCAGCCATAGCAGCAGCTGACTCGATGTTTGACTCTGGGAGGCCTGCGAGCTCCTCCTTGGTGTCGACGGTCACGAAGGTGTTGTTGGTCTCGTGAAGGAGGTTCTGGCTGAACTGGAGCTGGAGCTTGCTGAGCTCGAGGTTGAGCTCACGGAGCTTAGCCTGATCCTCTGCAGAGAGCTCTGCACCACGCTTGACGAAGCTCTTGTAGATGTTGTCAAGAGCCTTCTCCTGCTCGTGGGTGAGGAGATCCTTGTTGTCCTCCTTGTTCTCAAGCTTGATCTGCTGGTACTTGTCGTATACGGTCTTGATACGAGCGAAGAGGGCAGGGTTCATGGCGATGTCGTCAGAGTGCTTTGAGAGGATAGGAGAGAGCTCCTTCTGGAGAGCGCGCTTCTCCTCGGTAGAGTTAGAAGAGTTGAGAGGGCCGAAGACACCCTGTACCTTCTGGAGCAGCTGACCAGCCTGGTCGTATGCTGCGATGGTGTTGGCGAAGGTAGGCTCTTCTGGATTGTCGATGATGGCCTGGATCTCAGCCTCATGCTCCTCAAGACCCTTGAGGATAGCCTCGCGGAAATGCTCAGTGGTGAGCTGCTCGAATGGAGCAATGCCATAAGGAGCAGTGAACTCGGCGAGCAATGGGTTGCCAACCTGATCTGGTGCCTGCTTCTGGCAAGAAGAGAGAGTCATAGCTCCCATGAGTGCCAAAGCGGCAAATGCTTTGTAGTTCATTTTCAGGAAAGAATTAAATATTGAATAAAAAATGTGGTTGATTAAATGCTGGGAGATAGGGGACATCAATACATCCACTTGTCCGAGAAGTTGATTTTCTTGTCGGTAGTGACGATGGTGTCGTTGGTGATGTATTTGTACCGGCCATTATTATAAAGGAGGTCGGCGTCCATGTCTTCGACCTTCAGCTTATTGAGCTCGCGGTAGATGGACTTAAGCGTCTTGGTGAAGTTCCAGCGGCGGTAGTCATCGGCTTGGAGTCGGAGGTACTTCCCGTCGGGCAGCTGCTGGTAGATGACCTGGATGTCGTTGTCGAGCAGCTGGCGCAGAGTCCTCTCCGAGAGGTGATAGTTCGGATAGACGGCCCAGAAGGTGCTGTCATTGATCTGGAAGTCCTGAGCGCTGGCAAAGTTGGTAGAGCACTTGAGCGTGACGGTATCGCCTTTCTGGATGACCAGCTTGAGCAGATTGCCTTTCTTGACCTCCTGCTGCTCCTCAGTCACGATAGGGAGACTGAGGATGTAGTAGGAGTCAGGCTTGTTATAGTAGTAGTTGAGGGCTACGCTGTGGCGATCGTCATTCTTGGTATGACGGAAGCCCTGTGTACAATAGGTCATGTAGTCACTGGTCAGTAACACGACGTTGTTGAGCGAGTCGAGATACTGACGCTGCACTTTCTGCGCCTGTGACAGACAGCAGGAACAGAGGAGGAGTATGACTGATAATAACCGATACATAGATCTGAATTAGTACTTGAATGCTTTGTATGAGTGAGGCAACAGAGTCAGCTTGAACTTAGCCTCAGGAGCCTCACGACGACCCCAGAAGCCGGTAGCAGCACCCTGTGCCACTGGGACGGCCTCGATGACCTTGCCGGTGAGGAGATCCTCAATCTGCGACTGCTTGACGTCCATGCAGATGGTGATGTCGACAGGTTCGTCATTGAAGTTCTCGACCACCATGGTGCTGTTGTCGTACATGAAGAGGCTCACCTTTGAAGGTGCGTCGATGTAGGCGTCGAGGTCCTTGCTCAAGACGCGGCGGATGTCGCGGAGAGCGCCCTGTGGGTAGTCATAGAGCTGACCGAAGTCATCAGGGATGGTGAGTACGTAGAGGTTGCCCTTAGAATAGAGTCCGCGATGGAGGATCGGATAACCCGAGACGCCACCGGTGAGCGGACGGCCTGCGCTGATGACCTCCCACGAGTCGTTAGTATAATAGTCGACCTGAGGGATGAGGATGTCGCGCTGGCTCTTGCCGTGACGGCCGAAGTCGTTGACGAGGGCCTTGCTGCCATCGAGCTGGAGCTCGACGATGTCGGCCAGGCGCTGCTGCTCCAGCTTGAGGAGGCCAGTGGTGATGACCACGTCGCCACCCTTCTGAAGTTGCTGACGGATCTTCTCGATGAGCTGAGGATCGCCTGCTGCCTGTGCGGTGAGGAGGACGACCTGCTGATCTGTCGGGAATGTAGGATACATATCCTGTGGGAGGCCGATCATGCCGAGGTAGTTCTGCAGGAAGGCGTCACCACGGCTGTGGAAGCGCTTGTATGACTTGATGCCGAGCGGCTTGCCAAGCTTCTCAGTGAGCTGATCGGTCTGATGCAGCACGACACCTGCAAAGCGGGCCATGGTCTTAGGAACTACCTTGCTGCCATCCTTGAGGGTGATAGGCGCTGCCATCTCGTCATAGTTCCAGCTGGTGCCGAGGCCTTGCCAAGGAGCGCGTGGACCATTAGAGAATGGGATGTCAACAAGCTGATGATAAGCAAAGAGCGCTACCTCAGGTGCCTTAGCCAAGGCGGTGAGATGGAGCTGCTCAGCATAGCGGTCCATGCTCATATTGAGGCCGCCTGCATCGACCCAGCCACCACCGTTGTAACCTGGACGGAGATTGTCGAAGTAACGGATGATGTTGTAGCTGAGATAGTTCTGGAGGTGCTGTGCACCGGCAGGATCACGGGTCTCAGTACCTGTCCAGATGCCGTCGAAGAGGTATGGACCTTCTTCGAGGTTGAAGCCGAGGCCCTGGAAGTCGTCGTACCAGTTAGGGTACTTGATGATGACCTTGACTTTAGGATTGACCTTCTTGGCTGGACCAAGGACGAGGTTACGGCCTGCTTCGGTCATGAGCTTTAGACGATATTCTGTCCAAGAGAGCTTGCTCTTGGCCTTAGCAGCGATCTCAACGTCGGTCTTGGCACTGGTGAAGAAGAAGTCATCGAGGATGAACTCATCGAAGTGCTTAGCCGTATGCTCAGCGATCTCCTGCACCTTCTTGCGGTCCTTAGGATCGTTGTAGGCGAAGGTCTCAAAGTTGTTACTCTCGTCGATGGTGTAGGTGATGCCACCTGCTACTTCGAGGCCCTTGCTGAGGAAAAACTGCTTAGCTTGTTCGAGGGTCTCATCAGGGACGATGAGCAGGTCGCGGTGGGTCTCAAGGTAGATCTTGTCTACGTCGAGCTGCTGAGAGATGAGTGTCCAGGTGGAGTCGAGCCAGTGTGGATCCTTCATCTTCTCTACTTCGTAGGCGCGGGTATAGATGGCTACCTTGAAGCTTTTGTAGTGGCCGGCAACGGCCAGGGTTGTGGCGGCTGCTAGCACCGCGCAGAGAGTAAATAGTTTTTTCATAAGTTGGTAAGAAGGTATTAGTAAATATTCGATGTTTTGTCTTATAATGTAATAAGAGCAACGCGGAGAAGGATTCATCCGCGTTCTCTTATCATGATATGTTATTCTTCAGAAGCTTCTGCTTCTTCAGTATTTTCTGCATTCTTCTTGCCGAGATACTCCGGCAACGACATGCCAGCCTGCTCAAAGAGTTCTGAGAGTGGTGGGATGCTCTTGTAGAGACCACTGACGAAACCTGCGGTAGAGGTCTTGCCATCGCCACCCTGACCAGAACCATTGTCCCAGACGGTAACTTTGTCGATGTTGATGTTCTTGATAGCATCTACCTGAGTCTTGACGAGCTCTGGCAACTTCTCAAGGAGGAGGAGTGTATAAGCCTTGGTAGCATCGCCACCAGCTGCCTGAATCATCTTGTCGTAACCCTGAGCCTGCTTGGTGAGCACCTCATAGAGACCCTTAGCCTCGGCCTCCATCTTAGCGAAGATAGCGTCAGCCTCACCCTGAGCGTTGACACGCTTCTGCTCTGCTTCAGCCTGAGCCTCGATGATTTTACGCTGCTTCTCGACCTCCTGTGGTACGATGACGTTAGCCTGCTGTGTAGAGCGCTCACGCTCAGCACGAGCGAGCTCGGCGAGCTTCTGTGCAGAGTAGGCCTCCTCAAGTGCCTTAGCCTCGGCTACCTTCTCAGCAGCTACAGCCTTACGCTGAGCTTCGGCCTCCTTCTCACGGCGCATAGCCTCAGAGTTGGCAATGGCGATCTTAGCCTCGTTCTCACCGGCAACGGCAGCAGCGTTAGCGGCAGAGGTACGTACACGGGTCTCCTTCTGGAAGTCAGCCTTACCGGTCTCACCCTTCATCTCCTGCTCAGCCACCTTGACCTTAGCGGCGTTGATGGCGGTGGCAGCAGCCTCTTGACCGAGAGCCTCGATATAACCTGACTCGTCCTTGATATCGGTGATATTTACGTTGATGAGCTTGAGGCCGATCTTCTTTAATTCGATCTCGACATTCTTCTTGATATTTTCCTGGAAAGCGTCACGGTCCTGGTTGAGCTCCTCAATAGACATAGAGGCGATAACCAGACGGAGCTGACCGAAGAGGATATCACGAGCCATATCCTGGATGTCGTTAGCCGACAAACCAAGCAGACGCTCAGCAGCGTTGTTCATTGAGTCAGGTTCGGTGCTGATACCCACGGTGAATCGACAAGGAACGTCGACGCGGATGTTCTGACGTGAAAGTGCATTGGTGAGATTAGCTTCGATGCTGATAGGAGTAAGGTTGAGGTACGCATAGTCCTGGATGATAGGCCATACGAAGACACCGCCACCGTGTACACACTTGGCAGAGCCCTTGCCGGTAGAACCATAGACAACCAGAATCTTGTCTGACGGACAGCGACGATAGCGCTTCAGAAGAGCAGATGCAATGACAACTGCTACGATGATGAGGATAATAGGTAATTCGACCATAATTTATTTTTCAGTTAATATTTAACAGTTAAAAGTTAACAACGGTTTGCCTATGCAAAGGTTGTCTTAGATCTTTTCAACGATGACCGTCTCGCCATCGACCTTAGCGACGATTCTGACCTTGCCACCGGTAGGGATTTCCTCGCCTTCGGTCAGAGCTTCGAGTTCGTGCATCGAGCCATTGAGGCTGACGTTGACCTTGCCCGTGTCCTTACGTGCAGCAGGGATGCGGAGATAGACTTCGGCGTTCATGCCGATGACCTTCTCGATGCGGAAGGTGTTGTCCTTGTCGAGCTTCTTGATCTGGAAGAGCAGCAGGGCGATGAGCGACATGAAGATCATGCCGACGACAAAGGCCAGCAAGCCGAGCCAGAGAGGACTCGTAATGGTGTCCCAGAACAGGACACCCGTCCAGCCGAAGCCGAGGATGAAGCTGACGACAGACTTGACAGAGACGAGATGGAAGCCATCTGCATCAAAGTCGGCATCACCACTGGCAGGGATCTCATCAGGAGCATCTGCCAGTTCGATATCCGAATCCGAATCGAATCCGACAAAGGTCATGATGGCCTGGATGATGAAGATCACACTCGAAACTGCTGCTAGAATCCAAAAGACCTGCAGCGTGGTGGGCATACTTTCAAATGTTTCAATCATAGTGAATTTTTTAAGTTAATAATGGTTTCACGGTGTAAAGATATTATAAATTATAGAATAATGGTGCTAAAAATACATTTTTTCGAACATTATATTTGCTTTTCTTTCTAAAAATAACTAACTTTGCCACGTCAAAATGACGAAATCCGATATTAGAATAAGATGGAACTTCCTTCTTTTTATTTAAACGCGCGCGGCGCAAGGTATAAATTCACGGGTACGCAGGTGATGGGTATCATCAATGTGACGCCGGATTCCTTCTATGCCGGAAGCCGCTATCGAGACGAGGAAACCTTGCGTCAGCGTGTCGCTCAGATCGTGAGAGAAGGAGGTTCGATGATCGATGTCGGAGCTTATAGCACCCGTCCGGATGCGACGGAGGTGTCGGCACAGGAAGAAGTCGACCGACTGGTTCAGGCTTTGCCGATTATCCGCGACGAACTGGCACTACAGGGCAAACCGGAGATGCTGGTATCGGTGGATACCTTCCGAGCCTCGGTAGCTGAGACGAGCGTGACGGAGCTGGGAGGCGATATCATCAATGACGTGTCTGGTGGTACGCTTGATAAGAAGATGCTGGGTGTAGTGGCTCGTACGAAGGCTCCTTACATCCTAATGCACATGCGAGGCACTCCGCAGACCATGCAGCAGCTGACACAGTATGATAAGCCGGTGACGGTGGCTGTGGGAGACTTCTTCGCACAACAACTGGAAAAACTCCTCGTACTGGATCCAGACGCTCAGGTGATCCTCGATCCAGGCTATGGCTTCGCGAAGACCCTCGATCAGAATTATGAGCTCTTTGCCGGATTGTCAGCCCTGATGCAGCGCTTTGAGCAATATCCGATGCTGGTAGGTATCAGCCGTAAGAGCATGATCTATCGTCTGCTGGGGACGTCGGCCGACGAGGCGCTCAATGGCACGACGGTACTCAATACGCTGGCTACGCAGATGGGAGCGCATATTCTCAGGGTGCATGATGTGAGAGCGGCTGTAGAAGCAGTAAAAATTGTAGAAAAATGTGGGACTTTGGCTTAAGGGACATCGTTGACATTCTTGCTGTCGCCGTCCTGTTGTACTACCTCTATCGCAAGACAAGAGAAAATGGCAATCTGGTCATTTTCCAGGGTCTTGTGGCCATTATGATGGTGTGGGTGGTCGTGAGCCAGGTGATACGTATGCGACTGCTGGGTGCTATCCTCGATCAGATCGTCTCGGTGGCGATGATCGTAGTGGTGGTGCTCTTTCAGAATGAGATCCGTCAGGCACTGATTCGTGTAGGTTCGCGTCGTCAGTGGACGTCGCTGCTGCGCTTCTTTGGCCAGAACCAGCAACAGGAGGATGTCGATAAGCAATGGATAGATGCTGTCGTCCTGGCCTGCCGCAATATGGCTGAAGAGAAGGTGGGAGCACTCATCGTCATTGAGCGTGAAGATGACGTCTCGACACGCGTCACCAGCGGTTGTGAACTTGATGCGGTGGTAACGACACGTCTCATCGAACAGATATTCTACAAAAATACTCCGCTGCATGACGGAGCCATGGTGATTCGCCACGGGCGTATCATGCTGGCCGCAGGTGTATTGCCTGTGAGCCATAACAAGAAGATTCCTCCAGAACTCGGATTGCGTCATCGTAGCGCCTTGGGTGTGACTGAGGTGTGCGATGCACGAGTCATTGTGGTGAGTGAGGAGACGGGTGGTATCACAGTCTGTCAGCGCGGACGCTTCTATCGCGACCTGACTACCGCTCAGCTTCATAAAATGCTATTGAAATAATGGACGATATATTTTTATATGCCCCAGATCTTCCGGCCATCATAGCCCTATCCGTGGCGGTGGCGTTATTGCTGGCTTCGGCCTGTATTTCGGCCAGTGAGGTGGCTTTCTTCTCACTGTCGCCGCGAGACATTAACTCACTTGATCCGGAGGAGAATCATAGAGACGAGATCATCACTGACCTGCTCGACAAGCAGGAGCATCTGATGGCAACGATCCTGATTGGCAATAACTTTGTCAATGTGGCCATCATCATGTTATTCTCGTTCTTCTTCGAGCATGTCATGCCTGCCAGTCAGAACCCTGTGTGGTTGGTGTTTGTGAGTCAGACCATCATCCTGACTTTCCTGCTCCTGCTCTTCGGAGAGATCCTGCCTAAGGTCTATGCTTCGCACAAGGCTTTGCGATTCAGTCGTATGGTGGCACCGATCATGAAGGTCATGCATAGATGCTTCCGTCCTTTCGTCAATCTGCTGGTCAAGAGCATGGGATCGCTCAACCGACACTTCGCAGATCGTATGAGCGAGGACGTGACGATGGATGACCTGAGTGACGCTCTGAAGGTGACGACACAGGTGCGTAACGACGAGAAGAAGATGCTGGAGGGCATCATCCAGTTCGGTGACAAGACGGTGCATGATGCGATGACTACACGCTCGGAGATGGAGACGGTGGATGTGTCGTGGCCTTTCAGCCGTGTGCTGTCGATGGTCGTCGACCAGAAATATTCGCGTATGCCAGTCATCGATCAGACAGATGACCACATCAAGGGAATCCTCTATATCAAGGATCTGTTGCCTTACCTGAATCGCGACGATAAGTTCCGCTGGCAGTCGCTCATCCGCGAACCATATTATGTGCCAGAGAACAAACCGATCGACGACCTGCTCGATGACTTTCGCAAGAAGCGTCTGCACATGGCTATCGTGGTCGATGAGTTCGGCGGTACCAACGGCCTGATCACGATGGAGGATGTACTGGAGGAGATCGTCGGAGAGATCCATGACGAGTATGACGAGGACGACCAGACATGGCAGAAGGTGGGTAAGAAGGAGTGGATCTTCGAGGC
This sequence comes from Bacteroidales bacterium, assembly GCA_045600445.1. GTDB lineage: Bacteria > Bacteroidota > Bacteroidia > Bacteroidales > UBA3663 > Liminaster. The sequence goes on along the minus strand of JAZRXZ010000117.1, from coordinate 18,120 downwards.
CCGCACTTCGCTTACCGACTTCTGTAAGGTTACGAGCCTGGATATGGAGGATGATCTGGGAGACAAGGCAGATAACTGTGAGTCGATCGGAGGATTGCTTCTGGAGATCAAGCAGAATTTCCCTCGTACGCATGAGGTGATCCGATTCCGTGGCATTGAGTTCACGATACTCTCGATGGAGAGGCGTAGAGTGGATAAGGTCCGTGTGAAGATTTTATAAGGCGATAATTCTCAATTTTGAATTATGAATTATACCCCTCCCGATTACATCATCTGGAATATCACCGAGACGGAAGATGAGTTGCGGCAGAGCCTCACACATCCGGAGTATTTCGCTGAGAAGATTGCCAACCTGAAGCCGGGAAGCCGACGTTTATTGGAGGTGCTGGCGGTGCGTAGAGCCTTGAAAGAACTCTTCTATGGGGAGGAGCAAGAGGTGGTGTATGATGAGCACGGCAAGCCGTCGCTCAAGGCCGGGAAGCCCTATATCAGCATCAGCCATACGCAAGGCTACGCAGCGGTAATCTCTTCGGACGTGCCTGTCGGGATAGACATCGAGCGTATCGGCAATCGAGTGGAGAAGGTCGTCTCACACTTTCTCAAGCAGGAGGAACTCGTCACTCTGGCGCTTTATTCTGACACTGTTCCTGCCTTGCATCTGGCTTGGAGTGCCAAGGAGGCGGTCTTCAAGATCCTGGGTCAGGAGTATTATGACTTGCAGCACTTGACAACGGTATCGCATTTCAATGTCGCACAGAAGACCCTGCTGCTCAACGTCGATGGCCGACAGACCCCGCTGATCGTGCATTACGATTATACGGAAGAGTATGTGGTGGCGTGGGTGCAGGATGAAAAGACCAAATAGACATATATATTCACATTACTAGAAATAAAAAAAACATCATGAAGAAATTACCCCTTCTCGGCCTCTTGGCAATTGCTGCCATGACGTCGTGCCAGAAGCAGGAGGTTCTGCCCTATCAGAATCCTGCTCTCTCACCAGAAGAACGTGCACAGGACCTCCTGTCGCGTCTTACTCTTGAACAGAAGGCTCAGCTGATGCAGGACATCAGCGAGGCCATCCCAGAGCTCGGCATCCAGAAGTACAACTGGTGGAACGAGGCTTTGCATGGAGCTGCACGTAGCGGCCTGGCAACTGTCTTCCCTCAGGCCATCGGTATGGCAGCTTCGTTCGATCCTGAACTCTTGCAGCAGGTGATGACTGTGGCAAGTGACGAACAGCGTATCAAGTACATCATTGCCCGTCAGAAAGGCGATGTGAAGCGTTATGATGGCTTGACCGTCTGGACACCTAACATCAACATCTTCCGTGATCCACGCTGGGGACGCGGTCAGGAGACTTATGGTGAGGATCCATATTTGACCCGTATGATGGGTTATGCCGTTGTCAATGGCCTGCAGGGTACAGATGAAGGTAAGGTCTATGCAGGTGCCAAGGGCAATAACTGGCGTCCTTACGACAAGCTGCACGCTTGCTTGAAGCACTACGCTGTGCACAGTGGTCCTGAGTACGAGCGTCATTTCTTTGACGCTAAGGATATCTCACAGCGTGATCTTTTCGAGACCTATCTCTATGCTTTCGAGCAGCTCGTAAAGACTACCGACGTGCATGAGGTCATGTGTGCATACAATGCTTACGAAGGTGAGCCTTGCTGTGGTAGCGACAAGCTGCTGACTCAGATCCTTCGTAATGAGTGGGGTTATCAGGGTATCATTACCAGCGACTGTTGGGCTATCAACGACTTCTATGCTGGCGAAGGTCACCACAATAACTTCCCTGGCGATGCAGCGCTTGCTTCGGCTAACGCAGTGTTGAGTGGTACTGATATTGAGTGTGGTTCAAGCTATGCTACCTTGCCAGAGGCTGTAGAGCGTGGTGCTATCAAGGAAGAGGATATCGATGTATCTGTACTCCGTCTGCTCCGCGACCGTTTCCGCCTCGGTGAGATGGATGCTGACGATCAGGTCAGCTGGAACCAGATTCCTGTCTCTTCGTTGGCCAACGATAAGAGCGACGCGCTGGCTCTCCAGATGGCTCGTGAGACCATGACTTTGCTCCAGAACAAGAACAACGTCCTGCCATTGAACAAGGAGGGCCTCAAGATCGCACTTGTCGGTCCTAATGCAGCTGACAGCGTAGTGATGTGGGGTAACTACTATGGTACGCCTCGCAAGACTGTGACCGTCTATGACGCTTTGAAGGCAAACCTTCTGCCAGGTCAGACCCTGGAATATTATAAGGGTTCGAACATCGTGACCCCAGAACTCTTCGAGAGCGTGTTGGCTGAGTGTGTAGGTCCTGACGGACAGAAGGGTTTCCAGGTGAAGTACTGGAACAACTCTGATCGCACAGGTGATCCTGTGGCAGAGGTACAGCTCTCTTCTCCATGGCAGCTCTCTACTGGTGGCGCTACCGTCTTTGCTCCTGGTGTAGAACTTACAGGCTTCTCTGGTCAGTACGTGGCTAAGTATCATGCAACACAGAGCCTCGAGCTTGTTCTTGACGGCTTTGCAGCAGGCGAGGGTGAGTTCCTAGTAAACAACGACACCATCGCTAAGTTCCGCACTAACGGAGGTATCCGTCCTGCTAAGGGATCGCTCAAGGTAGAAGCTGGTAAGGATTATGACATCGTCCTCAATTTCAAGCATCGTATGGGTGACGCTCAGTTCAACTTCAACATGGGTGTGATGATCCCAGTCAACCTCAACCAACTCGTGGCTGACACCAAGGATGCTGACGTCTATGTCTATGTAGGTGGTATCTCTCCACTCCTCGAAGGCGAGGAGATGAAGGTGCCATACGAGGGCTTCAAGGGTGGTGACCGTACTTCTATCCAGTTGCCAAAGATCCAGCGTGAGACCCTCGAGGTGCTCCACAAGACCGGAAAGCCAGTTGTCTTTGTCAATATGTCTGGTTCGGCTATGGGTCTTACACCAGAACTCAAGACCTGTGACGCTATCCTTCAGGCATGGTATGGTGGTCAGCAGGGTGGTCAGGCTGTAGCAGAGGTACTTCTCGGTAAGTACAATCCTGCTGGTCGTCTGCCAATCACTTTCTATGACAGCGAGAAGGATCTGCCAGACTTCCACGACTATAACTTCAAGGGACACACCTATCGTTACTTCCATGGTAAGCCAGTCTTTGCCTTCGGTTATGGTATCAGTTATAGCACCTTTAAGTATGGTCAGGCTTCGGCTAAGAACGAGGCTGGTCAGGTCTGTGTCACCGTGCCGGTAACCAACACCAGCAAGGTGGATGGCGAGGAGATCGTACAGGTATACCTTAAGCGTGACAATGACGTCAACGGTCCTATTAAGGCGCTCCGTGGCTTCAAGCGCGTGAAGGTAGCTGCAGGTCAGACCGTCACCGTCACCGTTCCTGTCGGTGATCTTGCAACCTTCGACGAGGAGACTTGCCGCATGGCACTCGTCCCAGGTGCACATACGCTCTATGTAGGTTCAAGTTCTCGTAGCGAGGATCTGCAGGAGCTCAAGATTACTCTTTAATTCATGAATTCATTACTAGAAAAGTTAGACGGCCTTTACAGCCGATTTGAAGAAGTATCACTGCTGGTCACCGATCCTATGGTTATCGGGGATCAGCAGCGTTATGTCAAACTGACCCGCGAGTACCGCGAACTGGAGAATATCCTCCAGGCTCGAAAAGAATATATCGAAGCACTCAGTGGTATCGATGAAGCCAAGGAGATGATGCAGTCGGAGTCCGATCCTGAGATGCGTGAAATGGCGCGAGAGCAGCTCTCTGAGTGCGAAGCAAAGATTCCAGAGCTCGAAGAGAAGATCAAGATGCTTCTCGTGCCAAAGGATCCGGAAGATGAGCGTAACGCTGTCCTTGAGATTCGTGGCGGTACAGGTGGTGATGAGGCTGCACTCTTTGCCGGAGACCTTTTCAAGATGTATCAGCGCTTCTGTGAGTCGAAAGGGTGGCAGTTGAGCATCCAGTCGTTCACAGAAGGAACCGTCGGTGGCTTCAAGGAAATCATCTGCATGGTGACGGGAGACAGTGTCTACGGTACGCTCAAATATGAGTCAGGTGTGCACCGTGTGCAGCGTGTGCCAGTGACCGAGACACAGGGCCGTGTCCATACTTCTGCTGCTACTGTGGCTGTCCTTCCTGAGGCCGATGAATTTGAGGTGCATATCAACGAAGGCGAGATCAAGTGGGATACCTTCCGTTCCTCTGGTGCCGGCGGACAGAATGTCAACAAGGTAGAGTCGGGTGTCCGTCTCCGTTATATGTGGAAGAATCCGAACACAGGTGTCGTCGACGAGATCCTCATCGAGTGTACAGAGACACGAGACCAGCCGAAGAATAAGGAGCGTGCGCTCTCTCGTCTCCGTTCTTACATCTATGATAAGGAGCATCAGAAGTATGTCGATGATATCGCTAACCGTCGTAAGACCCTGGTCTCAACCGGTGACCGATCAGCGAAGATTCGTACCTATAACTTCCCTCAGGGACGTATCACCGATCATCGCATCAACTATACTATCTATAACCTGTCTGCTTTCATGAATGGCGACATTCAGGATTGCATCGATCACCTCATCGTGGCAGAGAATGCAGAGCGACTCAAGGAGAGCGAACTCTAAAAGAAGACTGTATCTATGGCAATAAAGAATCTTGTTTTTGACTTTGGTGGCGTCTTGCTCGACCTTCGTCCGGACCGTTGCATAGAGCAGTTTACGGCCATCGGTATTCCGAAGGTTAGTGACCTGCTGAGCTTGGCACATCAGCAAGGACCGCTTGGAGACCTTGAACGTGGCAAGCTGACGCTGACGCAGTTCTGCAACGAGATGCGTGCATTCTGTGATGCTGGACAGATGGTACTCCCCACCAACCGTCAGATCATCCAGGCGTTCTGTTCTATGGCCGATGGTATTCCTGCGTATCGCCTGGACTTCCTACAGACACTCAAGGACGAAGGCTTCAGGGTATCTGCATTGAGCAACACCAACACTGCACATTGGGGGTATTGCCAGCGTTACTTCATTGAGTGTGGCTATGTGCCAGAAGAACTCTTCGAGCATCTCTGGCTCTCATGTGAGATGAAGCTCTCGAAGCCAGATCCTGCAATCTTCCAAGCCATTCTCGAAGACTCAGGCTATGATTCAGGCGAGACGCTCTTTATTGACGATAACGCGGAGAATTGTCGGATTGCAGAGACGGTTGGCATTCATTCGCTTTGCGTACCTATCCGCAGCGACTGGTCGCAGACGTTGCGTGAAAGACTTCGTCAGTCATAATATATCTTTCGACAAACCAAGAAACATTTCATCACTCCTAATCCCTCGTTACCTATGTCTTCCTTAAAAAACAAAGTCCTTCCTAAGGACCAACGACCAAGAAGCATCCTGCATGACATGGATGGTCGCAGCTTCTTGCTGCCATTCATCCTCGTCACAATATGCTTTGCTCTCTGGGGATTTGCCAATGACATCACCAACCCGATGGTCAAGGCTTTCTCTAAGATTTTCCGCATGTCGGTAACGGATGGTGCGCTGGTGCAGGTGGCATTCTATGGCGGTTATTTCGCCATGGCATTCCCTGCTGCTGCATTTATTCGTAAATACAGCTATAAGGCAGGTATCATGATGGGTTTGGGACTCTATGCCATCGGAGCATTGCTGTTCTTCCCAGCCAAGGAACTCGGTTATTACTATCCGTTCCTGCTGGCTTATTTCATATTGACTTGCGGACTCTCGTTCCTTGAAACTTCGTGCAATCCATATATTCTCACGATGGGTTCACCACAGTCGGCTACACGTCGTCTCAACATGGCGCAGGCGTTCAATCCGATCGGCTCGCTCTGTGGCATGTATGTGGCTATGAACTTCATACAGAACCGTCTCAATCCGCTTTCTACCGAGGACCGCGCTTTGCTCAATGACGATGAGTTCGTAGCTCTGCGCGATTCTGATCTGGGTATCCTGGTCACACCTTATCTCGCCATCGGTATTTTCATCGTGGTGATGCTGGTGATCTTCTGGTTGGTCAAGTTGCCGAAGAGAACAGACAGCAGTGTGCAGCCATACGGATTTGTCACTATGCTGCAGCGTGTATTCAGCATCAAGAAGTATCGAGATGGTGTCATCGCTCAGTTCTTCTATGTTGGTGCGCAGATCATGTGCTGGACGTTCATCATTCAGTATGGTACTCGCATCTTCGTCGAACAGGGAATGGGAGAAAAGGAGGCAGAGATACTCAGTCAGAAGTATAATATCTTTGCGATGGTCTTCTTTTGCGCTTCTCGCTTCATCTGTACCTTCCTGATGCGCTATTTCAAGGTAGGTCTGCTCCTGAAGTATCTTGCTGTCGGAGGTGCCATTTTTACCCTTGGAGTCATCTGCTCGCAGAGTGTCATCGGTCTTTATTGCCTCATTGGCATCTCGGCATGCATGTCGCTGATGTTCCCAACTATCTATGGCATTGCACTCGATGGCTTGAACGACGATGATGCCAAGTTCGGAGCAGCAGGCCTGATTATGGCTATCCTTGGTGGCTCGGTCCTTCCTCCATTGCAGGCCATGATTATCGATCAGCAGATGCTCTTCGGGTTCCCTGCTGTCAATCTCAGCTTCGTCTTGCCACTGATCTGCTTCTTGGTGGTAATGTGGTACGGCAATAATAATAAATAGTCTAGAGAATAAAGCATAGCGAATAGAGATGGTTTCATGAGCAAATGGAAGCGCATACTCCTCACTGCCCTGGCAGTCCTATCAGCTTTTCTGCTGGTAATGTATGTCTGTGTGCCGCATCCATTGTTTCAGACGCCGACCTCCACGGTCATCACTGATAAGAATGGAGATCTCATCGGAGCAAGAATCTCTGCTGATCAGCAGTGGAGGTTTCCTGAATCAGACAGCATCTCGAGTAAGTTTGAGGCATGTATCGTCGAGTTTGAGGATCGACGCTTCCGCTATCATCTTGGCATCGACCTGATCTCTATCTCGCGAGCCATGCTGCACAACCTCCGTCATGGACGAGTCTCCGAGGGTGGCAGTACGCTGACCATGCAGGTGGCACGTATGGCACGAGGCAATCAGAGCCGCACGCTCGGTCAGAAAGCCATCGAAGCGCTATGGGCACTCTATATAGAGTTCGCATATAGCAAGGATGAGATTTTGCGCAAGTACGCTTCTAACGCTCCATTCGGAGGCAACACCGTGGGTATCGATGCTGCAGCATGGCGTTACTTTGGACGTGATGCACACAATCTTTCCTGGGCGGAGAATGCCACGCTGGCGGTCTTGCCGAACTCTCCATCGTTGATTCACCTCAATCGTAACAGAGAGGCGCTCCGACAGAAGCGAGATGCTTTGCTCCACCGCTTATACGAGCATGGTACGATCTCCGAACAGGAGTATACCTTGGCCATCAGCGAACCTTTGCCGGAGGCTCCGCTACCCATTCCTAACCAGGCTCCACACCTGTTGGCTCGTGTAGCCAGCCAGCATGCGGGAGAACGTACGAAATGTAGTATTGACTTACGCTTGCAGAACTTGGTGCAGGAGATTGCAGATCGCTATTCTACGACTTACAAGGCCAATTACATCAGCGATGTCGGTATTGTAGTGGCCGATGTGGAGACAGGGCAGGTCCTGGCTTATGTCGGCAACAGCAGTCAGCAGACGTCCACCTCTCAGGTCGATAACGTCATCAGTCAGCGTAGTACTGGTAGCTTGCTCAAACCAATCCTATACGCTGCTATGATGAGCGATGGAGTCGCCACTCCTCGTATGATCTTCGCTGATACGCCACTCAACCTCAATGGCTTCACTCCAGTCAACTTCAGCAAGACCTACCGAGGTATTGTCCCGGCTGATGAGGCGGTCACACGTTCGCTCAACGTCCCGCTGGTGCGTATGCTCTCCAAATATGGCATTGGCCGCTTCATGTCCGTGCTCCGTTGGTTAGGAATGACCACACTCCACTATGACGAGGATCATTATGGTGCTGCCATCATCCTTGGAGGAGCAGAAGGTTCGCTTTGGGATATGACGGGTATGTATGCTTCTCTTTCGCGTACCTTACTTCATTATCCTTCGTTAGGAGAGAAGTACGATCGCAGCGACATCCATCCCTTAAGGCTCACGGAAACAGCTCCTGCAGCATCTCGCATAGAGACAGACAACAGACTCTCCGCTTCCGCAATCTGGTTCGCTTACCAGTCGATGAGCGCACTCAATCGTCCGGAGGAGGAGGCCGACTGGCAGAACTTCAGCTCTATGAAGCGTGTGGCCTGGAAGACAGGAACGAGTTGGGGATCACGTGACGCCTGGTCTATCGGAACGACTAGTCGTTATGCAGTAGGCGTGTGGGTCGGCAATTCGACTGGTGAAGGCCGTGCAGGCCTCACAGGTATCGGCTATGCGGCTCCGATCATGTTCGACGTCTATGCATTGCTCGAAAGCTCTTCCTGGTTTGAGGAACCAGCAGCAGACATGCAGGTCGTCTCGGTTTGCAAACAGAGTGGACACATCGCTTCGACCCTCTGTGGCGACAAGGAAGAGCAGTTCGTTCCTCGTCAGTGTATCGGGTCTGCCACCTGTCCTTATTGCCGTCTGGTACATCTTTCTTCCGATGGCTTATGGCAGGTCAATAGTACAGGAGAGTCGGTCAGTCAGATGCGCACTGAGTCGCGCTTTGTATTACCACCTTCGATGGAGTACTACTATGCCAGTCACACGGCTTCCTATCAGCCGTTGCCTCCACTGAGACCTGACTGCCAGAGCGAGACGAAGGAGCACTTCTCCATCATTACTCCGGAGCATGGTTCGACGGTCGTCGTCCCTCGCAACTTTGGCGGTAAAGAGGAGAAAGTAGTACTTAAGGTCGCATGCCGCGATGCTGATGCAACTCTCTTCTGGCACCTTGATGACAACTTTATTGGTCAGACACAAGGCCTCCACGAATTGGCAGTATCGCCTAGCATCGGTCAGCATTGGCTTACGATTGTCGATGGCCATGGCGCTAGGAAAAGCATCCTCTTTACGGTCAAGTAATACGATCATAAGAATAACGAATAAACCGAGTGAATGATCTTCAGTCATAAATACAAGCATATTAATGTAAAAACAAACCATACGATGAAAGCGAGATTCCTTTACCTTGTCCTTACGCTGGTAACGATTCTTTTCTGCCAGTGTACCAGTACGAGTGACGTCAGCGAGTCACCTACGTACAATGAATTTATCTCTGGCTATACCAGCGGTTCTGTTCCACGTAACTCTCCAGTGCGTGTCCTCTTTTCTCAGGAGATCGCTCCAGGCAAGTTGGATAGTCTTCAGGCCAATGAGGTCATGTCTATTACGCCTAAGGTAGAGGGTAACTTCAGCTTTGCCGACTCACGTACCGTCGTCTTTGTCCCTAAGTCAGGGATGGAGCGCAATACACAATACAATGTGACGGTCGATGTCAACAAACTCTTCGGTCAGACAGGTACGTTCAAGTTCGGTTTCAAGACTCGTCCATTTGCTTTAGGAGGTAATCTCAAAGGCTTTGAGGTAACGGAGGATGATCAGTATGAACTCACCTTTAACCTTCTCACTGCCGATAGCGAGTCTGCTAAGGCCGTCGAGGGTCATGTAGAACTCAATATGCAGGGAGAGTCGACTTGGTCACATGCGGCTGATGGTATGGCTCACCAGCTCAAATTCCGTGTCAAGCCAAAGACTGACTGTAAGCTCGTTCTCGCTACGATTGCCGACAATAGCGTCGGTATGGAGCGTCAGGTCCTTTCAGAATCTGAACTTCCTTCAGCAGAAAAGTTCTCTGTCGTCAGTCAGCGATGCAAGCCAGGTGACAGCAAGGCCATCGAAATCACTTTCAATAAGAATCTCGACCCTAAGCAGGATATCAAGGGTCTTGTATTTATCAATGGTAAAGAGACTCAGGTCGTAGCCGAAGGAAACAAGGTCATCATGACTGGCTATTTTGAGGAAGGTGAGCAGGTCAGCATCATGATCGAGAAGACCTTGCGTAGCCGCAGTGGTCTTAAGCTCTCTTCTGCACCATTGCCTCCACTTACTATTTCTACCGATAAGCCACAGGTTGAGTTTGTCGGCGATGGCACCATCATCCCACAGTCAGATAAGATTCTCGTTCCATTCCGTCTCATCCACATGCGAGGTGTTCGTGTCGCAGTTTTCCGCATGTTCAGCAATATGATGGGCACCATGCTGCAGAATGGAGACCTCGATAACTATAGCAATCTCAGCTATGCAGCGCGCCCGATAGCTACAACTACGTTCTATGTTGAGGACAAGAGCCTTGACTTGAGCGAGTGGCATACCTTTGCGCTCGACCTGACCGATCAGGTGAAGTTGGAGCCAGGTGCCATGTATCGCATTGAGATGGCTCTTGATGCTCGTCTCTCAGCATGGCCATCCGATTCATTGCCACAGGCTACCCGTGAGCAGATGGCTGCAGATGACGCAGAGGTACTTGAGAAGAGTCTTGAGCGTTTTGATAATGGTTATTATTATTACACCGGTCAGACCTTCGGTGAAGATAACGACTGGTGGTACGATGACTACTACACACGTCGTCAGGATCCATCGACCACTACCTATTATAAGAATCGTGCCGTCGGTAAGAACGTCCTGGCTACCAACCTGGGTCTTACGGCTCTCAAGGGTTCTGACAATACTATTAACGTTACCGTCATCAACCTCCCGGATGCTCAGCCTGTCAGTGGCGCTACGGTCGAGGCTTACAGCATGCAGCAGCAGCTTGTAGGTACAGGTAAGACCGATGACAAGGGTATATCTGTAATCTCGTATGATCATAAGATGGGTCGCCCGGCCTACCTCATCGCACGTAAGGGCAATGACGTCTCTTATCTCAAGGTGACCGATGATCTCTCGCTCTCAACCAGTACCTTCGACGTCTCTGGCCATGTCATCGAGCGTGGTCTCAAGGGCTTCATCTATGGTGATCGTGGTGTATGGCGTCCAGGAGATACCCTCCACATTGCTTTCATGCTCAATGACCGCCATAAGACCCTGCCAGCCGATCATCCAGTGACGCTGACCCTCAGCAATCCTCTGGGTCAGATCGCTCATCGCGCTACCCGTACTGAGGGACAGATGGGTCTCTACGCCTTCAATATTCCTGTTGCCGCAGATGCTATTACTGGTGTCTGGTCAGCGCAGGTCAACGTGGGTGGTGTGACTTTCAGCAAGAATATCCGTATCGAGGCCATCAAGCCTAATCGTCTCAAGATCGATCTCAAACTCCCATCATCGACCCTCTCTGCCGGCAAGAGTACCGCTCAGCTCAGCACCGAGTGGCTCAATGGCAATGCAGCCAGTGGCTTGAAGTATGCTATGTCTGCTACCATCGTCGAGACCAAGACCGGTTGGAAGGCTCATCCAGGTTATGTGTTCGATGATCCAACGAAGTCTTTCGATACCTCAGAACAGGACATTGCCAAGGGTGAAGTCGATAGCCGTGGACAGGCCTCAGCTCAGCTCAATATCAATACCGGTAAGACCGCTCCTGGTATGTTGCTTGGCGATATCGTGACCCATGTCTATGAACCATCAGGTGAGTTCAGTGTCGACGTTGCTCAGACGCTCATTGCTCCATACGACCGTTTTGTCGGTGTGAAGGTCCCTGCTCAGGAAGGCCAGTCGCACCTCGATACTGAGAAGGATCACATTTTCAGCATTCTTAGCGTCAATAAGGATGGCAATGGTGTTCCTGGAGTCAACGTCAAGGTCGATGTCTATAAGGTCGACTGGTACTGGTGGTGGAACTCATCTCGTGAAGATATGGCCGACTATACCGCATCAAGCTATCATCAGCCAGTCAAGAGTTTCGAAGTCCTCACCGACTCACAAGGCAAGGGCTCATTCAAACTTCAGATGAGCGAAGCCAACTGGGGTACCTACCTCGTCATGGTACGTGATAAGGTTGGAGGCCATTCAGCAGGTACGCTCAGCTATTTCGACTGGCCTTGGATGACCTCTCGTCGTAGCAGCAATGCCAGCGAGAACGCTACAGCACTCAGCATCACTACCGATAAGAAGGAGTACGCTCCAGGTGAGAAGATGAAGATCAGCATCCCATCTGAGGAGGGTAGCCGTGCCATCGTCAGCGTCAGCAACGGTTCGCACATTCTTTACCTCAATACTTATGCTTGTCAGAAGGAGCGTACCGAGATCACTCTCGATGCTACAGAGGAGATGGCTCCTAATATATATATAGGTGTATCGCTCGTCCAGCCATACAGCCAGACGCTCAACGACATGCCTATCCGTATGTACGGCCTCACTCCAGTGGCTGTCAATTCTCCAAAGAGCCACCTCGAGCCGCAGATCTCTACTTCTGACGAGTATCAGCCAGAGACCACTGCTAAGGTTGTCGTTAGTGAGAAGTCTGGCCGTCCGATGGCTTATACTCTGGCCATTGTCGATGAGGGACTCCTTGATCTGACCCGTTTCAAGACTCCTAACGCTTGGGATGTATTCAATGCACGAGAGGCTCTCGGTGTCCGCTTCTTTGATCTTTATAAGCATGTCAATGGTGCTTATGGTGGCCGCATCGAGCAGCTTTTCAGTATTGGTGGTGACGAAGCGCTCAACAATGGACCAAAGGCCATTGTCAACCGCTTTACTCCTATGGTTCACTTTGTAGGTCCATTCACTCTGAAGAAGGGAGAGAAGGCCACACACAAGGTGCCTGTACCTAACTATAATGGTCGTGTCCGTGTCATGGTTGTCGCTGGCGATGGCAGTGCATACGGTAGTACTGATAAGTCTGTCCTCGTCCGTCGTCCTCTCATGATGATCGGCACCATGCCACGCCAGATAGGTCGCAACGACGAGATGACTGTCTCTGCCACCCTCTTCGCTACACAGAAGCTTGGCGACGTCAAGGTCACTCTCACCTCAAAGAATGGTCTGGAGGTAGTAGGCGACAAGACCCAGTCAGTACGCTTCGATGAGGCTGGCGATAAGACAGTCCAGTTCCGCATCAAGTCAGGCAATCAGGGTGGGGTAGGAACTGTATCTCTAGTCGCTTCAAATGGCAGTTTGAAGGCTGACTATACAGCCGAGATTGATATCCGCACCGTCAGCCAGACCATTAGCAAGACAGTCGAGCATCGCATCGAGCCAGGTGCATCGTTCGAGGAGACCTGCAACCTGCCTGGTGATGGTGACTATCAGCTCTTGCTCGATGTCTCTGCTCATCAGCCTCTCAATCTCTCTGGTCGTGTCAAGGGTCTCATCAGCTATCCTCATGGTTGTGCTGAGCAGACCACTTCTAAGGCCTTCTCGCAGCTCTATCTCAGCGAGCTCTCTACGCTCACTCCTGAACAGCAGAAGGAGGTTGAAGAGAATATCAAGTATGGCATCAACCGACTTGGAGCATTCCAGACAGCCGACGGAGGTATGTCTTACTGGCCAGGCCAGCGCCAGAGCCATCCATGGGCTTCGGCTTACCTGCTGCACTTCCTCAACGAGGCTGGTGCACGTGGATACTATGTGCCAGATGAGATGCTCCGCAAGCTCAAGAACTATGTCTCGGCACAGGCCAACGCCTGGACGCTCCGTGACGATGCTAATACTGCAGCTTACCAGCTTTATGTGCTCGCTACCATGCAGTCAGCCGAGATTGGTGCAATGAACCGTATGCGTGAGCAGTCGGCCAACATCTCTCAGCGTGCCAACCGCCTGCTCGCAGGTGCTTACGCTCTGAGCGGACGTGCCGACATTGCCCGTGAGCTCCTTAAGGCTACAGGCAACGCCAACGCATATAATGGAGGCTGGTTCTCTATGGATGTGGCTATGCTGCTTGCAGAGATGTCTCTCGACGATAAGCATGCTGAACAGACCGCTGAGATCGTACGCAAGCGTCTCTCTTCTGACAACTGGCTCTCGACGAGCGACTGTTCATTCTCGATCCTCGCCATGTCTCAGTACTACAAGACTCACAGCGTGGGCAAGGGACTGAAGTTCAAGGCTACGGTCGATGGTAAGGAGGTAGCTGATGTTAAGAGTCCTAAGTTCTCATGGACTTCTACTCAGCGCCTTGACAAGAAGCAGACAAAGCTCAGCGTACGTAATAGTGGTGAGGCTCCTATCTATGTCAGCATCACCTCACAGGGCGTAGCAACACAAAGTCCTGTACAGAAGACTTCTAATGGCCTCGACTTGGCTTTGAGCTACACCAGCGAGAGTGGTCAGCCTCTCTCTCCATACACCTTGGGTCAGAGCACCACCTTCAAGGCTAGCCTGATTGTACGCAATACCTCAGGTAAGGATCTTGAGAACGTTGCTGTCACACATATCCTGCCTGCTGGTTGGGAGATCCTCTCTAAGCTTCCTTCAGGCAATGTCAGCTACCAGGATCAGCGTGATGACCGCATGCTTTCTTATATCGATCGTCTGGCTAAGGACGAGAGCGTCAACATCCGCTTCAATATCTCTGCTACCTATGCTGGTCACTACTACCTCCCATCTGTTCATGCGGAGGCTATGTACGACGCCACCATCATGGGTTGCACGGAGAGCGCGGAGTGCACGGTAATGAATAAATAATTCAAGGTTCGCTTACTGAATATGAGCGAACAAACATTCTAAATCAATCCGAATGATTAGCTCAAAAGAAATGAACGATCGCATCCTGCGTCTCAGCATGATCGATACAGCGAGGAATAGTCAGATTGCTCTTCCTTTGGTTATGCTGCTTGAAGTCTGTATGACCATCAGCTGGATGATAAACGTTGATGATAAGTCGTCGGTCAGTAGCATCTGCTATCTGATAGGCTATATCGCGCTGTTTACCGTCTCTGGGCTGATTCTGGCCTTCATTCAGCATGCTAAGAAGCATATAGACAGGTCTTATCGTCGCATCAACCGCATGCAGCATCTGCTGGCTTTCTTGTTCCTTTCATGGTCTGTCTGCTTCACGTTTATAGGTAGTGAGATGCGAGGTCACTTTGACTATCTGATATTCATTACCTTTGTGACATTGCTGCCACTGTTCTGCTATCTGAACCCCATCTTTTGGTCTTTTCTTCAGCTGGCAGGTACAGGCTTTATAATCTATCTAGCCAGTCATCATGATCGTTTCTTCGCCTTCTTTATCAACTTCACGGTGTTTACCATCATCTCTATGGCTGCAGGCTGGACGATGTATCTCATTCGACGTTCTGGCTATCAGCGTCAGATAGAGTTGGAGCAGGAGCGAAACCATGCGTATAGTCTGGCACACAGGGATACTCTCACCAAGTTACCGAATCGCCAGAGCTGCAACGAAGATTTTGAGCAGCTGAAGGATGATCCGAACCCGGAGAATATTATTGTTCTTATCGGTGATGTGAATGGTTTGAAAATCGTCAATGACCAGATGGGTCATAAGGCAGGAGATGAACTCCTGCAAGGTGCAGCTTCATGTATGCAGAATGCATTCCAGCATCTCGGTACTATCTATCGTGTGGGTGGTGATGAGTTTACGGGCATCCTGCATGGATCTGAATTACAGTTCCAGGAAGCTGTCCGTCGTTTTGAAAAGCTTATGTCTAACTGGAAGGGTCAGTATACCAAGCATCTCTCAATCTCTATTGGTTATGCATCTGTCCGCACCAACCCGAATGCATCTCTATCCTCTCTTTTGACAATAGCTGATAATGCTATGTACGAGGCTAAGCGCCAGCACTATCAGCAGCAGAAGAAAGATTAGTAAAACAATACCACTGTCAGGTAGGCAATGCCGATCGAGACAAATGTGGTGATAAATCCTGAAAGCTGGAAAGAATGGTTAATCACATACTTTCCGGCTTTTGTCGTTCCTGTCTGGTCGAAATTGATGGCCGCTACCTCAGTAGGGTAGTTCGGCAGGAAGAAGTAACCGTTGCAGGCAGGGAACATAGCAATCAGCAGCATCGGATTGATGCCCAAGGCCATGCCAAGCGGATAGACGGTGCGTACGGTAGCTGCCTGCGAGAACAACATGATCGACATGAAGAAGAGTGCCACGGCAAAGAGCATAGGCATCTGAGTGACGATGGCCGAGATACCCTGCGAATAGAAGTCAAGGTGTCCGCTGAAATAGGTATCACCCATCCAGGCAATACCGAAGATGCTGACCATGGCATTCATACCCGCGCTGAAGACACTGCCACCGGCAGCCTTGTTCACGTCGACCTTGCCGACCCAGAGTATGAGTGCAGCTACGGCCATCATGACCATCTCAATGGTTTCGCTCATTGAGACAGACTTGATCGTACCGTCTGCCAGCTCGAAAGAAGGTCGGAGTGAAGGTACAGAACCGAATAGCACGACCAATGCGACACCGAAGAGGAAGGCCCAGACAGAGCGCTTAGCACGACGCTCCTGCTCAGGATCCATCTGCACATCCTGATAGCCGTCTTTCCCACTCTGCGCCTCGATGAGACCTGCCTGTAGTCGCTGCTGATAGACAGGATCTTCCTCGAGTTCCTTACCGATCTTATTCTGCACAAAGGCGGCAACGATGATAGCGATGATCGATGCAGGTATGCATATCAGCAGGATGTCTTTCAGCTCGATACCCTTACCTCCCAGCATATCCACGCTGATGATAGCTGCTGTAGCTGCTGAGACAGGGCTACCTGTGATACCTAAAGACGCTGCAATGACGCTTACACTCAAAGGACGCTCCGGACGCACCTTATTCTTCTGTGCAATCTCCGAGATGATCGGTAGGAGCGAATAGCACGTATGAGCTGTACCTGCCACGATGCAGAACAGCCAGCAGACGAGCGGACCATAATAGGTGATATGATCAGGATGGCGGCGCAGAAATCGTGCTGCGACACCCACCAGATAATCCAGACCTCCAGAGGCTTGCAACGTAGCTGCGGCCGTGATGACCGAGACGATGATCAGAATCACGTCCATAGGTATCTTGCCTGGCTGCATACCGAAGCCATAGACGAGTATAAAGACGCCGAGCATACCCATGATGCCCATGCCGATGCCTCCGATGCGAGCACCGACAAAAATCAGGATGAGTACGATGAGGAGCTGAATGAGGATGAGTGTGGTCATTGCGTTATAAAAGAATAAAAAGAGGTAAGCACCGAGATGCTTACCTCAAATATTTTGTCTAATATAGAATTAGAGCTTGTCGTTAGAACCAAGAACGTTAACCATCTTCTGGATGTACATCTTCTTCATGTTGTCACGTGCTGGCTTGAGGTACTGACGTGGATCGAAGTGAGATGGGTTCTCAGCAAGATGCTTACGGATAGCAGCGGTCATAGCGAGACGTGAGTCAGAGTCGATGTTGATCTTGCAAACTGCTGACTGAGAAGCCTTGCGGAGCTGATCCTCTGGGATACCGATAGCAGCCTCGAGCTGACCACCGTACTGGTTGATGGTGTTAACCTCATCCATTGGAACTGAAGAAGAACCGTGGAGTACGATTGGGAAGCCTGGGAGCTTCTGCTCGATCTCAGCGAGGATATCGAATGCGAGTGGTGGTGGAACGAGAACACCATTTACGAGAGTACACTGTGCTGGGGTGAACTTGTGAGCACCGTGTGAAGTACCGATAGAGATAGCGAGTGAATCGCAACCAGTACGGGTAGCGAAGTCGATAACCTCCTCTGGCTTGGTGTAGTGAGACTCTGCAGCAGAAACCTCATCCTCAACACCTGCGAGTACACCGAGCTCAGCCTCAACGGTAACGTCGTACTGATGTGCATACTCTACAACCTTCTTAGCGAGAGCAACGTTCTCCTCGTATGGGAGGTGTGAACCGTCGATCATAACTGAAGAGAAGCCATTGTCGATACACTCCTTGCAGAGCTCGAAGCTGTCACCGTGGTCGAGGTGAAGAACGATCTGAGGATTCTCGCAACCGAGCTCCTTAGCATACTCTACAGCACCCTTAGCGAGGTTGCGGAGGATGGTACCGTTAGCGTAGTTACGTGCGCCCTTTGATACCTGCATGATAACTGGAGACTTGGTCTCAACAGCAGCCATAACGATAGCCTGCATCTGCTCCATGGTGTTGAAGTTGAAAGCAGGGATAGCGTAGCCGCCAGCAACAGCCTTCTTAAACATCTCACGGGTGTTTAC
>JAZRXZ010000116.1:0-14718 GCA_045600445.1 Bacteroidales bacterium | reverse complement strand
GGACGTTGACGCCACCCTGACGCTTGTCATAGATGAACATTGAGAGGCCACGACCGTCCTTGGTGCCCTCCTCTGAACGAGCGAGAACCAAGTGGATGTCTGAGTCACCATTGGTGATGAAACGCTTACAGCCATTGAGACGCCAGCAGTCGTTCTCCTCATCGTATGTAGCCTTGAGCATTACCGACTGGAGGTCAGAACCAGCATCTGGCTCGGTGAGGTCCATTGACATGGTCTCGCCTGCACAAACGCGTGGTACGAAACGCTGACGCTGATCCTCGTCACCGAACTCATAGAGGGTCTCGATACAATCCTGGAGTGACCAGATGTTCTCGAAGCCTGCATCAGCAGTGGCAATCATCTCGTTGATGACAGTGTAAGCGGTGTTAGGGAAGTTGAGACCGTTGTAGCGACGTGGCATGGTTACACCACGGAGGCCTGCCTTGACAGTAGCGTCGAGGTTCTCATAGGTCTTCGATGCGTAGCGTACGCGGCCGTTCTCGCAGTGAGGGCCCTCAGCATCGACAGCCTCAGCATTAGGAGCAATTATGTTGGCGCAGATGTCACCGGTGAGTTCACATACGCGATCGTATGAATCGAGAGCGACAGCAAGATCGGCTGGAGCATAGTCATACTTATCAGCATCTGCGAAATTACGCTCCTTCAGTTCTACAATCCGCTTCATGAGCGGATTGCACTCCAACTCAAATTTGAGTTCTGGATGGTCAGTATAAAAGTTTGCCATTATTTATCGTTCTTTTTGTTTCCGAGAAAAATCATATAAGCATTTGCCATCAGGCCGCCTAAAAAGCCACATGCAATATTATTGAAAGAGAATGCAAACAATAGAGCATCTACTATCAATAGTAGTATTAATGCGATTATCGCAGATTTTTTCTCGCACATATTTTTACTTGCTGTTCTTCTTATAATACATGATCATCTTAGGAACAACCTCCTCAACGGTGCCGTTGATTACATAGTCAGCGATGGTGTTGATAGGAGCGTTTGGATCATTGTTGATCGAGATGATGATGCCAGAATCCTGCATACCAGCGATGTGCTGGATAGCACCACTGACACCACAGCAGATGATGAGCTTAGGACGAACGGTGATACCGGTCTGACCGATCTGACGATCGTGATCAGCGAAGCCAGCATCGACAGCAGCACGTGAAGCACCTACCTCAGCGTGGAGCTCCTTAGCAAGCTCAAAGAGCATATCGAAGTTCTCACGTGAACCGACACCGAAACCGCCGTCGATTACGATTGGAGAACCCTTCAGGTTGTGCTTAGCAGCCTCAACGTGACGGTCGATAACCTTTACTACATACTCGCACTCAGGAACATACTTAGCAACATCGTGACGGATCACCTCGCCCTTGTAGTTCTCGTCGAGAACCTCGCGCTTCATCACACCCTCACGGACGGTAGCCATCTGTGGACGGTGCTCTGGGTTAACGATAGTAGCAACGATGTTACCACCGAAAGCAGGACGAATCTGCATCAACTTGTTGTCGAAATGCTTGATGATAGGCTTCTTGTCTGCGTCGAAACCACAGTTCATATCGAACTCGTCGATCTCAAGCTCAGTACAGTCAGCGGTCAAACCACTGAAGAGAGCAGAAGAAACACGAGGACCGAGGTCACGGCCGATAACGGTAGCACCCATGAGGCAGATCTGTGGATCCTCCTCCTTGAAGAGGTTCACGAGAACTGCGGTGTGAGGATTAGAAGTGTAAGGGAAGAGACCTGGAGCATCGAATACATGCACCTTGTCAACACCATACTTCATTACCTGGTTCTCAACGCCGTCGAGGCCAGCACCAGCAATGATACACTCCAACTGTACGCCAAGAGTATTGGCGAGCTTGCGGCCCTTGGTAAGGAGCTCGAGGCTCACGTCCTTAACGGTTGTACCCTCGATTTCGCAATATACAAATACTGAATTCATAATTGGATTTACGATTTACAAATTTACGATTTACGATTCATGTTTGTTTTGCTGGACGAAATTCGATTCCACGATGGTATTTCCAATCGTAAATCGTAAATCGTCCAATCGTAAATCAACCAATGATCTTATCATTCAAGAGTTCAACCATCAAAGTCTCGATCTCAGCATCGCTGCCAGTCATAGTGCGGCTTTCCTTAGCCTTGAAGACGATGTTCTTAACGGTCTTCACGTTGGTTGGAGAACCAGCCTTACCTACCTGCTTGAGGTCAGCGTCGATATCAGCAGCACCCCACTGGGTGATGTTGAGGTATGGCTTAGCAGCTACGAGGGCTGCCATTGCCTCAGCCTGCTCAGCTGGACGCTCTGCAGGAGCAGTAGCGTTCTTATACTTCATGACGCGCTTTGCGTTGCGTGGACGGCAAGGAGCGGCAGAACCGTTAACAGTTACAACGAGTGGGAGTGGAGCCTCAACGGTCTCAACGCCACCGTCGATGTGGCGCTTAGTGGTAACCTTGCGGCACTCCTCGCAGAGAGAAACAATCTCCTCTGCGTAAGTAACCTGGGTAAGACCGAGCTTCTCAGCAATCTGAGGACCTACCTGAGCGGTATCGCCATCGATAGCCTGACGGCCACCGAGAATGATGTCATAGTTGCCGATCTTGCGGATAGCCTGGCTAAGAGTGTAAGAGGTAGCGAGGGTATCTGCGCCACCGAGGCAACGGTCAGTAACTACATAACCATAGTCAGCGCCACGATAAAGTGACTCACGAATTACCTCTGCAGACTTAGGAAGACCCATGGTAACCACAGAAATGGTAGAGCCAGGGAACTGCTCCTTGAGACGGAGAGCCTGCTCAAGAGCATTGAGGTCCTCTGGATTGAAGACGGCAGGAAGAGCAGCACGATTGACGGTGCCTTCTGGAGTCATTGCATCAGGACCCACATTGCGGGTGTCAGGTACCTGCTTGGCAAGTACGATGATGTTTAATGCCATAATTAAATAATGTATATATTAATTTTTTGTTGTCTATTTGCCACTACATCCTCAAAAAGACATAGTATCACGCTGCAAATTTACGCAAAATTATCGATTTCGCAAAACAACCCGCACGAAAATCAGCAACTTACAATTAGAAAATACTCAAAAAACAGCAAAATGGCATATATGACTTGCACAAAATTATTAAAGATGTGCACCATTTCTTGCAAGAAGGGACATCCTGCAAAAAAAAGAAGGGCTCACACGAATCACTGCGAGCCCTTCATGCAAAATAAGTTTTTTACTTCAAAGTCAAAGTAACCACGCTGTGTGCAGGGATCGTGACGGTGAGTTTGCCGTCCTTGCCTACCTTAGCGCCATTAAAAGCAACGGTCTTGACATCAGAAGGATGCGAGAAATCGTTGTAAGCGTGTACGTCCTTAGCGGTGATGATCTCACCTTCGGCACCCTTGACCTTCATGCCATCAACATTGACGCTGATGACGTGCTGGTTGTTGACGTCCATGTTGGTGAGCGATACGTGGATTACGCCATTCTGGTCCTTCGAAGCGGTGTAGCTAACGGTTGGCACCTGCTCCTTAGCGTTGACACTGATGTAGTTACAGGTCAGGTCGCCAGGGATGTGAGTAGCCTCCTTGTGCACGTTATACATCTTGAAGACGTGATAAGTTGGAGTCAGGACACATGGATTCATTGGGTTCTTCTCGTCGGTCAGAATCATCGACTGCAGCACGTTGACTACCTGTGCGATATTGGCCATCTTGACGCGGTCGGTGTACTTATGGAAGATGTTAAGCGAAGAAGCGGCAACGACAGCGTCACGCATAGTTGACTGCTGATAGAGCCAGCCAGGATTGGTACCAGGCTCGACGTTGAACCAGGTGCCCCACTCATCAAACATGATAGCCACCTTCTTCTCAGGATCGTAACGGTCCATCACAGCTGCATGTGCCTGGATAATATCCTCGAGTTCAAGAGACTTAGACAAGATCTCGTAGTAATCCTGCTCGGTGAAGTTGAGCGCAGAGCCCTTCTTGCCCATAGGGATACCGGTGATAGGATCATCTTCTGAACCCCAGTCACGAACCGAGTAGAAGTGCACCGAAATACCGTCCATATTGAAGCGACACTCGCGCATAGCCACGTCCATCCAGTGGGTGTCGCCACCGTTGGCACCTGAGGCGATGCGGAACAAGCGATTGTCGCCGTAGTTGCGAGCGTAGGTGTTATAGCGCTTATACTCATTGACATAGTACTCGATGGTCATGTTGCCACCGCAACCCCATGACTCGTTACCGACGCCAAAGTACTTGACATTCCAAGGCTTCTCGCGACCGTTCTTACGACGGAGCTCAGCCATGGTGCTGTTGGTGTCAGAGTTCATATATTCTACCCACTTGGCCATCTCCTCGACGGTGCCAGAACCCACATTGCCAGAGATATAAGGCTCGCAGTTGAGCAGCTCGCAGAGGTTGAGGAACTCGTGTGTACCAAAGGAATTATCCTCGACGGTGCCACCCCAGTTGGTATTGACCATGCGAGGACGATTCTCCTGAGGGCCAATACCGTCCATCCAGTGATACTCATCGGCGAAACAGCCACCTGGCCAGCGCATGACGGGGACCTGAAGCTCCTTTAAAGCCTCGAAGACGTCCTTACGATAACCCTCGACGTTAGGGATCTTGCTGTCCTTGCCGACCCAGATACCGCCATAGATACAGCGGCCGAGGTGCTCAGCGAACTGTCCATAGATTTCCTTAGGAATCACGTTGTCTGTCTGTGCAGGATGCAGGGTAAGCTGCACGTCCTGAGCGAAAGCTGTCATTGGCAATGCTGCGCCAAGAGCTAAGGTAGTGAAGAGTTTTTTCATAAATAGTAATAGGTGTTTATAATATACAAAGTGAATTATCGCGGCAAATATAGTGCAAATTATCACGACATTTTTAGGATTCTGGCTGTGAGTTTACGCCGTCTTCTGACTCAGCTTCTGATTTCGCTCCTTTTTCCAGTTGCATTGCCTTCCACTGAAGTGGTGGATAGCCATAGAGTTCCTTGAAAGCGGAAGAGAAGTTGTTGGCTCGTGAGAAGCCCACAGCCTCGGCAATCTCATTGATCGAATAAGAGTCTCGCAGCAGCAGTCGCTCTGCCTGCTTAAGACGGATATTGCGGATGAAATCACGCGGACTCTGATTAGTGAGTTCTTTGAGCTTTCGATAGAGGTGTACGCGACTGATTCCAACGTCCTGGCAAAGCTCATCGATTGAATAATCCGCATTCTGGATATTCCGATTGACACTACGCATGATACGATCCATGAGTTTGTCATTAGCAGAGCGCATCTCAATATTTTCGAGCTTGTCTTCCTGTACCTGCTTGCCGTTGAAAGAGTTCTTTAGCTGTGTACGAGTGCGAACCAGATTGAGTGCCATACGACGGAGAATCTCAATGTAGAATGGCTTGGCAAGATAAGCATCTGCTCCACTCTCCAGACCCTCGATATTAGACTCCTGATCGACCTTAGCTGTAAGGAGGATGACCGGGATGTGGTTGAGCGAGATATTCTGCTTGATACGCTGGCAGAGCGTAAAGCCATCGACCGTCGGCATCATGACATCAGAGATGACCAGATCAGGTTTCTGCTTGAAGATCAGCTGCAAGGCCTCCTGACCGTCACAGCACTCCTGGACATGGAAGTCGGCAGAAAGCTCGCGACTCAGATAGCTACGGATCTCGTCGTCATCATCAACCACAAGGAGGCGGTACTTGGTACGAGAAGCCGTTCGGGTCTCTTCCTCCTGAGCAGGAGCCTCTGGCAATGGAACGGTAAGCGGATCATCTGCTATGACCTCAGAAGGGATCTCCGTAGAAATCTCTTCCTGTCGCAAGTGATCCTTACCCATTGGCAGCAATACTGTAAATGTAGTTCCCTGTCCCTCTGGATTATTCTCGGCTTTGATGATACCATGATGCAGTGTTACGAGCGAGCGGGTCAGGTGGAGGCCGATACCATTGCCATCGGCTGAAAGATGAGCTGACTTCGTGCGATAGAAACGCTCAAAGATATGCTTCATATCCTCTGGCGGAATGCCGACGCCATCATCACTTACAGCAATCTGTACATACGCTACATTCTGCTGAACGAGCTTCGAAACAGAAAGGGCTACATGGCCATGATCATGGGTATACTTGAAAGCGTTACTAAGCAGATTGACAACAATCTTATTGAAATAGCCAGGATCAACCCACAAACGGCACTCATCAAGTCCTTCATGATCGTAGTAGAAATCAATGTGCTTGTTCTCCGCAATCGGGACAAAGAAGTCTCGAAGATCCTTGAGCTGTGCCAGAATATCAGTCTCACAGAAGACGAGCTTCATCTGCTTGTTGTCGATCTTACGGATATCGAGCAACTGGTTAGCCAGCTGTAGAAGCATACGGGCGTTGCGGTGTATAGTCTTGTAGGCCGACAGTCGCGAAGGATCATTGTCCGTAGACATAAGTTTCTGCAATGGGCTCATGATGAGCGTCATAGGCGTACGGATCTCGTGCGTGATATTGGTAAAGAAACGAAGCTTTGCCTCATCGATCTCATGAGCATGCTGCTGTAAGAGCAAATCACGACGTACCTTATGCTGACGATAGAAGAAATAAGCGACAGATGAGCCGATCAAAAGAGCCAACAGATCGTATGCAAGACGTGCCAGCGGAGATTCCCACCAATCCGGGCGGATGACGATAAGTACCTCCTCTGGCAGAGACTCACTCTGTCCATCGGTTACCTTATACGAGAAATGATAGCTACCTGGCTGTAGGTCGCTGAACGAAACAAGATGACTACCCTGAGGCAACGACATCCAATCCGAACCATTCATCGAGTATTGATAACGGACAACATCCGGATCGGAGAACTCTACGGTGGCTAGCTCAATAGAGAAACTGTTGTTGGCATGAGCCAACTGGAACTCTCGTGCCAAGTGCAGTGGTTCAGTCACGATCGGTTTACCACCAGAAAGCGTATTCGCACTTACAGCTTGATTATTAATGTAGAAGCCAGTGATTCGCGCATGACGCTGAGCCACGAGATCTCGCACCTGATCAGGAGCAAAATAAGTTATTCCATAGGCTCCACCAAACCAAAGTCGACCATTCTTATCTGTGCAACTGACATTCTTCGAGAACTCATTACCCTGAAGGCCATCGGCATCTGAATAATTCTTGAAAGTCTTAGTATCTGGCAAGAAATGCGATAGACCACGGTTTGTACCTATCCAGAATGTACCGTTTGCATCTCCTAGAATACTATAAGCGGTATTGCCAGCCAGGCCGTCATTATCGGTATAGAGCGTAAATTCGTCGGAGGTAAAGCTGAAATTGACCAGTCCCGTTGAACAACCAGCCCATAGGCGGTGCTGTGGATCCTCATAAAGCGAGAAGACTATGCTTCGGTCAAAGACATGACGAGGCGAAGGCTGGATCTGATTCAAATCAAGTTCATAGACTCCGTCATAAGTACCTATGAGAAGATGATTATCGCTGGTAATCAGAAGAGATGTCTCCCAAAGATTAACACCTTCAGTAAATGACAGTTCCTGAATAACGTGCTTTGCCTTCAAGTCATAGCAGAAAAGACCATGACCAAGAGAGGCTATCCACAAACGATGCTGACGATCTTCTTCAAAAGCATAGATACGTGAAGCTGGGACATCCTTACGACGAAAGAGGTGATTGAAAGACGAGAAGTTCCCTGTACGGAGGTCAATCACACCACAACCTTCATTGTAGCTACCGATCCACATTGTTCCTTCTGAGTCTTCGAAAATACTCTGCACAATAGCAGGCATAGTACCACCATCGGTTGTAGTAGCATAATGGAAAGAAGATGACAGGTCATGTTGTAAGCGATAGAGACCCTCGCCATCCGTACCTACCCACATCTGTCCTTTGCTATCAGAAAGCAGCGAACTGATACTGCTACTGCCAATCAGATTAGAAGCGGCAGACTGTGAACCGATATAACTAAAACTACTCTCCTGCATAGGAACGCGAGCTACGCCTTTGAGGAAAAGCGCCATCCAGAGGTCTCCGTCACGATCTCGCATGATCTGATGAACCTTCAGGTAGCGCGAAGAGAGTGTTGGGAGATCGATGACATAGTCAGATACCATGCCCGTGGTCTCATCAATCATTTTGAGGCCATTACCATCAGTACCTATTAATATATGAGTTCGATCATATCGGAAAATACACTTTAAGTTGGCATTGGAGATGCGTGTTGCATTTAGCTTGCGCCAAGAATGATTGTCCGGGTTAAGCTTGTAGAGATCGTTAGACGTCGTCTGAATATAGATATCACCCTCTGTGTCGCGCTGCACATACATGGCCTCCTTAAAAGGAGTGGCATCGGCATAGCGCTCTACTTTGTGACCATCAGGGAGAACACGATAGACGGCATCGTTCATTTTCATACACCAGAGACTTCCGTCCTTTGCAAGACGCAACTCACCAGTCATACTCGGAGGGAAACCTTCCCATTGAGGAGTGAGGAGAAGAGGCACCCCATCTTTTACTGTAACCTGACAAGCCAAATTGCCCGAGACATAAATCTCTCCAGATGGAGTCTGCGTGATGTAACTCGGAGAAGAGCGCAAAGGCTGACCATCCTCAAATGCACCGAGAACAGAGAAATCATCGGTCTCACGACGATATAACTGAAGACCGATATAGTTTCCGACAAAAAAGTTTCCCTCCGCGTCCTCGAACATATAACGGACATAATTATGAGCCAAAGAGTGCTCATTTCCCTCTTCATGCTTATAGATAGTGATCTTCGTTCCATCGTAACGGTTGAGTCCGTTCTCCGTCGAAATCCAGATCATACCATCTCGGTCCTGATAGATACTATTAACTAGGCTACTTGAGAGATTCTTGTCGGACAGCATAAAATTATACGGACGCGCAGAAACACTCAATGCACTTGAGAAAATGCATATAATAAAAAGGATTGCGAACTTCATAAAGTGTGTAATCATTTATGTATAGACGCTGCAAAGTTATAAAAATATATGAGATAACGCGAATTGTTAACAAAAAAAATATGGATTTATACCTTTTTGGAACTGTCAAAAGAGCGAAATGGTACAAATCAATAGAAAATAAACTTGAAATGCACGTATATTTTTATGAAACATAATTATTTGTACACATGACCGATTTCCTTTATCTTTGCGCCAAATTTTCGTCGTTTTTTGATACTATTTTAGTTGAAACTGACACAATACTCAGCATAAGCGGCACGATACTACACAAGATATCACATTACCGGAAGAAAATTCAACACATTATTAATATTATAAAATAAACAAACATGCA
The DNA here is from genome assembly GCA_045600445.1 of Bacteroidales bacterium. Taxonomy (GTDB): domain Bacteria; phylum Bacteroidota; class Bacteroidia; order Bacteroidales; family UBA3663; genus Liminaster. Next base: position 5,392 of record JAZRXZ010000116.1, on the reverse strand, counting down.
AAGTACCATTTCGAAAATGAAATCCCTGTGGATTCTTTTCGCGTTATGCCTTTTCCCAGTATGGGCATTCGCACAGAACTTTACAGCCACTGGTACCGTCATTGACAACACAGGCGAACCTGTTCCAGGCGCCAGCGTAGTTGCCAAGGGCACCACCACTGGTGTAATGACAGACATTGACGGCAACTTCGAGTTGAAGGTCAATCAGGGTGCCACCCTCGTAATCTCATACATCGGTTATGAGACTCAGGAGGTCAAGGCTGCCTCTAAAATGAAGATTACTCTCCGTGAGGATAACAAGCTCCTCGAGGACGTTGTAGTTATCGGTTACGGCACACAGCGTAAGGAGGCTGTTACCGGTTCGGTTGCTTCAGTAAGCGCAAGCAAGTTGATGGAAAACCCTTCTTCTAATATTACTCAGTCACTCCAGAACCGCGTGGCAGGTGTCGACATGCAGCAGACCAACTCACAGCCAGGTGCTGAGATGCGTATCCGCATCCGTGGTCAGCGTTCACTCTCGGCCGACAACAATCCACTCATCGTTCTTGACGGTATTCCATTCAATGGTAGTCTCTCAGATATCAACCCTTCTGACATCAAGACCATGGACATCCTCAAGGATGCTTCTTCTACCGCTATCTATGGTTCTCGTGGTGCTAACGGTGTCATCATGATCACCACCAACAAGGGTGCTATGGGTTCTCCTGCTAAAGTTACTTACAATGGTTATGTGGGCTTCAAGACCCTCTTCTCACGCTTCCCTATGATGAATGGTGACGAGCTCCAGCAGCTTCGTGACAAGGCTGGTGTCTACACTGGCAAAATGGGTCCTGATGAGAAGGCTGGCATGAATACAGATTGGCAGGACATGCTCTATCGTACTGGCGTATCAACCAGCCATGATGTAACAGTTAACGGTGGCACTCAGGGTGGTAGCTATAGCTTCGGTGCTGGCTACATGCACGAAGAGGGCGTTGTCCCTACTCAGGCATTCGACCGTATCTCTATTCGCGCGAACCTTGACCAGAAGGTTGGCAACTACATCCGCTTAGGTTTGACTACCACCAATACTTATAATACTTCTGATGGTACTCACCTCGGCCTTTACAGCGCACTTTCTGCATCTCCACTCCTCGATCCATACAATGCTGATGGCACAGAGAAGGAGCGTCTTCAGTCTGTTGACGACTATCTCTACCCTCTCACCAAGAATCATCTTGATCAGGTTGGTGACAACTGGGTAAAGGAGACTACCACCCTCGGTACTTATAATACTCTCTGGGCAGAGGTATCTTTCCCATGGATCGAAGGTTTGAAGTATCGTGCTAACCTCGGTCTCAACTACCGTAGCACCAAGACTGGTGAATTCACCGGCAAGGGTGTCAACGATGGCCAGAACCCAAACAACCCATCAGGTGCATCTGACGCTCGTTCAGAGAACAAGAACTGGGCAATTGAGAACGTACTCACCTACGATCGCACTTTCGCAGATAAGCACAACATCAACATTGTTGGTATGTACTCTGCAGAGCAGACTCAGTATCACAGCACTCACATGAGTGGCCGTAATATCCCAGCAGACTACTTCCAGTACTATAACATCGGACAGGCAACTGATGGCGTTACCATCAATCCAGCTTGGCAGAGCTACTGGCGCGCAGGTCTCATGTCTTGGATGGGCCGTGTAATGTATGACTACGATGGCAAGTATATGGCAAGCGTTACCGTTCGTTCTGATGCATCTTCTCGTCTTGCTAAGGGACACCAGTGGCATACCTACCCTGCTGTTTCTCTTGGTTGGAACATTGCTAAGGAGAAGTTCATGGAGAATGTAACTTGGGTCGACAACCTCAAGCTCCGCGTTGGTTATGGTCAGACTTCTAACCAGGCCATCAGCCCATATTCTACCCTCGGTAGCCTCGGCACCACTCCATACAACTTCGGTGAGACTGGTTACGCTACTGGCTACTACACCAGCGCACTTGCTAACGAGGATCTCGGATGGGAGTATTCTGAGACCTGGAACTACGGTCTTGACTTCTCTCTCTTCAAGAACCGCTTGACTGGTACCATCGAGTACTATTCAATGAAGACCAACGATATTCTTCTTAATGTATCTCTCCCTGGTTCCGCAGGCGTTAGCAGCTACATGGCTAACATCGGTAAGACCCAGAACCGCGGTATCGAGCTTACCCTCAACGGCACCATCCTTGATAATGTCAATGGTTGGACTTGGGAGGCTGGTTTCAACGTATCAGCAAACCGCAACAAGCTCATCGAACTCGCTTCTGGTGCAGATCGCGATGAGGGCAACGGCTGGTTTACTGGTTATCCTATCGATGTGCTCTACACCTATGAGTACGACGGTCTCTGGAACAAGGGCGATGCTGATTGGGACGATTTCAAGGCTCTTGAGCCAAACGGCGCTGAGGGTATGATCAAAGTAAAGTACACCAAGCGTTATGATAAGGACGGCAAGCTTCAGGCTATCGGTTCTGAAGATCGCCAGATCATCTCACTTGAGCCAAAGTTCGTAGGTGGTTTCAACACCCGCGTAGCATATAAGGGTATTGACCTCAACATCATCGGTGCATACCAATGTGGGGGCAAGCTCATCTCTACTCTCTATGCAAGCAACGGTTACCTCAACATGATGAATGGCCGTCGTGGCAACGTCAAGGTTGACTACTGGACACCAGAGAACACTGGTGCCAAGTATCCAAACCCAGCAGGTCCTCGCGACGATCAGAATCCTAAGTACGGTGCCTCCCTTGGTCTCTTCGACGGTGGTTTCTGTAAGATTCGCACCATCACCCTCGGCTACACCTTCAATAAGAATCTCATCAGCAAGGCAGGTCTCTCTGCACTCCGCGTTTATGCTACTGTTCAGAACCCATTCGTTATCAGCTCTAAGTACTATGACGAGAGCGGCATGGATCCAGAACCAAATGCAATGTCTAATCAGGGTCAGTTCAATGCTGTTACCATGGGTGGCCACGGTCTCCCAGTTGTTGGTACTAACTCTCCTGCATCTCGCAACTACCTGATCGGTCTTAACGTGACATTCTAATAATTAATGACTACAATGAGAAATAAAAATATTTTCCGTATCTGCGGTCTGGCATTGGTTTCAGCAATGACCCTGTCATCTTGTTCAGACATCCTCGACGAGCAGCCTCGTAGCTCGTATACCCCTGGGTTCTTTGCAACAGAAGATGGTGTTAAGGGTGGCTTGACTGCACTTTATTCACATCTCCGTAACATCTACGGTCAGGCATACTATTACAATTCATGCGAGACTGGTACCGATGAGTACACTTGGGCTCAGTCAGGTGCTGATGACAACTTCAAGGCTGCCGACATGTCAGTTCCTGGACTTCTCAACAAATCAAACTGTCGTGCAGACGCTATCTGGGGCCAGTCATTCAGCGACATCAATACCGCTTTGGCTGTAATTGAGAATGCTTCAGGCGTAGGTATCGATGATGCTTTGGTTGCAGAGGCAAAGTTCTTCCTTGGCTTCCACTATTTCAACCTCGTTCAAACATTCGGTGGTGTACCACTCGACCTCGGTGGTGGCGAACTTCACTCTAACACCGCTCCTAAGCGTAGTTCTGTACGTAACACCGTTGCTGACGTTTACACCAAAGCTATTTTCCCATCCCTTGAGGATGCAGTTGCAAAGCTTCCAGACGTATCACGTCTTCCTGGCACTGTAAACAAGACCACAGCTCGTCTCATCCTTGCCAAGGCATATCTGACTTACGGCTGGTGGCTTGAGAATCCTAATGATATCCCTACCTATCCTGAGTGCTCTCGCGACAAGAGCCAGGCGGCTTCTTACTTCCAGAAGGCGCTTCAAAAGGCAAATGAAGCTATCGAGGATAAGAATACTGCCAATGGACTTGAGGATTATTTCTATCTGGCTAACATTGCACAGAATGATCGCAACAAGGAGTGGCTCCTTTGGGCAGATCATACAGAGAAGAGTGCACAGTACAATGGTGGTGACCTCGGTTATGGCGGCGGCGGTGCACCAGACAACTTCGCTGGCTGGTTCGTAACCTGGAACTATTGTGCATGGCTTACTGGCAAGGATCAGAGTGGCAACGTCATTGTTCCTGTACAGCGTGAGGCTTCACAGCCACTCGGCCGTCCTTGGACCCGTATGGCAGCTACCGTTGAAGGTCTCTCTAAGTTCACCAACACTGAAATGGACTCACGTTGGGATGGCACTTTCACAGCAGAGTATCGTGTCAACTTCCAGAAGACCAACAAAGATTTCCGCTATGTTGAGGGTGCCAATGGCAGCCACATCGGAGCTTATGACACCTATCTCAAGTTCCTCCCAGCTGACGTTGATGACTCTCAGATCGTCTATGGCGACAACGCAGGTGTTCAGGCTGGTGCAATGCCAGGCGAGGACGCATGGGTAATCTCTGCCAAGACCGTCAGTCGCTCACGCTATCCTGGCGTATGGAAGCTCGGTCCTTCTCGTTACGACTATGACTTCGAGAACTCTTTCGGCTCTCCAAATGCAGGTTCTACCCGTCCTTACGTAATTGCAAAGTTCTCTGAGCTCTACCTCGTAGGTGCAGAGGCCGCTGTTAAGCTTGGAGACAACAATGAGGCTACACGTCTTATCAACTTCCTCCGTGCCCGTGCTGGCAAATGGAACTATATTGTCAATGCAGGCAATCCTTCTGAACTTCACAACATGAGCGGTGATGATCTCCGTAAGCTCCCATTGATCGCAGACAATAGTAAGGCTATGCAGGATGCTACTCCTGCAACCATCACTATCGACTATATCCTTGACGAGCGTCTCCGTGAGTTCTGGGGTGAGGGTTACCGTTGGAATGACCTCATCCGTACCCAGAAGTGGAATGAGGTTGCTGGCACCTATCACATCTGCAACGATTTCACCAACGACATGCAGACAGTAAAGCGTGACATCCAGAAGTTCCACTACCTCCGTCCAATCCCACAGGGTCAGATTGATGCTCTTGAGATGACCGACGAGGAGAAGGCTGCATACCAGAACCCTGGTTATTAATCGATGCAATTTCTAGTGTGTGTTATTATTATAGATGAAAAGGGGGCTCCTTCGTGAGAAGGGGCCTCTTTTTTGTTAAATTTAGTGTCATAATTTGGATTTTGCTTATAAATTAATTATCTTTGCCGCGCTATATATAATAAATGTATAGAGAATCATTACCAACAATAATATACTACCGTTAAATAACACAACTATGAAACGACTATTCATGATGGCAATGTCTCTATTGCTCACAATTACTGCCATGGCGCAGAGTGATTTCAAGGAGAAAACCATTTTCAAGAACAACGATGTAGAGATCCGTCAGCTCGACGAGCATACCTGGCATGGCAA
>JAZRXZ010000115.1:0-1773 GCA_045600445.1 Bacteroidales bacterium | reverse complement strand
TTTGTCTTTATTCATATCGGCCAACAATAATTTGGCCGCAAAGATACGAATTCAAATCCGTTTCATCGCAAATCAGCTCATAAAAGACTATTATTCAATAATTTCAAAGAACGTTTTGAAAACTTTAACGGGACATTAGTGTTATAAGATAAATAAAAAATGGTACGAATAATTTGCAATAAACCGTACCGATTAATAGACATATATTTAGCATGCTGACGGCTCCCAGGATGAAACAGACCGCCATCGATCCTCATTTGTATTGTCGACACAAGACAATAGCGATAATAAACAATCTGATTATGAGAGAAAAAGGGTTTCTCCTCATAATCAGAATGATATCAAAAACAATACTAAATATACATCATCTGCAGACCGACATTTAGCATTTCCAACCTTTATAAATCTTCCATGCGAAACCAATTTATGGGGAATAGTTCTGCCCTACTACTAATTAATATTTATCACCCATGCTTTGCAAAAACGACATATTTTCGCTAATTTATGCCTTCTATAGGAAGCATGTTTTAATTAAAAGTTGCCGTTTATGATAATTTTTCGTACTTTTGTTCCAAAAAACAAGGAAGAACTATGGAGAAGAACGTAATCAAGCAGATCATCCTGCGCTGGCAGGAACTAATTGCCCAAATTGAGCTAACACCTCGTGATCTCATCCTCGATCCTGCTGCCAATCACGTATTGGTAGGCATCCGTCGTGCAGGTAAGAGCTACTTGCTCTACCAGCACATTCAGCAGCTCATCAAAGAGGGCCACAGCATGGAAGAAATGCTGTTCGTCAACTTTGAGGACGAGCGCATCATGGACATAACCAAGGACGAGCTGCACCTGATTCTCGACTCCTACCGTGAGCTCTTCCCGCATCAGCCGATAATCTTCCTCGACGAGATTCAGAACATCGACGGATGGGAACACTTTGCGCGCCGTCTTGCCGACGAGAAATACCAGGTCTTTATCACAGGCAGCAATGCCAAGATGCTGAGCCGCGAGATTGCTATGGCGCTCGGTGGCCGATATCTTCTGAGCGAAATCTATCCATTCTCATTCGAAGAGTTTCTGCGCCATCGAGGGCTGCAACTTCCTGCTCACTGGGAGCTCTCCCCTGCCAAGGCCGATGTGGTGCGCATGATGGGCGAATACTTCTACTCCGGAGGTCTGTCAGAGTGTTTCGACATTGCAGACAAACGTGCATGGCATCAGTCACTCTACGACAAGATACTGCTCTCGGACATCGTAGTACGCAACCATATCCGTAACGAACGCAGCCTGAAGCTCCTTGTCCGCAAGCTGGCCGATAGCGTGATGCAACCGACTTCGATCAAACGTTTTCAGAACATCCTGCAAGGTGATGGCAGCAAGATCACCCGTGACACCATCGCTGATTATCTCGGCTACATGCACGATGCCTACCTGACATTCTGCATCTCGAACTATTCTGATTCCCTGTCAGAACGAGCCACCATCCAGAAGCATTACTTTTACGACAACGGTATCCTCAATCTCTTCATCATCAATCCAGAGACCAAGCTCCTCGAGAATCTCGTTGCCATCCAGCTCTACCGCAAGCACGGTGACCGCCTCCTCTACTTCAACAAGAACGTAGAGGTGGATTTCTACGTCCCCGATGACTCCCTGCTCGTCCAGGTCTCTTACTCTATTGCCGATGCAGCGACCCGCAAGCGCGAGATCGATGCCATCAAGAAGACTGCCAGGTTCCTGCAGCCTAAGACCGTGCAGATCGTGACCTATAACGAG
>JAZRXZ010000114.1:0-1600 GCA_045600445.1 Bacteroidales bacterium | reverse complement strand
GGCTCAGTAGATATTTTCCATGGCAATCCACAGCACTGATTACCTAAAATATCAGAGTGCAATGGTAGAGATTCTCAAAAAAAGATGTACCTTTGCACCATGGCAACAACAACCTCTCCATCCATCTACGAATCCCTGGCGCGTATTATTCTTCCCGAGGGCATTCTTGACATCTTTGAAGTAACCAATGTAGTCGATGAGCATACAGGCATCATAGAAGAAACAGGCCTTGAACGATGCATCATCCACATTCATCTTGCCGAACGGGATCTGCGTGATGTCGTATGGCATGATATGAGATCCAATGGCTTCACGGAGGAAAAGTGCATCAATGACTTTCCTATTCGTGACCGCAAGGTAGTTCTGCATGTCAGTCGGCGGCGTTGGCTTGACAGTGAAGGCAAGAGCGTCATCCTTCCGCATGAAGAACTGACAGCAGAAGGCACCCGCTACTCCAAGGAGTTTGCGGATGTATTAAAAAAAATATTTGGATACATACCCAATACCGGCCCGCTCTCTGGAGCGATACTTTAAGACAAACGGCAATACGCTGGAGAAGAACTACAAGGAGTGCCTCAGTGGTTTCCGTGACTGGGAACAGGCAGAGCACGCCAGCGACTGGATACTGCTTCCGGAAAACATGGGCGAGAATCTGAGCATAGACGAAAGCATGCATCAGAACGACCTTTTCACCTTTGTATCCAACAAGGATGGCCATGGCAAGAAGGGTACGCTTATTGCGGTAGTGCGTGGCACAAAGGCTTCTGACGTCATCAAGATCCTGAAGCAGATCCCCGAAGAGAAGCGTCTTGCAGTCAAGGAGGTTACGATGGACTACTCCGACTCCATGCATGCCATCGTAGAGGCTGCATTTCCCAAGGCAGACATCACGATAGACGTATTCCATGTCATCAAGAACCAGTGCGATGCGCTTGATGAACTGCGCATGCGCTTCAAGCGTAAGGCCATCAGTGAGCAAGGCAAGGAGAAGGCGGAATTCAATAAGGCAAAGAAACGCAGGAAGAAAGCTAGGGAGTACTACCGTAAGACCCACCCCAAGAAAAGAGGTGAGAATCGGGGAAGAAAGAGAAAACGTGCCAATGAGCAATTCAAGCCAAAGGAACTCGCGAACGGAGATACGAAGGTGGAACTCTTCACCAGAGCTCGCCACATACTATCACGAAGCGGAGAGAAATGGAGCGAATCACAGAAGACACGCGCAGAGCTGGTATTTGGCTTTGCACCACAAATCGGGGAAGCCCACTCTCTGGTGTGCAAGCTCCGCTGCATATTCAAGAACAAGAAGCTGAGCAAAGAAACTGCACGCGAGAAACTCAAAGTATGGTACAAGGAAGTCTCTGAAAGCAACATCAAGGAACTCATCGCTGCGAAGAGGACGCTCAAGGCAAAGGAAGAAGATGTACTCAATTACTTTGTCAACCATGCAACCAATGCTGCTGCGGAGTCTCTCAACTCAAAAATGAAGGGATTCCGCTCTGAGCTAAGAGGCGTGCGTGACTTACCCTTTTATCTCTACCGTTGCACTCTGATATTTGGGTAGTCAGTGCTGTGGATTGCCACGGAAAATATCTACTGAGCC
>JAZRXZ010000113.1:0-9162 GCA_045600445.1 Bacteroidales bacterium | reverse complement strand
TGGGTTATCTTTAAGCTCATCGGATCCCTTGCCCTCCTGATGTACGGTATGAAGGCCATGAGCGAAAGCCTGCAGAAAATGGCAGGTCCACAGTTGCGTCATGTACTTCAGGCCATGACCACCAATCGTTTTGCCGGCATGCTGACCGGTGCGTTCGTAACAGCCAGCGTACAGAGCTCTACTGCGACTACGGTCATGACCGTCTCGTTTGTCAATGCCGGACTGCTCACCTTGGCGCAGGCTATCTCTATCATCATGGGTGCCAACATCGGTACCACGTTTACGGCCTGGATCATGTCGGCCGGTTTCTCGTTTAACATTACGGACTTTGTCTGGCCGGCTTTCTTTATCGGCATTCTGCTGATCTACTCTAAGAAGAAGCAGATCATCGGCGACTTCCTCTTCGGCGTGTCGTTCCTGCTCCTCGGCTTGGGTACTTTGAAGGCTACGGGTACGGATATGCATCTGGAGAACATCCCTGCGGTGATGGCTTTCTTCCAGTCATTCGAAGATAACTACCTCTCTTACCTGCTCTTCCTCCTCATCGGTGGCGTCATGACCATGTGCGTGCAGAGCTCTGCTGCTGTGATGGCTATCACCATGACCCTCTGCTCTACCGGCGTGCTTCCTATATATTTAGGTATCGCGCTCGTAATGGGTGAGAATATCGGTACGACTGTGACTTCGAACATCGCTGCTATGACGGCTAACATCCAGGCGCGCCGTGCGGCTTTCGGCCACATGTTCTTCAATATCTTCGGCGTCATCTGGGTATTGATCGTGTTCCGTCCGTTTGTCAATCTCGTCTGCAACATCGTGGGCATGGATGTCAATAATCCTGAGGCTATGCAGCTGCCATTCGTGCTGGCTACGTTCCACACCACGTTCAACGTAATCAATACGGCTATCCTGATCTGGTTTATCCCTCAGATTGAGAAGATCGTCTGTGCTATCATCAAGCGCTCTCATGCCAAGAAGGACGAGGAGGAGGACTTCAAGCTCCAGTTTATCACCGGTGGTATTCTGGCTACTCCTGAGCTCTCGGTGCTCGAGGCTCGTAAGGAGATTGGCTCATTCGGCAACCGCATCCAGCGCATGTTTGGCATGGTCAAGGATCTGATGGAGGAGCAGGATGACGAGAAGTTTGTCAAGCTCTTCTCTCGCATTGAGAAATATGAGGGTATCTCGGACAATATGGAGATTGAGATTGGTAAGTACCTCAATGAGGTGTCAGACAATCACCTCTCTGATGAGACCAAGGCTAAGATCCGTGCCATGCTGCGTGAGATCTCTGAGCTGGAGTCTATCGGTGACGCCTGCTACAACCTGGCTCGCGTACTGAACCGCCGCAAGAAGTCGGATGAGGACTTCACGGAGAAACAGCTGGCTAACATCAACAAGATGTTCGAGCTGACCAACCGCAGCCTGACGCTGATGAATGAGCTCTTCACCCGTCCTCTCCAGCAGATTGATGCTAACCGCTCATTTAACGTGGAGGCTGAGATCAATAACTACCGTGACATGATCAAGATCCAGAATGTCAATGACGTCAACAACCACGTCTACACCTACTCGGTAGGTTCTATGTACATGGATCTGATCAACGAGTGCGAGAAGCTCGGCGACTACGTAGTCAACGTCGTAGAGGCCCGTACGGGTGTGCGCCAGCAGGAAGCATAATAACGTACTATCAAGCCGCGGCGGTTTAGTGCTGCGGCGGCAGTAAAACATAGAAGTGCTGCTCTCTTGGGTGAGAGCGGCACTCTTTTTTTGTGCTGTGCCGAAATGTCATCAAAAGATGCGGTTGCTGCTATCTACCAACGTCACATGAGAGCGGTTTTGCAATCTGTGCTTATCAAAACAATCTATTTCGCAAATTGTGCAAACGTTTTCGCAACAAAAGTTTGGAGGTGTGATTTTTTCTTCTTACCTTTGCATCGCAAAACAAAAGGAAAGGTATTCCTTGTTTGTGCAATCGGTAACATTAACGCAGCCGCGAAATTTTTCACCAGTGTCAAAAGTTTACTATTTATTAATAGCTACACATCATCATCACTAATTTTTTCTTCTTATACACAGAGAAACAAAAGATAAATGCTCCCAACCTCGCGAGAGATAGGGAGCATTTAGTATATCTGGGCGTTGGCCCGAAAATCTGAATCCTATTATTGGAAATAGAGGTAGTTGCCTGGAGTCATATCCACACGCTCAACCTTAGACTTCAATGGCTCTGTGAAGCCGAGGCCATCGACAATAATCTCAATAGGACCAGAACCTTCGGTATTGGCGAATGAAGACAATGGATATGAGATGATGAAAGACTGGCTGCCGGCCTGAGCATCAGCAGCAGTGTGACGGTTGTATACGGCTGTCAGCTTGATGGTATTTGGGCGCTCGTTCTCTGCTGGGTCATAGATGAGATTGAGGCTTGGATAGACACCCTTGCCAGATACGATAGAATAACGACCATTGAATGTAGCGGTGAGATAGCCGCGATAAACGCCAAGCTGAAGGCTGGAGACGTTGTTGGCGAATGAGAAGATGCTGTCCTTCTCCAGGAGCTTACCGGCCTCGGCCTTCTCGCGCATCAGAATATTCTCTACTGGAATAGGCTGACCTGAAATGAGCTCTGCATTATCAATATAAGCGCCCTTGCCTGGCAGGGTCTTGATATTGTCATCAGTATATGAGTATACTAAGTAAACACGGTCGCCATTCTTGAAGCCCTTGCCGCTGGTGAGCTCTAACACATTGCTGGTAGTTGGACGAACGACTCCTCCGTAATCAGCATAAAGGGTATAGCCTGTGCCGTCATTCTCGACGGTGAAGAAAGCTGAATTGCTCATCTTGTTTGTACCATCGCCCATGCATGAAGTAAGTACCAGACTACCCAAGAGGGCTGAGAATACCAAAAGACTTGATTTGATTTTGTTCATTACTTGATTTATTTGAGTTATAAATAATTTGTATTGCTAATTGGGGTTGATTCTGATTCACCAAAATAAATAAACGGATATTATACAGTATTATTGCCCGGCTGCAAAATATTTTGTTTAGAGAGCCACGCCGTTGTAGAACTCGAGGATCTTGACGCGCATGAGGTACTCATACTTGGCCTGCAACTGGTCACTGAGCGCTTTTTCGAGCTTGGTGCGGGTGTTCTGCAGGTCAATGGCGGTACTCTTGCCTGCGGCGTAGCGTTCGCTCTCATAGTCGTAAGAGAGCTGGGTGCTGCGAGCGGCTGACTGGGCAGAGGTGAAGTTGGCACGGGCCTTGATGGCGTTCCAATAAGCCTGCTCGATCTGCTTCTGAAGCTGGAGCTGTGAGTCGCTGAGCTGGAGCTCCTGGTTCTGGATCTGGAGGCGCGCCTGACGGATGCTGTTGCGTGTGGCGAAGCGGTTGAAGATCGGGATGTTGAGCGAGAGGCCAACGTACTCACTGCCGTTGAGATCGAGCTGCTTGCCAAACGACATGTTGTCGAAGTCGAACTGGTGGTAGTAACTGTTGGAATAGCTGGCACGCAGGGAGAGTGATGGCAGGTTGGCGCTCTTGGCTACCTTGAGCGCGTACTTGCTGCTCTCGAGGTTGTACTTGGCGGCCATGATGCTTGGGTGCAGTTGTACGGCCTGGTCAAAGACCTGAGCGGCTGGGGTGATGTCCTGGCTCAGCTGGGTGGTGTCAATGTCGGCAATGGCAAACGAGCGGACATCATCGGTCAGATTGAGCAACTGCATGAGGTCAAGGCGTGCCATGGTCTCGTTGCCTTCGGCCTCGGTGAGCTGATGGAGGGCCACATCGACCTGAGCCTGTGCAGAGGCTACCTCCGACTCGGGCTTCTTGCCTGCCTCAAAGAGGTCACGCGCCTTCTGGAGGGTCTTGCGGTCAAGGTCGAGCTGCTGGCGCTGGATGGCTACTACTCCTTTATAATATAAGGCGTTGAGGTAATAGCTGGCCACCTGGATGCTGATGTCCTGACGAGCCTTCTCGAGCTGCGCGGTGGCTGCCTGGAGCGAGAAGCGGTCAGACTTGATCTGATTGCTGATGCGGAAACCGTCGAAGATCGGCATTGAGGTAGAGACGCTGAATGACGTGCTGGCTGAGGTATTATCGACCGTCGAACCGTCACGGCCGGTGCTTCGGCCAAAACCGAAACCTTCACTCAGGGAGGCGCTCAAGTCAGGGAGGCGGCTGTAGCGGGTAGTCTCGAGCTGGATCTTGCGGTTCTCCTCATTGAGCGCCTGCTGCTGGATGCTGATGTTATGGTTGATGGCGTAGTCGACACACTGCTGGAGCGTCATGGTCTGCTGCGCGCTGACTGAGGAGAGCGGGAGCAGCGAGAGGGCGGTGAGGGCCCAGAAGAGGTTATTCTTCAGTCTTTTCATTGCCGCGAAGCTTCATTTCGTTAGTGACTCCATTCTTGATTTCGATAAACATACCGTCGCTCATGCCTACGCTGACAGGGATGCGCTCAAACTGCTGTGGAACGGCGCTCTCTGATGAGGTGAGACGGTATACGAAGGTGCTGTCGCCAGAGAACTCGATGGCTGCCTCTGAGACAGAAAGGACGTCCTGACGCTCCTCAAGGATGATCTCGGCGTTGGCACTATAGCCGGCACGAACAATGACAGAATCTGGGATATGAGCAGCGGCCTTGATCTCGAAGAGGATGGCGCCATTGCTCTCAGTGCCCTTTGGTGCAATGTACTCCAGGTAGGCTGGCAGGGTGACGTCCTGCACGGCGCCGATGCTGAGGTTGATAGGCATTCCCTCGTGGAGGCGGCCTACCTCGGTCTCATCGATGCGGCCGCGGAAGATGATATCGCTCATGTCGGCCACGGTGGCTACGGTGGTACCTTCGTTCATCGAGTTGGCGTGGATGACAGATGAGCCGATCTTGACCGGGATATCGAGAATCATGCCAGCTACGGTACTGGTGACGATGGTGGTATTGATCTTACCAGCACGCTTGCTGATACCCTGTGTGACGATGTCGAGTCCGTCCTGTGCGGCCTTGGCGCTCTCCTGCGCCTTGGCCAACTGATTCTGGCTCTGCTCGTACTCCTCTCGGCTGGTTACACCTTTATTATATAGCTGCTCTACGCGCTTGAATTCGCGCTCGGTCTCTTCGAGGGTGAGCTGGGTGGTGCGAACCTGGCTCTGCGCCTGGCTGAGCGAATTCATGTCGGGGATGACGGCTACCTTGGCAATAGGATCGCCTGCCTGGACACGGTCGCCAGCCTTGCGGTAGAGCTCGGTGATGATACCCTGGATCTGAGGCTTGATGTTGACCTCGTCGCGTGGCTCGACTTTGCCTGTTGCGAGGGTCTTCTTCTGGAGGGTACGAACCTCTGGCTGCTGCAGCTCATAGATGGTATTGGCTGGCTGTGACTGCTTCCACAGGAAATAGAAGGTATAAACGACTAAACAGCCGCCCATGCCAAGTAATGCATTCTTTACAATCTTATTCATATCTTTCGTTTTTTATTTTTTATCAATAGTTGTTTATTCCTCTCCCAAAGCCTCTATGGCCTTGATCTTCATTGCTCTCTGTGCTGGCATCCATCCGGCAAAGAGTCCTCCGATCACGAGAATCATCAATGCGGCGAAGGCGACGCTGAACGGGATCTGCGGATCGATGACGATGCCACCATCACTCGGATTGGCCTTTATGATCAGTCCTGCGAGCTGTAGGATCCAGACGCCTATGACGAGACCTGTGAGGCCTGCAGCGAGCGTCAGGACGAGGCTTTCGCTGAGGATCTGTAGCATGATGGAGCGCGGCTTGGCGCCTAAGGCGCGTCGGATGCCGATCTCCTGCGTTCGCTCCTTGACGGTGACCAGCATGATGTTGCTGATGCCGATGATGCCAGCGAGGAGCGAGCCTACGCCTACGATCCAGATGAGGATGCCGATGCCGAGGAAGAGATTAGTGAATGTGCCGATGATCTCTGAGAGGTTCATGCTCCAGATGGCAGCCTTATCTTCCGGATGGACGTAGTGCTGATCTTTGACCCATCCTTCTATACGGTCCTGCCAGTCGGAGATCTGATACTGGTCGTGCAGCGTCACACACATAACATGTACCTGATTGGGCATATTGTAAGCCAGCTGGCCGGTCTCAAGCGGGACGATGACGCTCTCATCGACGTCGGCTCCGATATTGATCATTTCAGAGAGCTTCTTGACGACTCCGACGACGGTGAAGTAGATGTTGCCGACTTGGATGGTCTTGCCGCTGGGATCATCACCGTTGGGGAAGAGCGTGTCGTAGACCTTCTGCCCTATCACGCAGACTTTGCGTCGCTCTTTGGCATCGATGTCATTAAGGTATCTGCCACAGACCATCTGCTGCGGTATGGCATAATAATAACCAGGTGAGGTGGCGACGACGTCGAACGAACCGTTCTCTTCGCCATAGTTGACGATCCTGCTGCCGGCCATGGTGAGCGGCGTGATGTATCGGCCACGGGCTCCGAGATTGGTGCGGACGATATCGACGTCCTGATTGTCGATGCCGATTATTCGGTCCTTGCCGAAACCTTTATAGGCCTTGGTGGTGTGGCCGCCTCCCATGAAGATGGTGTTAGAAGGGATGACGGTCAAACCTGACGTGATGCCGTTGCTGATGCCAAGGCCAGCGCCGACCAGCAGGATCAGCATCAGCAAGCCCCAGAAGACGCCAAAGGCGGTCATCAGGCTTCGCCATTTGTTGCGGCTGATGGTTTGTAGGATTTCATTCCAGAGTTCCATAGTTGATGAGTTTAGGTGGCAGATAAGGCCTCGATAGGCTTGATATTGACGGCGCGTCGTGCGGGGATGTATCCGGCGATGAGTCCCGCCAGGATCATGACGCAGTTGGCTCCGAGGATGATACCCATATCGACCGTAGGATCCTTGAAGATCTGGATGCCGGAACTGCTGCCATTGGACATCTGCTCAAGGACGAAATTGACCAGCGAGGTGAGGCCGATGCCACAGAGCATGCCGATGTAGCCAAAGACCATGGCGATGCCGACCGATTCGAACAACACCAATAGGACAATACTACGTGGAGAGGCGCCGATGGCCTTGCGGATACCAAATTCGCGTGTACGCTCTCTAACAGTGATGAGCATGATGTTGGAGATGCCTGTGACGCCTGCGATGAGCGTGGCAAGGCCGATGATCCAGATGAAGTATTTGAGGCCATTGAGCACCATCATGATCTGTAGGAACTGCTCGTAGACGTTGCGGATCCAGATGGCGTTGCCGTCCTCAGGATCGTACTGTTTATGGCGCGACATGGCGATTTTGAGCGACTCGTTGAACGCCTCGTTGGCTGCTGCGGTGTCGAGGTTCTCAAGCTTCATGGTGATGTTTGAGAAGTAGCCGCTTGGCTTGTAGAGGGCGCTGACGGTGGTGATCGGAGCTATGAGGTCCTGATCGCGCTGCTGCTCTTTGGTTTTGTATCGGCCGATGATCAGGAAGGGGACTTCGTAGAGGTTGACGTACTCGCCGACGTGAGACTCTTCGTCGCCAAACAGTAGCTTCATGGTCTCATCGCCCATCACTACGACTTTGCGTCGCTCTTTGATGTCGATGTCGTTGATGTTTCGGCCATGAGTGATGTTGCACTCTCGCATCTCGGTGAAGGTCGGAAAATAGCCAGAGAGACGAGTGGAGGTGTATTCCTGGCCATACGAAGCACGTACGGAGGTCGTGACGCGGGGCGACATGGTTCCTAACTCTTTGGGGAAACGCGAGGCAAGGTATTCGAGGTCGTTGAGCTCCAGATGGATCTCACGGCCTTTGGCCAAGCCTTCGAAAGCTTTGGTAGTCTGTCCGGGATAGAGCGTCACGGTGTTGACCGACATCGAACTGAAGTTGTCGGTCACGCCATGCAACAGGCCATTGCCTGAGCCGAGAAGCACGATGAGCATGAACATTCCCCATGCGATCGAGAAACCCGTCAAGGCAATCCTGAGCTTGTTGCGGCTCATGGACGTGTAGATTTCGTAGAGTAAATCTGAGAACATAGAGGAGGTTAGGTTAGAGGATAAGGGTGGTGTCTGGAACAACGATATCATTGGCAGGTGCGATGCCGTCTGTCTCATCACGATCAATCAATCCATCCTTGATGTGGATTCTTCGGTCGGTCTGATTGGCAATGTCCTGCTCGTGGGTGACGATGATAACGGTCATTCCCTTGTCGCGATTGACGGATTTGAGCAAGTCCATCACTTCCTGCGTGGTCTTACTGTCCAAGGCGCCAGTTGGCTCATCGGCCAGAATGATCTTTGGCTGTGCAATGAGTGCACGTGCGATGGCTACGCGCTGACGCTGGCCACCTGACATCTCGTTGGGATAATGATCGGCGTGCGATTTTAATCCCATCATATCGAGGTATTCGAGCGCTGTAGTTTCACGCTTGCGTCGAGAGACTCCCTGGTAGTAGAGAGGAAGCGCGACGTTCTCAAGCGCGTTCTTGTAGTTGATGAGGTTGAATGACTGGAACACGAAGCCGATCAGCTGGTTGCGGAGCTCGGCAGCGCGTGTCTCGCTCAGGTTCCTGATCTGCGTACCGGCAAGCATGTAATTGCCTTCGTCGTAAGTGTCGAGAATGCCAAGAATGTTGAGCAAGGTGGACTTTCCCGAACCTGATGCACCCATGATGCTGACGAGCTCGCCTTCATTGATGTGAAGGTCAATGCCCTTGAGTACGTGGAGCGGGGTTGCTCCGTCGTAAGTCTTGTGGATTCCTGTTAAATCTATCATAGTTATTTCGTTTTTGGTTGGTGCAAAGTTATGTACTTTTTTCTTTCAGTAATTCTTGCAACAATATTGTCATTGATTTATATGATTTAGGGTGCAAAAATAATAATTTTTTTGTAACTTTCCAAGAGATAATATCGATTTAACAAGATTTATGCAAAATAGCGACAAATGCAACGTATGTTGACAACTATAAAATAAAAAAGCCACAAGAGAAAACTCCTGCGACATATCGATGTGGATAATAAATATCTGAAACAAGCAAAAGAAGGGTGGATAGTGGGATTCGAACCCACGACATTCAGAACCACAATCTGACGCTCTAACCAGCTGAACTATATCCACCATGTAGTAGCGCCTACGGGACTCGAACCCGTGTACCCGGCGTGAGAGGCCGGTATCCTAACCGCT
>JAZRXZ010000112.1:0-1224 GCA_045600445.1 Bacteroidales bacterium | reverse complement strand
CGGGTAAGCAGTTGAGGTATGCGCACAAAATCCCCCACCCAAGCAAATGGGGAATCACGCCAGTAACCAATAAGCGGTAGAGGCATCAGGAACTGAATATTTCCTTGTAGTACCGTCGCTCCGTATATAGCTTGAGTATGTTTCTTCGTCCGGACCTGACCCATTTGGCAGGAACGCAGATGAAATGGAGAAGGACCTTTTTCAGTCGGCTTGTCTTCCTGATAGCCTTGACGCTTCCACTCAGCGTCTGAGTGAGATACAGGAAGAAGTTCTTCAGCATGGCGGTGATGAGCATGAATACCGTATTCTCGTTCATGAAGGAGAACGGAAGGTGCGCCCATCCGAAGTCGTTGTTCTGAATGTCGAAGTTCTTCTCGCTCTCTCCCCGCTTGTTGTAGAAGAGGACGAGATCCTTATCGCTCATCTTCCAGTCGTTTGTGATGATGGCTCTATAGACATATACGGTGCCGAACATGTCGGTCACGACCTCCCCGTCTTCCTTCTTGGGCGAACGTTGCACGACAAGGCGGTATCTTGAGTCGTTCATCTCGCAGTCGAAAGAGGCAAGCTCGCATTTCTGAAAGTCAATCTCCACGCTTTCCCAGCCCTCGAATGCCTTGAACTCCTCATACCTCGCAGAGCAGTTGCTGGCCCTGATGTAGAAATGCTCGCACCGTGGCTCAACGGCTTCGATGATCTCCTTCGAGAAGGAACCGCAGTCGGCACGGAAATTCTTTATGGTGATGCCAAGCACCTGTCTCGTCCTATCCATTATGCGGATGAGCGTATCCGCCTGATGAAACTTCACGTTAGTATTTCCGTCACGGTTCTCTCCTCCGACCAGGATGCCGCCTATGCTTGCCCATCCCGGGAAATAGCCGAAGTCCTTCTTGTAGGAATACTTCGCGTCAAACTTGTGAGCCGGTATGAACTGATGGTCAAAGTCAAGCGTCACCTCCTCACCTGCCCCGAGAAGTCCAAGCACCTTAATCATATTGATCAGCAGTGTGTTAAGTTTCTCTGCGGTGTTGAAACTGTACGAGTTCCCTGAATTCTCGCAGGCATAGGAGATGTTCTCTGCCGCCAAAGACTTCAATACACGGCCGACCGTGTCTGAGTTCGGGATCCTTGTACCGGGACGGAGGGCAAGTTGAGGAGCAAGCATGTTGATGTCCTCGAGGCAGTCGCCGCCGCAAAGATAGTTGCAGAAGAGTGTTTCTATCA
>JAZRXZ010000111.1:0-8138 GCA_045600445.1 Bacteroidales bacterium | reverse complement strand
CTAATGCTTCAGCAGAATCACTCAACTCCAAAATCAAAGCTTTCCGTGCTCAACTGCATGGTGTAGTCGATGTCAAGTTCTTCTTATATCGACTCTTTACGATTTGGGGTTAAACACAGGGTTTTGCAGATGCGCCGTTTTTTCTTTCTTCCTAATAAAAAAGAGTATAAAAAACAAAAAAATATATACAGTATCTTCTTTGCTTTTATTGACAGGTATAGGAAATTTGGTAACAGCTGTAATCGGCGCCCAATCAGAGTGGGGACGCTTGCTTATACCTTCACTTCCTTTATTTCTGATTCTATTTGGACGAATTTTCAATTACATCAAATTCAAATCCAATGAAGAATAAGCGACAATCTAATTTAATCAAACAACTTATCCTATACGGAATTGTTGGCGGAGTTGCTTTTATTGCTGATTATGGTTGTCTTTGGATTTTGACAGAATATTATCATTGTCATTATTTGCTGTCTGCTGCAATAGCGTTTATCTTAGGATTGGCAATTAATTATGTGCTTAGCACAAAGTGGGTTTTCATAGATAGAAAATATGAAAGTAGGTGGGTTGAGTTTTTATTCTTTACCTTTATCGGAATTGTTGGGCTTATTTTAAACGAGATTCTTATATTTGTAGTCTCCAGAGTATTTACAAAACACTATATGATAGGAAAAATTATCTCAACCATTGTCGTATTCTTCTGGAACTTTTTAGCAAGGAAATATTTGTTATTCAAAAAAACGGCTAACTAATAATTGTTTATACAAATAGAACAGGCGAGATTCCGATGGGTGTCTCGCTTATCATTTATTCTCTTTCGCAATGATCGCTATGATTGAGGGAGCCTTAGCTGCAATACAAAGTATAAACTTGTTAATCTATTCCTCAATAATAGTCATAAACTCTGCTGGCGTAGCCACGTGTGGTTTAACCGGATAGTGCTTGAGATTGCCCGTAACGAGTAAAGAATCATCGTAAGAACGGCTTACTTCATAGAAGACGCGATCATCTTTGTCGGGCATATTTTCTGAAAAAGGGGGACGTGCGGTGTCGAGGCCGTGCTTCTTGATATAGTTGATCAATGCAATACCGTCAGCTGGTTCGTGAGCGATGTCTTAGGTTTTACGGGCAACGCCCTCTTCATACTCTCGACCCGCTACCTTGAAGATGCCGTTAACAACAACCGCAAGCCGCTCAAAGGCTGCAATTTCAACGACGTAGATTCCGGCACCTACAACTACCAGCTCGGTGTCTATTACATGGATTTCATCTCCGAGTGCAAGAAGCTCGGCGATTTTGATACCCAATATTATTTTTTTCACGCCCGATAGTTGTATTTCTTGAATAAATGTCTTATCTTTGCAACGTCAAAGCAAGAAATACAAAAAGACTTGCACTCATAATGAACACGCTTCATTAGTTTATAATGACTCGCAACTCAATCCGACACAACTTCTATGCCATCGTACTTCTGATGGTTATGGTGCTGCAAGTGGGAATCAAGACCTTCCACGTGCATCACAATCATGCGTCGATACATATTGAGTGCGAAGACTGTGATCAACACCGAGTTCACGATGGACATTTGACCGACTGGGATGGGCAAAGCGACGATTGTATGCTCTGTCAGCTCCTTTCTGCCCAGTATGTGGCAACCGAATCTTTTCGTCCGGAAGCCATCGTTGAGCCATTCTGCCATCAATGCCAGGACATCCAGTCATTTGTATGTCATGGGCAATGGCAGAATATCCAGCAGCGCGGACCTCCTTCTTTTCTGTTATAATAT
Source organism: Bacteroidales bacterium (assembly GCA_045600445.1). Lineage (GTDB taxonomy): Bacteria > Bacteroidota > Bacteroidia > Bacteroidales > UBA3663 > Liminaster. The sequence continues at coordinate 6,352 of JAZRXZ010000111.1, read as the reverse complement.
AAGTAGTATAAAGGTAGTATACTTTTTTACTCCCCTTAACAATCCTTAAATATAACAGAATTCCCCCTTATTATGAAAAGAACATACCTGATGTTCTCGCTATTGTCATGCACAGTAGCGGGAGCACAAACCGTTGGTCATGAGCATAGTGCTTGTGACAATGACAGTATTGACCCAATGAAGGAGGCCATACTGAGCGAAATCACCGTCGAAGGCGTTACCGGTTCGCAGCGCCTCAAAGATTCTCCCATTCCTTTTTCTGTCATCTCGCCCAAAACGCTTCATCGTTCGATCGGCACAAATCTGGTCGATGCCATTGCACACCAGCCGGGATTGACCCAGATTACCACCGGTTCGGGCATCTCCAAACCCGTCATCCGTGGCTTGGGGTACAACCGTGTGGTCGTCGTCGAGCAAGGCATCCGACAGGAAGGTCAGCAGTGGGGCGATGAGCATGGCTTGGAGGTCGATGCCGAGGGCGTTCACTCCGTAGAGGTGCTCAAAGGTCCAGCCTCGCTGATGTACGGTAGTGACGCCATTGCCGGAGTGATGATCCTGCACCCCGAACACGCTTTAGAAGACCAGACCATGCAGGTGCGCGTGGGTGGCGAGTACCAGTCAAATAACGGTCTTTACGACTACCACATCGGCTACGCCGGCAACCTCAACGGCTGGATCTGGAACTGGCATCTGACCGAGAAAGCCGCTCATTGCTACAAGAATTCGCGCGACGGCTACGTGCCCGGCACTTGGTTCAACGAGCACGATGTGCAGGGTCTTTTGGGCAAGAATGGCCGCTGGGGTCACTCGTGGTTGCGCTTCTCCAACGTCAACTTCACCCCAGGTATCACCGAGGGAGAACGTGACGAGGAAACCAACGAATTGGAGTGGGAAGAAGGCTCATCGCCCAAGAGCTACAACCGTCAATTACCCTTCCAGCGAGTAGTACACACCAAGGTGGTGAGCGATAACGCCTGGTTCTTAGGCAGCGGTCAGCTGAAAGCCATCGTAGGTTATCAGCAGAACTATCGACGTGAGTTTGAGGAAGATACAGACGAAGCCGAACTGGCCATGCGCCTGCACACCGTCAACTATGACGTGAAGTATCAGTGGGCGCTCTCCGATGCCTGGAAGATGGCTGCCGGTGTGGGTGGCATGTGGCAACAAAACATCAATCAGGGCGAAGAGTTCCTGATTCCTGATTACCGTCTTTTCGATCTGGGAGCATTCGTTACCGCCAGTCGCCAGTGGGAGCGCATGAACCTCTCCGGTGGCCTCCGCTTTGACAACCGCCACCTGCATACAGAGTCGCTCGAAGAGGAAGAAGAGCTTCGTTTTGAGCAGCTTAAGAAGAACTTTTCGGGCGTTACCGGAAGCCTCGGCATAGTTTTCAATGCCACCGATGAGCTCAATCTGCGCCTCAACATCGCACGCGGTTTCCGTGCTCCTACGGTCAGCGAACTCTCCAGCAACGGCGTACATGAGGGAAGCATCCAGTACGAAATCGGCAACGGAGGGCTTCGTCCCGAATACAGTTTCCAGGGCGATTTAGGCCTCGACTACACCACACATTACGTCAACCTGCAGGCATCGGCGTTCCTCAACCGCATCTCGAATTATATCTATCTCTCTCGCCTCGATTATGAGACGGATGGTTACCGTACCTATCAATATACCCAAGGCGATGCGCAGCTCGTAGGTGGCGAGTTATCTCTTGATATCCATCCCATTGACCCACTTCATATCGAGAACTCTTTCAGCTACGTGCGCGGCATACAACTACATCAGTCAGAGCGAGATATGCACAATCTGCCCATGATCCCTGCCCCTCGCTGGAACTTTGATCTCCGCTACGAATTTCCCGACCTCCTACACCATCATCTGCGCCGTTCACACATCGCTTTCGGCATGGAGTACAACCTGCGCCAGGACGATTTCTTCGCCTTCGAAGACACCGAGATAGCCACCCCTGACTATGCCATCTGTAACCTCTCACTCGGCACCGATATTCACCTCCGTGGCCACAACTGCATCGAAATCTCGCTCGTCTGCCAGAATGTCTTCGACAAAGTTTATCAGCCACACCTCAGCCGACTCAAATACACCGATGGCGGCGGCATCTGTGCCATGGGTCGAAACCTGGCCATCAAGGTCAATATCCCGCTTGATATCCATCTGCGATAAAGGCGTTCTTATTTCATAAAATAAACGCTGAAATAATCTCGTAGCATTTATATCACAATCACGTAACCACCGTGTAATCAGCTTGTAATATAATCACGCTACCTTTGCGGCGTCAAAAGTCAAACAAATGGCTTTTGGCGCTGCTTTTTTTGTGTGCATAAACGATTAAACTACACATTATATATTATATATGGCAACAAAATCATCATTGATTACACTCTTGTTTTTTCTTTTTTCGCTCCCCCTTTCTGCTCAGTCAATGCAGGACATAAAAGCGCCCCTTACGTTTTTTATTGCCAACGACCTCGGCCGCAATGGTTACTATCAGCAGAAGAATATTGCTGAGCTGATGGGGTCAACCGCTGAGAAAATAGGTCCTGAATGCATCATTGCCGCGGGCGATATTCATCATTTCTCTGGCGTAGAAAGTATCTATGATCCGCTGTGGATGACCAATTACGAGCAGATCTATTCTCATCCCGAGCTGATGATCCCCTGGCTCCCCATCTGCGGCAATCATGAGTACCGAGGCAATACGCAAGCCGTGCTCGACTACTCTGACATCAGCCGTCGCTGGCAGATGAAGGAGAAATACTACACCCGCACGTTCGAGAAAAAAGGCGCGTCTATCCGCATCATCTGGCTCGATACCACCCCTATGATCACCCGTTATCGAAAAGATCCGCTCACCTATCCCGACGCTTATAAGGAGGATGCAGACAAGCAGTTAGCATGGCTCGACAGCACGCTCACCGTAGCCAAAGAGCAGTGGGTGGTAGTCATCGGTCATCATCCGCTTTATGCGCAAACGGATAAACCTCTGGAGGAACAGACCGATCTGCGACAGACATTGGGCGAGATTCTAAGGAAGCATCGCGTGGATATGTATGTCTGCGGTCACATACACAACTTCCAGCATATCAGGACGAAAGACGATAATATTGATTACATTGTCAATTCCTCTGCGTCTTTATCGCGCAATGTCAAGCCAATGGAAGGTACGCAGTTCTGCTCCTCAGACGAAGGCTTTGCCATCCTCTCTGTCGGCAAGAAATCGCTGACACTCAGCTTAATCAATTACGAAGGAAATATAATCTATCAAATCAAACGATAATTATTTATGCAAAACAAAACAATTTTCGCTGTCTCAGCTCTCATGCTCCTGACAGCACCGGTTTCAGTTCTTGCTGCCAACCCAGTAACCCCAGAAACCCCATTATCCGACAAACCAGCCGCATCAACCGCTACTACTGCTGTGGTCAAAGGTCGCATCGTCGATGCAAATAACGAGATACTCCCTGGCGCTTATATCCGCCTGAACAATAATGAGCAAGTAACCGTCAGCGACATTAATGGCTACTTCACCCTTTCAGGTGTCACTCCAGGTAAGCAGTCGCTCAGCATCTCATACGTCGGTTATGAAGAAAAGTCGCTCACACTCAACCTATCAGCAGGAAAAACCGAGGTTGTCAATGTGGTACTCAACGAGGGTACTGTCCTCGATGAAGTCAAGGTCGTTGGTGCCTTAGGCGCACAGCGCAAAGCCCTGAATGTGCAGAAAAATAACATCGGTGTCACCAACGTGGTGAGTGCCGATCAGGTGGGCAAATTCCCTGACAGCAACATCGGCGACGCCCTCAAGCGCATCAACGGTATCAACGTGCAGTACGACCAGGGCGAGGCGCGTTTCGGTCAGGTACGTGGCACTTCGCCCGACCTCTCAAGCGTCACAGTCAACGGCAATCGAATGCCATCGGCAGAAGGTGATGTGCGACAGGTACAGCTCGACTTGATCCCCTCGGACATGATCCAAACCATCGAGGTCAACAAGGTAGTAACCTCCGATATGGATGGCGATGCGATTGGCGGTTCGGTCAATCTCGTGACCAAAAATTCTCCTTACAAGCGCGTCTTCAACGCTACCCTCGGCTCGGGTTACAACTGGATCAGCGACAAGCTTCAGTTCAATGGCGGCTTGACTTGGGGCGACCGTTTCTTCAATAATAAATTTGGTGTACTTGCCTCAGTATCATATCAGAACGCACCGGCAGGTTCGGACAACACCGAGTTTGGATACATCGTCAACAAGAAAGACGAAGTGGTGCTCGACAATGCGCAGATCCGTCAGTATTACGTCACCCGTGAGCGCCAGAGTTATTCTCTCTCGTTCGACTATGACATCAATGCCAATAACCGCCTCTTCTTCAAGAGCATCTACAATCGTCGCAACGACTGGGAGAATCGCTATCGCCTCACCTTCAAGGACATCTCGAAGGGCGAAGGTTCGATGTCTGCCCGCATCCAAACCAAAGGCGGCTCACCAGATAACAAGAACGCACGTCTCGAACTCCAGCAGACGATGGATTTCTCCCTCGGCGGTGAACATCAGTTGGGCAAGCTCAAAACCGATTGGGATGCTTCTTACGCCCGTGCTACTGAGGATCGTCCGAACGAGCGCTACTTCGACCTGCAGCTCAAGAAGCAGACCTTTAATTTCATCGATGCCTTTGACCGTCAGCCTTATACCACACAGAAGGTTGACCCTACCGATGGCGGCAAATGGGGCATCAAGGAGATCACAAACTCTGACCGCCACATTGCAGAGAATGTCTATAAGCTTAAGGTCAACTTTGAGCTCCCGATGGCAAAGGGTCTCTACGCCAACTCGCTCAAGTTCGGTGCCAAATACACCTATCTGACCAAGAGTCGCGAAACCAACGCTTACGACTACACCGACTGGTACGAAGACAACTTCGCCAAGCAGTACACCGAGAACTACACCCTACAGGTGCGTGACGGCTTTATGCCTGGCGATCAGTATCAGAAAGCAAATTTTGTAAGCAAAGAGTATCTGGGTTCTCTCAAATTCGACCCAAAGAATGGCGTGAAAATCCTCGAAGACGCATCGAGCAACTATGAGGCTACCGAGGGCATTACCGCCGCCTTTGTCCGCCTCGACCAGAAGCTCGGTCGCAACATGAGCCTCACCGCAGGCCTCCGTTTCGAAGCCACCAACCTCAAGTATAGCGGCTGGATCTGGAACGTAGATGAGGACACCGAGCAGGAGACCCTGACCCCTACCGAGAAGGTCAAGAACAACTACGTCAACCTCCTGCCAAGCCTCCTCTGGAAGTGGGACATCGACGAGCAGTGGAAGCTCCGCGCCTCGTTCACCGAGACCCTCTCTCGCCCTAAGTATTCTTATCTGATTCCAAGCGTTGCCATCGACACCAAGAATGGCGCACGCACCGAAATCACCATCGGCAATCCTGATCTGAAGCCAGCCACCTCTTACAACCTCGACCTCGCCACCGAGTATTATTTCAAGGATCTCGGCCTCGTCTCGGCAGGCGTGTTCTACAAGCGCATCAACAATTTCGTGGTCAATGAGGTTACGTATGGCAGCTATAAGAACTACACCGATTGCGAAATTACCCGTCCGGTCAATGGTTTCGAAGGCAATCTCTTTGGCATTGAGCTCGGTTTGCAGCGCGATTTCGGCTTCATCCACCCAGCCCTCAAATGCCTTGGATTTGACGGAAATTATACTTACACGACCACCAGTGTTTCAAAGTGTTACGTCGGGAATAAGGAAGACCAGATCATGCCAGGTTCGCCTGAGCACATGCTCAACGCTTCGCTCTACTTCGACAAGGGCGGCTTCAAGGCTCGTTTCTCTTACAACTTCACCTCTTCCTTCCAGGATGATGAGGAGTTCCAGAGCGATACTCGCCTCCGTCGCTATTACGATGCCACCAAGTACATGGACGTCAACCTCAGCTACACCTTCGGTCGTCGCAGCAAGACCACCATCTATGCCGAAGCCACCAACCTCCTCAACCAGCCTCTCCGCTACTACATCGGCGGCAACAAGGACTGCACCACACAGGTGGAGTATTACGGTGCGAAGGTCAACTTTGGCGTGAAGTTCAGCTTGTAATTTCGTGTGCAGCTTGTAAGCCATTCCATGTGCTGCTGTCATGCAAAGAATGGTCAAGAGTGTCACGTGTCAAGAGTGTCATTAAGCTGTCCTCCTCCAAAAAAAGTTGAATGGATTAGACGTTAACTCCAGCCTTAGTTGAATGATTTTGGACTTAACTCCGACAAGAGTTGAATGATTATCTCTTAACTCCAAAACCTGTTGAGTTCAGCCTTGTCTGGCCTGTTC
>JAZRXZ010000110.1:0-6051 GCA_045600445.1 Bacteroidales bacterium | reverse complement strand
GACTATCATCGTTTAATAGTCCGCGTGCAATAATAAGGAACCGCCGTATGCCGAACGGCACGTACGGTGGTGTGAGAGGTCGGTAAACGTGAAAGTAGGAGATAAACGCCTACGACTAGCGTTTACCTCCTACTCGATTATATAATAGGTAATAAGTGTTCTTACTTGTTGCCGAGCAGCTCGTCGATCTTGGCCACTAAGCCAGCAAACTCCTCCTCGTTATAGAGTCGGGTGTGCTTGACGATACGACCCTCGCGGTCAATGAGGACGTTGCGCGTGATACCAGATTGCTTCAGCGCGTAGCGTACATAGATGCCAGCATCAGGATCGAGGCCTAAAGGATAGGTGATGCCGACCTGAGAAGCGAAGGCTTCGACGGTGGGGAGAGGTTCATCACGGTCAATACCCATGAGCACAAAGTCAGCATTGTCCTTGTGCTTCTGCCAGATGTCACGCTCAATGAAAGGCATCTCACGGCGGCAGACAGAGCACCAACTGGCGGTGAACTGCAGCATGACGACTTTGCCACGTAGCTCGGAGAGCTTGACCGTACGACCATCAACCAAGGTGACAGTGAAGTCAGGAGCCATCTCGCCGACACGTACCAGATAGCCGGTCTCATCAGCATCGGCCAGCTTGACGATAGAGTCGACTTTGGGCTCACCCTCGCCAGGAAGTGGCTGGAAGACCTTCACTTCGACCGACGAGAAAGTGCTGTCTGCATTCATCTGCTCGCAGCGGAACTGATAGTTGGTACCAGCGACTACCTGTGAGCTAACCAGCACAGGCGAGAGATTCTCAGCGTCTTTCACCGCTGAGGCAAAAGCCAGTGAGTCATCGGCAGTGAGGAGGCGAAGCTCTGAATAACCACCACATACGGCGTCCTGATTATCAGACGACTGAGCCTTTCCTCCGCATGAGGAAAGCGCTGCCAAAAGTATGGCCAAGGTTGGGAGTAGAATCTTTTTCATGTTTTTGTCAAATATCATGATTGTCATTATCTTTTTGTAGTTCCGATATTTGAACATAGGCAAATGTTCTTTAATCGCTGCAAAGATGATATTTTTTTCGCGTATCTCCAAATAATTTTCAATAAATCTATAGCACAATTTCTGGTTTTGACTGAATGAGTCGCTATGCGCCTGTTTCACAACAGACACATAGCAAAAACAATCATCTATAAAAACTAATCACATTCGGTCTTTCGCATCCTTACCCGCTCCACTGCCACGATATTTACTCTTTGTGGCATTGAAGCGGTAATGAACAGAGAACTCAAGCGCCTGGCTCTTTAGATCTGTGTATTGATAAATCAGGTAGTTGCCATAATCGACGAAGGCATCTCCCTGCATGTATCGGAGCAGGTCGTTGGCCGAAAGGCGGAAGGTCAGGTTGCCGTCAAGAAATGATTTCTGCACGGCTGCATCGAATGACCAGACATCACGTCGAAACTCATCGTTGTCATGATTCATGCGGCTGCGATACTGTAGGTTGAGTTCTAACTGCCAAGGTTGATTTGCGCGGTTGGGCAAGCGGAATGCATTATTTGCATAGAAGAGGAACATCGGACGATTAAAAGAGGTGGTTCTGATACCCGAAAGTTCACGATCATCGATCAAGTCAAGAGTCAGGAACTGTTGTGTAATACCTGCCGTATAATTAGGCGACCAGCACCCCCAGGTAGGATGAGCCACCGCATAAAGCGAATAACTCTGCACGGGACGAGCGAGGTTCTGCGTACGCAAAACGATGGTGCCTTCATTGTTATAAGGCTCTGCCCATTCCAGAATCTTTCGTGCAGCATGCACATATTCAGCACCGAGGATGAGCCACTTGTAATTGCCCGTGAGCGAAAGAGTCTGGTTGATGGTGTTCCGCAATTGAGGATTACCGGCTTCATAAATGTAACGACTATGATATTCCATGCCGTCTCGCATCTGCCAATAGGTGGGTCGGGTGGTATGTACTGCATAATTGAGGCTCATTGACCAAGGCCCAAAACCTCGGTCCCAAGTGAAAAATGGGAAGAAATTGTCTTGAGTGCGATGCTGATTCCGGTTGGTATCATGCTGGTCGTCATAGTGCATTGTGATGTGTTCGTATCGTATGCCAGCCACCCATTGACCCCATTTTTCTGTAGCAAGAGAATACTCGGCAAAGGCTGCCAATGTCAGTTCTCTAACCTTTGACCTTGAGCTCGGTAGTAGGTCAGAGAGCGTGCTGTATTGGTTCTTGCTCACGACATAGAAGTCTTCCGTTCCCATCTTCAACTGGCCTTTGCCCAGTGGGTGAACCAACACTAGTTTGGTGGCATACATCTCATTCTGGCGATAGCTTTCGGTGCTGAGTTGGTTATCATGAATCTGGCTTTGCTCGGTGATTTCGTCTTTCTCGCGATGCGTCTGATGGGTGAGGTCAAAGTTCCAGTCGATGCTCCAGTTGCCTATCATACCATTATAATAGGTGTTGGTCGAGATACCACGATGGCAGAGCTGTTCAAAATGGTCATCAGTGAGAAGATGATCTTCGAACTCGCCATTGCGACACACCCACTCATCGGTCAGCTTTCTGCCCTTTACATACGGATTGTGATAGAATTGTGCCATGATTCCAGCCGAATGATTCTCGTTGATCTGCCAGTTGGCACCCAGTTTATATTCCAAGCCGAGGCTTCGCCGATGCATGTCGAGAGTTCCCGTCTGCTCATGAGTCAACGCCTTAGTATAAGTGCCACCTCCAATCTCATTAAACTGATCAAAATGATAAGTCCATAGGTTCGCACCTCCGAAGATGTCCCAGTTCTTGTGTCGATAGTTCAGGTCAATGCTTGTGCTAGGATCCGTCTTCCCGGTGATCAACGTCTGTCGGACTTGGCTCTTCAGATTCATGCCGAGGCCTTCGCCTTGCTGACGGACGGTACGGATGCGAACCACCGCACTGACCGTGGCATCGTACTCAGCGCCAGGGTTATTGATGACCTCGATGTTCTTGATCTGCTCGGAGTTAAGACGTTTCAGCTCGTCGGGATCCTGCACCCGTCGGCCATTGATATAGAAGATAGGCTCTCCGCGGCCGATGACTTCCAGCTTCTCGCCTTGGCGTATCATGCCAGGTGTCTTGGCTAACACATCTGCTGCCGAACCAGCATGTTCGAGGATAGAACCTACGATGCGCGTCTCAATGGAGTTTCCCTTCATACGGGTGCGAGGCACCTTGCTCGTCACTACCACCTGATCCAGTTGTTGTGTCTGCTCGGTGATGCTGACTTGCGTGCTATCCGTGAGCACATGACGCTTGCCATCGCTCTGCGCGTGGAGGTGGTTAAGACTATAGAAAAGGGATAGGATAGCGAGTATTACGGCTCGCCAGGTAGAGTTATTATAATCTTTCATATTGTGATGGTTGTAGGTTTATTGCTTTGGAGTGTTTGGGTTGTGAAGAATAGTAGCTTCATACATTGCATTGATAAACTCAGTATACATAGAGGTTGAACACTGGATAAGATACTCACCTTCGGCATTATAGTCGTATAACTCATAGCCAAGGACGTAAGCATCACCGATGCGTTTCAGAATGCCTTGATTGCCTAATCGTCCTTTCTGGTCACGATAAACCGAACTGTCGAAATAGGCCAACTTGACCATCTGACGGAAATGCTCACGCAGCAGATTCAACTGCATTTCCGTGCAGGATTCACGAGCGAACATTTCGAGGCAACGGCGGACATCTTTTTGCGCCTGTTCCTCCATGCCAGGTTTCGCTTCGATGTGGAAGCAGAGGCACTCACGGTCTTTCCCATCGAGGATTAGGTTCGGATAAACCATGACATTTTCAACCGACTCCGGCAATCTTCCCTTGCTTTTCAGCTCTGTAAAGCGAAAATCCGTATACAATGACAAGAGGCAGAAATTGGCCAGATGCTGGAGGGTGAACGATGTGCTCCTGAGGTCAGGATGCACGGCTGGAATGATAGGAATACGCAGGTCAATCCGTCCTTCAAATTGGGACATGATGCCACCGAAACGGTAGTAGTTGACCTCTGTATAAAGAGGAATCCGCTTCAGGCTATCGTTCATCTGTAGGATTTCTTCAATGCGACGACGCGCTTTTTCATATTCAATGTTTCCCACCACGATCACCGCCTGCTCGGCCTCACGAGCCACTCGCTGCACGATGCAAGAATCTTGCGTATAATCCTCACGCTCATTCTTGTAAAGAAATAATCGGGTACCGTCGGAAAGGATTCCCTGATGCAAGGCCGTGTCTGTCGGAATCGCTAATCCGTCCTCACGAGAAAAATAAAAACCATCCTGGCAGACATAATCTTCACGCTCAGGATTCTGGGATTTGCAACATGCAAAGTTTGTCATTGCAAGAACTGCAAGCAAAAATAATGATGATTTTTTCATAATGTAGTTGTTTAGGATTTATGAGCAGTGTGCTCTTTATGAGTGCTATCTGACAGTGCGCATCTGGCAGAATTGCGGCGCAAAGATAAAGCCTTTCAGCAATCCCTGCAAGCCGCTGGGACAAACACCCCTGAATGCGGGATATTTGCCAATCGTTGGGATCATCGGAAAGCGTCTTCCCGAGGTGATACATGATGTTACAAAAGCAGGATCTTCTTTTCCAAAAGGCTGTTATTCCTTTCCAAATATCCCGTTTAACGTTATTTAGAGCCTGATTTCTTGTGTTTTTCAGCGGCATGCCGTATCTTTGCACTGTTTTTTAATTGTCATTTATGAAACCTATTCCTCGCATCGTAATCCTTGACTATCTGTGTTACAGCCTCGGATTCTTCCTGTTTATCGTCCTGCTCGAACCATTCGGCACACGAGACTTTATCAAAGCCAATGTGAATCCGTATTCTTTCTATGTCGTTGAGGCCGTCAGCTTCTTCCTCATCTTACTATTGTGTGAGTGTCTTACCTCCTACGTCTTCCATCTTCCAACCGATTATTCGCAGCCGAGAGGGTATCAGACAAGGCGCCTGCTCTGCTTCGCCATCCCCTGTGTACTGATAAACACGGTATTCGATGGCGAGTTCTTCGTCATCATCCGTTGGGGGTGGGAACGATGGTACTATCTGTGGCAGGATTATGATGGCAGCTTCACGCTGAAGTGGTTCTTCCAAGACCTGAAAGAGGCTGTCTCAGTCGGAGCATTTATCATCGCGTATCATTTATTTGTCACCCATAACCGTATGCAGCGATACCAGATTGAAGAACTGCAATCGATCAATAATCTGCTCGAAGCCGAACATACCACCACGCCTGACCAGGACGTTCCCGACAAGATCGTGCTACAGGGCGAGAGTCGTGAATCTATCATTATCAATCCCTCAGACATCCTTTATGTCGAGTCGCTGGCCAATTATGTCAATATCGTTTTCTTTTCCTCGTCCGACCTGAGACAGAAAAGGCTCAGAGTTTCCTTGCGAGATCTCGAAGAAACTCTGAGCCCCTATCCATTCATCTTCCACATCCATCGCGCCTTCCTCGTCAACCTGAATTATATCACCCAGGTCTCCGGCAATGCCGCTGGCTATAAGCTCCAGCTTTTCGGTACGGATAAAGTGCTACCTGTCTCTAAGGCAAATGTCGGTAAGTTTAAGCAGATGATTTTCGAAAATGACAATCATGACAAATGACAATCATGACAACGCCTGCGTTTCCCGATTTTCACCGCAAGAAGTGCTCGCCCGAATCACTGGCATCCCTTCCTGCAAGTAAAAAGGGTTCACAGTGATTCGTGGCGTCCCTTCCTGCATCAAAAATCGGACGTCCTGCAAGCACGGCGTCCAATCCTGCATCAAAGAACGGACATCCTGCATGCACGGCATCCATTCCTGCATCACGGCATCCTCCCCACTGTACGGTGTAGGAGATGCCACGGCCGTGAATCCTGACATTGTCTTACCCTGAAAAACGTTGACCAAAAATCAACAAATTTTCATGGGAACAACAGACAAAGAATTGGCGGAATTAAGGCAAGAACGAATGCAACGAGGCCGCACAAAAAGTCGCTTGACAGAAGCGGAAAAGAGGTTAA
>JAZRXZ010000109.1:0-1272 GCA_045600445.1 Bacteroidales bacterium | reverse complement strand
AGTATTTCTACTGTTGTCCTGCTGATTGAGTAAGTGGAACGGGCTTTCTCTTAAGTGAAATCTCATACCCAAGTTTCTTCAGTTCACTCGTCAGGTAGGTCTTTCGCTTTGCCTCAATCTTGTCCCTCATGTAGTTGGCTCCGAGTTCGTGGTATCTTGCACCAGTGCTCAATATAAGATAGGTTGCAACTATCTGTGAATGTCCGACTGCGATGAGTGCGCGCTTCTTGCCTCTGCGGGCTGCTATGCGGTGGTATCTCTCACTGAAGAAGGTGTTTTTCGTACGGGTCGCTGCCCACGCTGCCTCTGTGATGACAGCCTTCACTTGCTTGTTTCCGTGAGTGATTCTACCGCTTTTTTTTTGCCAGCACTCTCATTATTACCAGGACAAATTCCAGCCCAAGATGCAAGGTGTTTCTCGGAAGGGAACTGACCCATATCAAAGCCTATTTCCGCTACAAGATCCTCAACTACCTTGTTGCTGAAACCGGGGATCTCCTTCAGTAACTCTATCGCATTCTCATATTTGGAAAGAACCTGCTTGATCCTTTCGCTCAGCGAGTCTATAATCTTTTGAGTCTGGGAGATGTCCTTCTTTATCATCTGGAGCAGATAGACATGATGGAACTCAACAAAGCCCGTACAGGCTTCCAGTAGCTCTTCCGGAGATGCTGCAAGCTTGCCGTGATAGACACTCTTTATGTCATCCAGAGTCAGTTTCTTGCCCTCGCAGAGCATGTCAATGAGTGCAGTCGCCGTTGAGCCAGAGGTGCTGCTTACCACACTTGAGAGCTTGATGTTGCAGTCTTCAAGGATACGTATTATGCGATTCTTCTCCGATGCCACATGCTGGATAAGCTTGTTGCGATAGCGAGTCAAATCGCGCAACTGTCGCTGCTCCTTCGGTGGAATGTAACTCGGCTTGAGAAGTCCGGCAAGAAGAAGCTTGCATATCCATTCGCTGTCCATCTTGTCCGTCTTGTGGCCCGGCACATTCTTGATGTGACGTGCGTTCACAATCCAGACATTCTCAATGGCTCCTTCAAGCACCTTGTACACTGGCTTCCAGTACACACCGGTACTCTCCATTGCCACGTGGGTAATGCCGTTGGCCAATAGCCATTCTTTCAATTCTGTCAAAGAACTCGTGAAGGTGCCGAATGAGCGTGTCTCTTTCTTGAGACCCTCACCGTTAATTGTTGCCACCACCACCTTCAAGTGGACGTCGATACCGCAACCACGCTGTACCAACCGAGAGAATGAAACATCTGC
>JAZRXZ010000108.1:0-1028 GCA_045600445.1 Bacteroidales bacterium | reverse complement strand
GGCTGAAGTGGAGGTAAAGCTCCATGGAGGGCCGAACCGACCCCCGTTGAAAAGGTGGCGGATGAGGTGTGGCTAGCGGAGAAATTCCAATCGAACCCGGATATAGCTGGTTCTCCCCGAAATAGCTTTAGGGCTAGCGTTATGAATGATTACCGGAGGTAAAGCACTGAATTGGCTAGGGGCCGAGAGGTTACTGAACCATATCAAACTCAGAATGCCGGATAATTTAATCATAGCAGTCAGACTACGTGAGATAAGTCTCGTGGTCAAAAGGGAAACAGCCCAGACCCACAGCTAAGGTCCCAAAATATGTTTAAGTGGAAAAGGATGTGGAGTTGCATAGACAACCAGGATGTTGGCTTAGAAGCAGCCACTCATTAAAAGAGTGCGTAATAGCTCACTGGTCGAGTGACTCTGCGCCGAAAATTCAACGGGGCTAAAACATATACCGAAGCTTGGGCTTGACAGCAATGTCAGGGGTAGGGGAGCGTTGTGTAAGAGGAGAAGTCATAGCGGAAGCGGTGGTGGATTTTACACAAGTGAGAATGCCGGAATGAGTAGCGAGAATTATGTGAGAATCATAATGGCCGAAAGTCTAAGGTTTCAGAAGGCAGGTTCGTCCGCTTCTGGTAAGCCGGGAGCTAAGGTGAGGCCGAAAGGCGTAACCGATGCACATACGGTAGAAATTCCGTAGCCTCTATCAATTTAAGCACAGGGACACTTATGAAGGGCTGAGCCGGGCGTTGGTAACCGGTCGTAAGGGACTGCGAATGAGCGGGAAGTCAGTTTGGAGTGAGGCGAGAAAAGCTGTGTGAATAGAAGATAGAGCCCGTACCGCAAACCGACACAGGTAGACAGGAAGAAGATTCTAAGGCCAACGGGAGAAGGGTTGTTAAGGAACTCGGCAAGTTGACCCCGTAACTTAGGGAGAAGGGGTGCTCTGAAAAGAGCCGCAGAGAATAGGCCCAAGCGACTGTTTAGCAAAAACACAGCTCTATGCTAAATCGAAAGATGACGTATATGGGGTG
>JAZRXZ010000107.1:0-12276 GCA_045600445.1 Bacteroidales bacterium | reverse complement strand
CAAAATCAAGTAAAAATGGATTTCAGTACTATATTAGAAAAATTGTATGAGATGACGGCGTTCAGCAACATCGCTGCTGAACCTACCTTCCTCATCATGTATGCGCTTGGCCTCCTATTCCTCTATCTGGGCATTGCCAAGCACTACGAGCCACTGTTGCTCATCCCTATTGCGATGGGTATCCTGCTGGCTAACTTCCCTGGCGGCGAAATGGGCGTCTTCGGTGCTGCAGACTGGACAGATCCTGTTACTGGCATCATCTACCACAACGCTATCACCCTGGCCGATGGTACTATCTGGCGCGATGCTAACGGCATCCCTTACGATATCTACCACTGCTCGCTCCCAATGATCGCACATGACCTCGGCTTGATGAACATGATCTACTACTGGCTCATCAAGACCGGTTTCATCCCACCAGTAATCTTTATGGGTGTAGGTGCAATGACCGACTTCGGTCCTATGCTCCGTAACCTCAAGCTCGCTATCTTTGGCGCAGCTGCACAGGTGGGTATCTTCGGTGTCATCCTCGTGGCTGTAGGCTCAGGCGCCTTCACCCCACAGGAGGCTGGTGCACTTGGCATCATCGGTGGTGCTGACGGTCCTACCGCCATCTATACCACCATCAAGCTCGCTCCTCACCTCCTTGGCCCTATCGCCATCGCAGCTTACTCTTATATGGCATTGGTACCAGTGATCATCCCATTCGTTGTGAAGCTCTGTACCACCAAGGCTGAGCGTGAGATCAATA
This sequence comes from Bacteroidales bacterium, assembly GCA_045600445.1. Taxonomy (GTDB): domain Bacteria; phylum Bacteroidota; class Bacteroidia; order Bacteroidales; family UBA3663; genus Liminaster. Next base: position 11,525 of record JAZRXZ010000107.1, on the reverse strand, counting down.
TGAAGGAGCAGGATAAGCTCTATCCAAACACCCTTCAGATCAAGAACATGCGCGTGGCTAAGATTGTGTTCCCAATCTTCGTAACCATCCTTGTGGCTATCGTCGTTCCATCAGCCGTATCGCTCATCGGCATGCTCATGTTCGGTAACCTCATCAAGGAGATCGGGTCCGACACCTCTCGTATCGCCGATACTGCATCAAACGCATTGATGAACATTGCTACCATCTTCCTGGGCCTTTCAGTAGGCGCAACCATGACCGTACAGTCATTCCTCAACTGGCAAACTATCGGTATCGTGGCTGGTGGTTTCTGCGCATTCGCAGTCTCTATCGCAGGTGGTATCTACCTCGTGAAGTTGTTCAACCTCTTCTCTAAGAAGAAGATCAACCCACTCGTAGGTGCTTGTGGTCTTTCTGCTGTTCCAATGGCTTCACGTGTAGCCAACGACATTGCTACCAAGATCAACCCTAAGAACAACATCCTCAACTACTGTATGTCTGCTAACATCTCTGGTGTTATCGGTTCGGCAGTCGCTGCTGGTGTGCTGATTACTTTCTTGAAGTAATATCAAGGTCGGTACGATTTCCGACACATTACAATAGTAAAGCCATCCCCGCTTTCGTCGCAGGGATGGCTTTTTTCGTTCGATTTATGCTCTTTTTTCGTCGCGCACTCAAATTTTAGCAAAGAAAATTAGGAAAATAAAATTATTCTTTCGATATTTGCAGCGAAAAACATCAACTTAAAGTTTAGATCATGAGAGGCTCCAACACCTTCAAGGGACATATCGTAGACTTAGTAGCCCGTCGCATCTTCGACGGCGAGTTCAGTGTAGTACAGGGCAAGATTGCCACCATCACAGAGTGCGAGGTAGAGTCCTCAGCACCCTACTACCTACCAGGCTTTGTCGATTCGCACGTACACATCGAGAGCTCGATGATGACCCCCGTAGAGTTTGCACGCATCGCCCTGCGCCACGGCACCATCGGCGCCGTATGCGACCCACATGAGATTGCTAACGTCATGGGTGTAGAAGGTATCGAGATGATGCTCGACATTGCCCGTCTGGCCGACTTCCGCTTCGCCTTTGGAATGCCGTCCTGCGTCCCGTCGTGCAATAAAGACATTGAGACCTCAGGCTTTACTCTCGGCGCCGCAGAGGTAGAGCAGTTCATGAAGCGTGATGACATCTACTTCCTGGCCGAGATGATGAACTTCCCCGGCGTACTCGGCCACGACCCTGAGGTGATGGCCAAGATTGCCGCAGCCAAGGCAGCAGGCAAGCCCGTCGATGGCCACGCGCCAGGACTGGTGGGCGAAACACGCCAGCAGTATGCCGCCGCAGGAATATCCACCGACCATGAATGCACCTCTATGGAGACAGGCCGCGCAGCGGTGGCCAGCGGCATGATCGTGCAGATCCGCGAAGGGTCGGCAGCCAAAGACTACAACGCACTGGCACCCCTGATAGCCGAGGCTCCGGGTCAGGTGATGTTCTGCACCGACGACTGCCACCCTACCGACTTTGTGCGCGGGCACCTTGACCGCATCGTACGTCACGCCATAGCCGACGGCTACGATATCCTCGACATCCTCACCGCCGCCTGCCTCACCCCAGTGAAGCATTACAGCATCCCAGCCGGATTGCTCCAGATCGGCGACCCGGCCGACTTTATCGTACTGTCCGATCTGACGCCACACTTCCGAGTCATCAAGTCCTATATCGACGGCGAAAAAGTCTACTCATCGAAGGGCCAGTTTACGGCCAACCGCATGCTTGAGCGCTCGATGCAGGTGCAGAAGAATCTGGTCAGAAGCATGATCAATAACTTCAACGCGCAGCCTATCACCCCTGTAGACATCGCCCATACGCCACGGAGCACGGAGGATATAATTGTGGCGTCCGACGGATCCTTGTTCACAGTGCATGACCGTGGACCCGTGGACGCCAACGTGCAGAAAATCGTGGTGCTCGACCGTTATACTGCCAACGCCAAGCCCCAAGTGGCCTATATCAAGGGCTTCGGAATCACCCGTGGAGCTGTGGCACAGAGCATTGCCCATGACTGCCACAACATCGTAGCTGTGGGTAGTGACGATGACGAACTGGTACGCGTCATCAACCGCGTCATAGAGATGAAAGGCGGCGTGGCCGTGAGCGACGGCATAGAGCTCGAAGACCTGCCATTGCCCATCGGAGGCATCATCTCCCCTCTTTGTGGACATGAGCTTGCCTTCCGTTGCACCTTGCTCGACGAAGCCATCAAGCGCGCCGGCTGTCAATTCCACTCGCCCTTTATCACCCTTGCCTTTATGTGCTTACCGGTCATCCCGCAGCTGAAGCTCACCGACAAGGGACTGTTCGATAGTGAGAAGTTTATGTTTCTCTGATTCGTTATAATAAACCGCTTACAGGTTGGCAACGATAGCCTGGATCTTCAGCTTGGTCTCCTCAGTCTTCTGCTCGTCAACCTTAGCGGTAACGATACCAGCCTCCTCGACCTTCCAGTAGTTGCAGATGTTGCGGAACTCAGCAGTAGCGCCGGTATAGACGCCTGGAGAATAAGAAGACATCAGCAGCGCCATCTTCTTCACCTTAGCAGGAGAATTGACGCAATACATACGCTGGATAGGAGCCTGGATCTGTGCATTGAGCGTGAAGTAATAGATAGGTGCAGCCAATACAATTGCCTCAGCATCAGCCATCAATGGGTAGAGCTCCTGCATATCATCCTGCTGTACGCAAGCGCCGTTGCCCTTGGTGTGGCAGTACTCGCAAGCCAGACAGCCGGCGATCTTCTTCTTCGCTACATTGACCAAAGTTACCTGATGACCAGCTGCCTCAGCAGCCTTCTTGTACTCCTCTGCCATCCAAGCTGTACTGCCATTGGCACGAGGGGAAGCCTGTAAAATAAGGACGTTCATAATTTCTTTTGTTTTTAGGGGTTATATGTGTGCACTCATAAAGAGCACGCTGCATGATTGCGGCACAAAGATACGCACTTTTTCTGAGTTCTCCAAAAAAAGGTAGTAAAAAAGCTCATTCATGCCACCCAAAAGGGGAATATACACTTTTGCAGAAAAATAATCACTGATCACTCATTTATCTACCATCTACCATAAGAGGCTTCTAACTCACTCATTCATAGCGAGGTATACCTATGGTAGATTATTTTTATCTACCATAGATCTACCATAACCTTACAACATCTACCATCATCTACCATAGATCTACCACTCAAAATGATATATGAAAATCAATGAGTTATCCCCATTATGGTAGAATGGTAGATTTTTTGGCGTTCATTTATTTTTTACGGAGAGATATGAAGTAAATATTTCTTGTCTTGAAAGTATCAAATCCGAAAATTCAAGTCCGCATGAACCGCATTGAACAGTAGAGTACATGCTGAGAGCGTGGCATGGACCACAATGAACAATGGAGTACATGCCGAGAGCGTGGCATGGACCACAACGAACAATGGAGTACATGCCGAGAGCGTGGCATGGACTACAATGAACAATGAAGTACATGACGATAGTGTGGCATGGACTACAATGAACAATGGAGTACATGACATAGATAAATCAAACAACCAAGACAATCACATCATCGAATGAGAAAAAAGGTAGCACTGAAGCACTTTTTGGCCGAATAATTTGGAGAAACCGAAAATTTAGGTTACCTTTGTCGCCAAATAGACAACAAATAGTATTAACTTATAACTTATCACTTTCTTTAGAATGTCAAGAGTACTTCTTATCGGCTGTGGTGGTGTAGGTACCGTAGCAGCTCACAAGTTGGCACAGAATGCCGACATCTTTACTGATATCTGTATCGCCTCACGCACCAAGTCAAAGTGCGATGCAGCTGCTGAGGCTATCCGCGCCAAGGGTTACAGCAAGAATGGCGTTGTGGCTAACATTACTACTGCTGCTGTCGATGCGGACGACGTGCCTGCATTGGTCAAGCTCATGAAGGAGTTCAAGCCAGAGCTCTGTATCAACCTGGCGCTCCCTTATCAGGACCTTACCATCATGGACGCGTGTCTGGAGGCTGGTGTCAACTACCTCGATACGGCCAACTATGAGCCAAAGGACGAGGCTCACTTCGAGTACTCATGGCAGTGGGCTTATCGTGAGCGCTTCGAGAAGGCTGGCCTCTGCGCTATCCTCGGCTGCGGCTTCGACCCAGGTGTGACCAGTGTATATACGGCTTACGCTGCCAAGCATCACTTCGACGAGATCCAGTATCTCGACATTGTGGACTGCAATGCGGGTAATCACCATAAGGCTTTCGCTACCAACTTCAACCCAGAGATCAACATCCGCGAGATCACTCAGAAGGGTCTCTACTGGGAGAATGGCGAGTATCATGAGACTGAGCCAATGGAGATCCACAAGCCGCTCAACTACCCTAACATCGGCCCTAAGGAGTCTTATCTGCTGCACCACGAGGAGATTGAGTCATTGGTGATCAACTACCCTACCATCAAGCGTGCGCGTTTCTGGATGACCTTCGGCGAGGCTTACCTCAAGCACCTCGAGGTGATTCAGAACATCGGCATGGACCGTATCGACGAGATCGAGTACAAGGCTCCTGCTGCTGACGGTTCGGGCGACGTAGTGGTCAAGATCGTGCCTCTGCAGTTCCTCAAGGCTGTATTGCCTAACCCTAAGGAGCTGGGTGAGAACTACGACGGCGAGACCTCTATCGGTTGCCGTATCCGTGGCCTGCGTGGCGGCGAGGAGCACACCTATTATGTATATAACAACTGCAGCCACCGCGAGGCTTACCTCGAAACGGGTATGCAGGGAGTATCGTACACTACGGGCGTGCCTGCCATGATCGGTGCGATGATGTTCCTGACCGGAAAGTGGAGCAAGCCGGGTGTGCACAACGTGGAGGAGTTTGATCCGGATCCATTCATGGAGCAGCTCAACATCCAGGGATTGCCTTGGCACGAGATCCATGATGGCGACCTGGAGCTGTAATACGCAAGAAAATATTAATAACAAATAACAAATATCACCACCTTCGGCTGAGTTGTCGGGGGTGGTGATTTTCTGTTGTCAATGATTGACCTGGATTACTCTGAGAAGAGTGCGGTAGAGAGGTAGCGCTCGCCCGTGTCTGGGAGGAGGACTACGATGTTCTTGCCCGCGAACTCAGGGCGCTGAGCGATGACTGAGGCTGCATAGGCTGCGGCGCCAGAGCTGATGCCCACGAGGAGACCTTCTTCCTTGGCGAGGGCGCGGCCAGTGGCGAGGGCTTCATCGTTGCCGACAGGGAGAATCTCGTCTACGACGTCACGGTCGAAGTTCTTTGGTACAAAGCCTGCACCGATGCCCTGGATCTTGTGCGCGCCACTCGGATTGCCACTCAGCACGGCGCTGGTGGCTGGTTCGACGGCTACGACATAGGCATTAGGGAAATGCTTCTTGATGGCCTTGCCCGTACCGCTGACTGTTCCTCCTGTGCCGACACCGGCTACGAAGACATCGACCTGCTCACCTACGGCTGCAAAGTCGGCTGAGATCTCCTCGCCAGTGGTAGCCTCGTGAATGGCTGGGTTGGCTCCGTTCTCGAACTGCTGCAGGATGACGGCTCCCGGAGTAGCATCGCGCAACTCCTCGGCCTTGGCAATGGCGCCCTTCATACCTGCAGCGCCTGGGGTGAGGACGATCTCTGTGCCGTAGGCTGCGGCCAGTTTGCGTCGCTCAATGCTCATGGTCTCGGGCATGGTGAGGATGACCTTGTAGCCTTTGACTGCACCTACGAGGCTCAGGCCTACACCAGTATTGCCCGAAGTTGGCTCGATGATGGTGCCGCCTGGCTGGAGGATTCCCTTACGCTCGGCGTCCTCGATCATGGCAAGACCGACACGATCCTTGACCGAGCCGCCAGGATTGAAGAACTCAACCTTAGCTATGATGTTGGCCTTGGCGCCACGGTTCTGGGCGAACTTATCAATTCTCACGAGGGGGGTATGACCGATGAGATCGGTGATTTTGCTATAAATTGCCATATTAGTTTAGTATTTAGAGTCGTTTAGAGTGTATCCAATGCCTGACGGAGATCATCGAGTATGTCGTCAATATGCTCCACGCCGATAGAGAGGCGCACGGTGCTTGGGGTGATGTGCTGAGCTGCGAGCTCCTCTGGAGTCATCTGCGAGTGGGTGGTGGTGTATGGATGGATGACGAGCGACTTGACATCGGCCACATTGGCGAGGAGTGAGAAGATCTGGAGTGAGTCGATAAATTTCCACGCATCCTCCTGAGTACCATTGATCTCGAAGGTGAAGATGCTGCCTGCGCCCTGAGGGAAATACTTCTCGTAGAGGGCATGATCAGGATGGCTGGCGAGAGCTGGGTGGCTGACGCTCTTGACCTTTGGATGGCTGACCAGGAAGTCGACGACCTTGAGTGCATTCTCGACGTGACGCTCGATGCGGAGTGGCAATGACTCGACGCCCTGCAGGAGAATCCAAGCATTGAATGGCGAGATGGCTGCACCAGTATCGCGCAGGATGACGGCACGGATGCGGGTCACGAAGGCTGCGGCTCCGGCTACATCGGCAAAGACAGCGCCATGATAGGATGGATCTGGCTTGGCGATAGATGGATAACGGTCCGCGTTGGCCTTCCAGTCGAACTTGCCACTATCGACGATGACACCACCGAGTGAAGAGCCGTGACCACCGATGAACTTGGTGGCTGAGTGTACTACGATGTCGGCACCATGCTCGATAGGACGGATGAGGATCGGAGCGAAGGTGTTGTCGACGATGAAGACAATGCCATGCTTGTGTGCAATGGCCGAGATGGCTTCGAGGTCGGTGACGTCAGAGTTAGGGTTGCCGAAGGTCTCTGCGTAGATGACCTTGGTATTTGGCTGGATGGCTGCTTCGAGCGCCTCGAGGTCATTGACCTTGACGATGGTGTGGGTGATACCCTGGGTAGCGAGGGTGTGGGTGATCAGGTTGAACGAGCCACCGTAGAGGTTGTCGGCTGCTACGATATGATCGCCTGCCTGGACGACATTCTGCAAAGCGTATGTCACAGCTGCTGCGCCACTGGCTACGGCGAGGGCTGCTACACCGCCTTCGAGAGCTGCGATACGCTCTTCGAAGACTCCCTGGGTAGAGTTGGTGAGTCGGCCATAGATGTTGCCTGCGTCACGAAGTCCGAAACGGTCAGCGGCGTGCTGCGAGTTGCGGAAGACGTAAGAGGTGGTCTGGTAGATAGGTACAGCGCGTGAGTCGGTAGCTGGATCTGGGGTCTCCTGACCTACGTGAAGTGCGAGTGTCTCGAGGTGATAGTTCTTAGTGCTCATAATAGTCTATTTTTAAATTGTTAATAATGTTCTTTTAACTTGTCAATTTTAGTAATTTTGACGGTGCAAAGTTACGGGGATTTTAATTATCTTCCAAGAGAAAAGTTTTTTTTGGAAAATATTCCTATTTTTGCAACTGGCAAAAGAACATTATTCTAAAAACAGACGATTATGACTTTCGAAACAGAATCATATAAATTGGACGAGAAGGATATGGATATCCTCCGCGCCCTGCAGGAGAACGCCCGACTGACCAACAAAGAGCTGGCCGCCAAGGTACACCTATCTACTACGCCTACGTACGAGCGCGTGAAGCGCCTGGAGCGACAGGGATTCATCAAGCAATACGCTACCATCCTCGACGCTGCCAAGCTCAACAAAGGCTTTGCCGTGTTCTGCAGCATCAAGCTGCGCCGACTCAACAGCGAGATGGCTCTGGCCTTCACAGAGATGGTGAAGAAGATACCAGAGGTGACGGAGTGCTATAACATCTCAGGCAGCTTTGACTACCTGCTGCGCATCCAGTCGCCTGATATGCGCTACTACCAGCAGTTCCTCCTCAACGTCATCGGGCGTCATGAAAACATCGCCACCATCGAGAGTACGTTTGTGATGGAGGAAGTGAAGCATGAGTACGGGGTATCCGTTTAGTTTAGAGTTTAGAGATTAGAGTTTAGAGTAGTTTTAGAAGTTTAGAGTTATTTAGTGTCAAGCTATGCACTAACTTACTTTATTACTTTACAACTACTCTAAACTCTAATCTCTTAACTCTAAACTATCTCACAGGACTAGTTTCTGTGAAATCTCCGAAGGCAGCTCCTCCACATAGTGTGTCACCATGATCAGCGTCTTGTCAGGGCGCTGGCAGAAGGTGGCGATGACATCTCGGACGAGGTTGCGGCGATAGGTATCGAGGCCGTGGAGAGGTTCGTCGAGGATGAGCAGGGCCGGATCCTTGACGAAGGCGCGAGCCAGGAGGCAGAGGCGCTGCTCGCCGCTGCTGAGCGTGAGGAACATACGGTCGCGCAGATGGTCAATACCGAAGATACGCATCCAGAAGAGACACGTATCGACCTGCTCAGGACGTGGACGCTTGTAGAGGCCTACCGAGTCGTGGAGACCCGAGGCAACGATGTCGATGGCCGGACGGTTCTCCTTATAGGCGCGGTGGAACTCTGGGGACACGAAGCCGATGTGCTTCTTGATTTCCCAGATGCTCTCGCCCGTGCCACGTCGGCGCCCGAAGAGCGAGATATCGCAGGCGTAAGCGGCTGGATGGTCGGCACAGATGAGGCTGAGGAGGGTACTCTTGCCAGCGCCGTTGCGGCCCTGGAGCGCCCATTTCTCGCCACGACAGACGGTCCAGTTGAGCCCGTTGTAGAGGACACGATCGGTGTCGGGTAGCGGGAGGCTGAGGTTACGGATGGAGATGACTTCGTTGGTCACCGAACCGTCCTGAGTGAGGTTGGCCATCTCGTGGGTAGGGAGATCAAGGATGGCCTGGCGCAGCTCTGGGGTGAGCTGGCAGGAGAAGTCGGGCTGCGAAGCCAGGTACTCCTCACGGGTCTGCTTCTCCCCTACCTGCATATTATCGACCGTGACGACGTGGGTCATGAACGGTGGGACGCTATCAAGCATCGAGAGGATCATAATGATCTGCACCTCGTGGCTGTCGACCAGCTTCTGAAAGAACTCGCTGAGCTGGTCGCGCATCGGAGCGTCGAGGCCGATGAACGGATTGTCGACGATGAGGACGCGAGGCTTCTTGATGAGGTACTTGAAGAGCTGATAGCGGCGCATCTCGCCACTGCTGAGCAGCACCATGCGCTTCTGGAGGAGGTGGCGCATCATGAAGGTGTCGAGCAGAGGGTTCTGCAGGAACTCGCTGTCGTCTTCGCTGCCTGCGGCACGCGCTTCGTCTTCGGTAAGTCCGTGGCCAGCCATTCGAGCCTCATCGGCAGAGAGACCCGTGGCGGTGACGTTGCCAGTGGCCATGGCACGCTTGAGGACGGTCATGACGAGAGGCGACTCATCGCGGTCCTGGCTGTTGAAGCGCTGCTGGAAGTAGTATGGCTTCTCAACCGAACCCAGCGCGTCTTCGAACGTGAGTTGCACGATATTGCCATAGGCGGTAGGCTTGACACCAGGGCCAAAATCATAGGCAAGAGTACCCTGCATGAGGATATTCTTGCCTGTGATCATATCTATGAGACATGACTTACCACCACCATTAGGACCCATGATGGCTATATGCTCGCCAGCACCGAGACAGAAGTCAACGGGCTTCTGCATACGGATCTGAGGCATACGGCCCAGGGCGTTAGTTAATTGGATAGTATTCATATTTTATACTTGAGCATCAATAGGCTCACGGAGGTCAATTTCGTTGCGGTTAGCATCGACGACCCTATACTGCAGAAGCTCCAGCGACTGGTCTGGGATGAGTTTCCAACCCAGGCCGAAACGGCGCTTCCACTTCCAGACGCGACTGCTGAAGAACCAGCCTTCGCGGAGGGTTGCTGCAATGAATGGATGTACGTAGAGGGTAAACCGCTTCACTTTCATGTCATTGACCAGATGGTCGAGCTTCTCCTCCAGACGATCCGGGAAGAGGAGGCTTGGCTTGACGATGCGCTTGCCACCACAGACGGGACACGCCTCAGCGGTCTGCGGCTCAGAGACCGGACGTACGCGCTGACGGGTGATCTGCATCAGACAGAACTTCGAGAGCGGCAGGATGTTGTGCTTGGCACGGTCATTGGCCATGAGCGTGCGCATGTGCTGATAGAGCTGCTCGCGGTGCTCCGGCTTCACCAGGTCGATGAAGTCAATGACCACAATGCCACCCATATCACGCAGACGCATCTGGTGCGCAATCTCCTCAGCTGCAGCCATATCGGCCAACAGCGCGTTCTCCTCCTGGTCCTCGGCCATCTTGCTCTTATGGCCTGAGTTGACGTCAATGACGTGCAAGGCTTCGGTGTGCTCAATGATGATATAGACACCTGACTTGCACGAGACGGTCTTGCCCATGGAAGACTTGATCTGGCGCGTTACTGCGAACTTATCCAGAATAGGGATTTCCTCCTCGTACAGTTTGACGACGTCCGCCTTTTCAGGGGCTATCAGACTCACATACTCTTTGATCTGATTAAACGTCGCTGGGTCGTTAACCCAGATGCTCTCGAACGAGGGGTTGAAGATGTCGCGAATTAATGCCGTGGCACGGTTGGTCTCCTCATAGCAAAGAGATGGCAACTTGCCTTTCATGAGAGTGCGGACAGTGGATTCCCAATGTTTCACTAAAGAGTTAAGTTCCTGTTTCAACTCTTCCTCTCCAACGCCATTGGCCGAAGTGCGGATGATCACACCGTAGTTCTGTGGCAGCAATGGACGGATGATTTGCTTCAGACGGTTCTTCTCCTCCGAAGACTTGATTTTCGTCGACACCGACACCTTATCCTGAAAAGGTATCAGCACCATGAATCGTCCCGGCAGGGACAGGTCGGACGTCAGACGTGGTCCTTTGGTACTGATAGGTTCCTTGGCAACCTGCACCAGAATCTCCTGTCCTACGGTGAGGACGTCGGAGATGGTCTCTTCCTTGGTCAGTTCGGCTTCGAACCTGAACGTCTCAATGGGGATGAGATGCTTCTGATCTGAGATCTGCTGCTTGACATACCTGGCCAGCGTGCGGAACTGCGGGCCAAGATCCTGATAGTGAAGGAAACCCTCCTTTTCGTAACCGACATCTACAAAAGCAGCGTTGAGACCCGGCATCAGCTTCTTGACACGGGCCAGATAGATGTTGCCGACACTATAGGTGGCGTCGCATGACTCACGCTGGTACTCTGCCAGCCTTCCGTCTTCGAGCAAACCGATAGTGATCATCGACGCATTAACATCTATCACTACTTCATTGGTCATATCGATATTGAATATAGGATTAAAAAATAAGGCGCCCTATACGGGGCGCCCAAATGCCACTGATGGCGCACTGATTAGTGCTTGTGACGATTCTTGCGAAGACGCTTCTTACGCTTGTGCGTAGCCATCTTATGACGCTTGTGCTTCTTACCGTTTGGCATACCTTAATTATATTAATAGTTTAACAATATATTGTTCTGTGTAAATAGCGTTGGACAGGAATTAATCCTCCTCCTCAGTTACGAGCTCACCGCTAAC
>JAZRXZ010000106.1:0-13658 GCA_045600445.1 Bacteroidales bacterium | reverse complement strand
GGCAAATGGATCCGTCCAATGGATTATGTCTCCAATGACACGTTGTTCTATTGTGCGAATCGAGCACTCGCTGCGGTCGGTCTAAGCCTCTTCGTCAATTATTCAAAATGTGCATAGTTAATTTTGAACAACTACTTATCAATACCATAAGGTAATGTTATAAATATCGAATGATGGTGCAAAGGTAGCATTTAAATGTATATCGACAAAATTTAAATGCAAGAAAATGTCCCAAATATGTTGTAGAACATAAAAAACATGGGATATTGTATAATCACGGAATTGAGTATTCATCCCTCAGCACTATTCAAAACTTGATCTCATAGCTTTCTATATTTAAAATAGGCAGATGTCTTTTATCAGCAAATCATCTAAATGAATAATGCCACATAGAACTTCAGAAAAGGATGGTTAGGAATTTAAGCAGTCAGCATTTTTGCCCCCAGGTAATGAATTGTATCTCTGAGCAATGCCATCCTATCAGAAGTCGGCTCTTTCATTCCATAAATATATGAAAGAAGAACTGACTTATGCACTTTCATCGCCTTAGCTACCTCAGAGACATTAAGCCATGAAAACTGCAGAAAAATAGCAGCCACCTTATTATCACGGCTTGGTTCATTGGTTTCAAGGAAACTCGACACGTGGATATCCTCATCAAGTGACGCCCAACGCAGTGCATCACCATAACGATTAATCACAAAGTGGCTACGCTCCTCATCTGAAGCTTCCATCAATGTCGGAAATGCCTCTAATGGTCTGTTATATATCATGCCATCAGCTAACCGAATGTATATACGGTTATTACTGAACCAAACATCTTTGATTGCCTCCATATTTGTTTCAATTTAATGATATTCTACCCAAGACTTAATAATTTCTTCTTTATAATTATCAATTAAAACAACAATTGCAAAGTAACACATTATTCTTCACTCTTCCAAATTTTCTCATCAAATTCTGCTTTTTTTGCTTGACAATCGATATGAATGATAGTCCGTTGTCGTCCCTTGCCATTTTTTATCATAAGTTATCACCACCCTCGGTCATCAGTTATGACCAGCGTCAGTCATCAGTAAAGACCGACAACATCCATTTATCTTTCAAAGAAGCATCACCCTGTTTTTTCGATTAACTGAGTCAACTACCTATAATGCGGATTATCGGTAGCAAAACAGAAAATTATTATTAACAAAATAAAGAACTGAGTTATGAAAAAAACTGCTTACTATTACCTTTCTCTCGCTGCCATCGTAGCTGGGGGCTTGGTGTCGTGCCAGGATGAAAATCAGGGGTTTACACAAGACGAGATCAGTTATGCTGCTACTCAGCGTAACTATACGAAGAATTTTATTGCGAAGTATGGTGAGATTGATCCTAACCATACCTGGGGATTCGACAATAATGCGACTCGTGCTTGGTCAGAAGATGGACATGGCTATTTCAAGGTTAATCGTGATCGAATCGCAAAGGGAGAGTCTGAAGGTTTTGAGTCTAATATGGGTAGCGAAATGTTTAATTATTGGAAGAATACATTGCCTCCTGAAGTAGACCAAGATGAGGCATTGTATGTCCTTAAATATGTATATAATCACCCTGATGAAGGAGATACACGTGATATTTTCTCTTCCTATTATATGCAAGCTGTCGGTAAAGTACGCCATACTTATACATACAAAGACAATAATGGACATACGCAAAGTGTCGTTGGATGCGAACGAATGGAATACTTAAATGTTGATCGAGAGCATAACTTAGATTATAATGGAGGTAATGCAGGATGGACATGTACTCCAGAATTGAATTCAGAGGGTGTATGCATAGGTTTTACGAATGTCTCTATGTCTCAGCCGCATGATGCTTTAGTTGTTAAGGCCGCAACAACATCACCAAGTTATAAGGATTCTAATGATAACGGTGATAAAGTATTTGACCACTATCGCTATTATGAAATAGAGTACCCAGAAGGAAGTGGACATTACGGCACATATTTGTGCTTTGACTATGCTTCTTATAAGTTTGATGGAGTGCCCAATGCTACGAATGTGGAGGGAGATCTCCATTTCGATGATTGGGTTGTCAAGATTGTAGATGCGCATCGCGTTACTAATCGTGTCTTCTGTGAGGATTTGGGTAGTATTCATGACTGGGATTTTAATGATCTTGTATTTGATTATTGTATAGAAGCTGGCGTTGTCAACATTGATGTTCTTGCCTTTAGTGGTACCTTGCCTCTTGGCTCTAATTTCGCTGATGGTGAAAACCACATTCTCATTGATGAACATGAGCCTGTTGGAGCAGAGTCTGGTCATGCATTCTTACCAAAGGAAGCTCCAGTATTAACGTCTTTTAGGTTCGAATCTACTTATACAGATATTCAGCAATTTGCTTTCTGGGCAGTGCATAATTCAACAACACAGTGGGAAACCGGCAAAGATAATCACGACATTTCTGTTAATGCAAGATGGCTTATTCGTAATCAATCAGGATGCGCTCCTTATATGATTCAGGTCCCTACTACTGTTGATTGGCCAGATGAAGAACAAGAGATCGGTGATAAGTACCCTAATTTCAAGGTTTGGGTAGGTAATAATGGAAATGGCCACACCGAATGGTGGAAATAATGACTAATCCGATTTTGAAGAATCTGGTTTGATTCTATTCTATACGAATTATGCGGCAACTCTATTTTGAGCTGCCGCATAATTCGTATAGAATATGCTCCTATTTTTCTAATCTCGTATTCAAATGAGTATTCTTGCTTTACGAAATGTGATGCCTTTTTATTATAAATCAGTACAATAACCCCCTAAAAATATGTTCTTAAGCATGGATCATAGGGTCATGTACCTGTCCCTATGATCCAATTATGTAGATTTCGGTCGTGAAATCTCTATCAATGTACTTGCCCTTGAAGGTACTCTCCCTATCAGCATTGGAGGTCTAGCACTGAAGGTAGATGAAGAAGGCAATGAAGATTTAACTCCATACCATCGAGTCACAAAAGATGTAATGTACTTTTCAAAAAGTGATGATCAGGATATCGATATTTCAGAAATTGACATTATTGTTTCAACTGCAGACAAAGGCAATTGTTTTATCGCAAATACTCCAGGTAAAGCTCCATATTTATTGAGAGTGGATCCAGATGTAGATTGGCCTACAGAAAATCAGCGTATTGAGCGTAAGTATCCAGATTTTACGCAATATGTTTCAGCACCAGAAGTACAACCGTTTTGGTGGGGGAATATAGAAGATTACCCTGATATCACTCCAGATAATGGCCAATAATTAAGAAGTGGGTTATCGATAATTCATAATATAAACAAAGCACAGCGGTTAAGTGTTCTTAGCCGCTGTGCTTGTTTATTTTGCAAATCATAGTCTATCTATTATCTGCTATCCAATTATCAATTGCCATGGAATGGGTGATTATCTGGATGCAACTCCCAAACATTTTGAGTATTTTGATCTTTTGCCCAGTCTGGAAATCTTGGATATTTCAAAGTGATACACTTCAACTCATCCTGCCAATCTACAGTTGTTGGACACGCGAATCTTTGAGGCACATTACCTAATTGAATGTCTTCGGCAATATTATTCCCGTCTACATAAATAGGTATTGTAGAAACATTGGTTGTATTGCCTTGTCCATTTGGCAAATTAATCGTATACTGAACTGGTGCTTGTGGACGAATCACAACTTCTGAGGTTTCAACACCAAATAAAGAATGAGCTTCATATGACTCGTCATTTGTACCAACGATAATTGGCAACGTACCTCCAGCACATTGAACTACAATATGAGCTTCACGGTTATTGCCTTGACCTGTAATGTAAGCATCAAATACTACATCATTAAAATCCCAGTCGAAAGAGCCGCCAAGGTCCTCACACATTACTCGCTGAGACTTTGTTGAATATGTGCCTGGACTAATGCGAATAATCCAATCATCGAAATAGTAATCGCGATGAACAATCTGGTTTGCACTCTGACCAGCAGCTTCATAATCAAAGGCAACGAACCACATTCCCCAAATGCTTTCAGTAGTAGGAATTGTACTGCCATCTTTTTGTTTAACATCCTTACCGTCACTACCTTTTACGATTGTTGCTTTACTTGCTAGTGAGTTTGTTGGATCTATCATTTCACCAGGAATAATAACATAATGATCCTCCCATGTTTTTTGCGACATTGTTTCATGATATGAAAAAGCCTTAGTTGATTGGCCTGTCATATACTGAATTCTATCCTTATACTCAGGCCATCCATTTTGAGATGTTGGATCTCCATTCGGCAACCATGGAGCAGTAACGCTTCCATTCTCCGAACATGTACCAGAATTATAGTTATAAATATGATCCTGACTATTAGTACTAGCATCAATAATTTTGTCCATATTTTTACCATGCTCATTCGAATATACTTGTTGAGCAAAATAATCAGTCCAACTAACTGCGACACCTTCAGGGTTCTGATGCGTTTTAAACCAATCTGTTACAAAATCCTTTTGAACCTGTGACAATGGATAAGGGACATCAAGTCCTTGATAACCCCATTGGTTCGCATTTGGACCTGCGACTCTAGTTGCAGGGGTAGATTCCAAAAGTGGCATATCTACAAATCCCCACTTATGATTAGGATCTGGTTTGCCAAATTCCTTCACAAATTCTGTTTCATACTTAATTTGATCTGCGGTATAACCTAAATCTTCTTCCTGGCATGAAGTCAATCCTCCAGCTACGATGGCAGCGAGAGAAAGGTAATAGTAAGCAGTTTTTTTCATAACTCAGTTCTTTATTTTGTTAATAATAATTTCTGTTTTGCTACCGATAATCCGCATTATAGGTAGTTGCTTTGCTTTCCGCAGGAGTCTAACTGCTAAAAAACAATATTTTACAAATGCAAAGATAGGAGTTTTTTCAATATGATGAACAAATACATTTAAATATTTTAAAGAATGTAACAAAAAAAATGCAATTTGTAACAAGAAAAGAGAAAAATTGATAGTAAAAATTACAAAATATGAAGTTTTTAAACTAAAAAACTAAATCTACCCGGATAATTACTGAAAGACAGATGTTTAGAAATGTGCATTAATTGCATCACGCTTGGCCGCCTCAGCGAAGTCTGCCACAGAGGTGGAGACGGGCTGGCGCATGAACTCTGGACGGTTGAAGGAGAAAGGTGTGAGGGTGTAGAAAGCGGGATTCTCCTGAGGGAGTTCGAAAGGCTTATGACACTGGCCATCAGGGGCAAAGTATGCGATGTATGGACGAGTATAGTTGCCATCGTCACGACGAGAGGCAGTCATGAGCCAACGGCCATTGCTGGAGAAGGTCGGATAGGACTCGGAGCAGTCGGAGTTGAGGTTATCTATGCGGATGGGAGCAGCGAGACTATCGAACGGCAGACCGGTGAGAGGATGCAGCAGACGGATGGCGTAGATGTCGGCTTCATGGTGCCATACATGGAAACAGCCATAGGGAGCGCGCGAGAAGACAAGCCACTGGCCGTCAGGCGAAAGGCGAGGCAATGTAGCACTCATGCTATCGGCCGAAGCGGCATAGACGAGCTGTCGCTCACCGAACTGATGAGTAGCAGGATCGAACGGAAGACGATAGAGGTCATAGCGCACCTGGTCGCAGTGATCCATAGCCTCCTGCTCAGCATCTCCTCCATCGGCGCCGAAGCGTATATGCGCTGAGCCATAGTAGAGCCAGCGGCCATCTGGACTCCACGTCGGGAAGATCTCCATCTCCTCAGGGTCGGCCTGGATATTGCTGATCTCGTTATGGTCGAGGTCATAGAGGATGAGGTCGCTGGCCGCATCGAATACCTCCACCTTGTCGTTGTGGAGGGTGTAGAATGACTGTGCAGTCTTATCAGTAGAGAAGGCAATGAGAGGCAAGGTAGGATGCCATGCAGGATAGACACCGGCTGAGATAGTCTCTGGCGTCTTAAGGTTGACCTTGAACGGTTTGCCACCATCGCGAACGATGATCGTGCCACCCCAGTCCTTGCGCATGTGAAAGAGCATATTGTCAGTGCTATAGTTCTGATAACTATGACAATTGATGCACTGGCCCTTGGTCTCGGTGGTGACACTCATATTATTATATATATCACGCGTAGAGAAATCCTCCAGGCAACGTTGCTCGATACGAAGCTCCTCATAACCGACGTAGGATGGCTGGATGAGACGATAGGAGATGTAAGGATCGATGCTATCGTTGGCCACCGTGATGGAGAATGGAGAGAAGGCTACCCAGCGATTCTCTGTGTCGGAGGCGTAGACCTCAACCTGCATCTTACTACCACGTGTCTTTGCAAGGAGTTCGCGCCACTCGTCGGCATCGAAGATCACTTTCTGAGAGCCTCCATAGACGTATGAGGTACCATCAGGTGCTGTGAAGCGTGCCACAATCTGCTGCGAACCGATCTCGATGACGGCAAAATTGAGTGGAGCGATGTTGCAGGGGATCGTGACGTCGGCATAATCAGGACGCATGTGGGGTAGCCTCCCTACTGGCGTTGAAGTAGCTGGAACTTCAGGACGGGAGCAGGAAAGAAGAAAGAGAAAGGTAAATGGGAGAAGGAAGAATATAAATCTGCGCATAGGAGAACTTTCTATTTACTTAATAGAGCGTACTATGATTGAAGTAATAGTACCACCAGAAGGTGTGACCGAACTTAGGCTTGAGGACCTCTCCGATCTCCTGCTGGCTCATATCCGGACGGGCATGGGTGCTGGCATACTGATTGAAAGCTGCAAAACGGTCGGTGACGTCTTTGGAGAAATTGAAGCTGACACCCTGAATGCTGGCCGGATCAAGCTGCTGGAAGAGATAGGCCGCCTCCTGGAAGATGACTGGGACTTTTTTCTTCGGATTGAGTTCGGCAAAGTACTGTAGCTGTGCCCAGAAGCGTACAGGATTTTTCTCTAACATAGCATAATAGACACCAAGTTCCTGCACAGCTGGCATATTAGGATTGATGAAATTGCTGAAAGTCTTATAGACCTCAGCCTCTACGTGGCCATGATCACTATTGATTTCATCAGTAGGATATTCGTGCAGAAGGCGCATAGCAGCGAGCTCAGGATAATTGTCTATCTGCGAAGGATCGACGACCAGCAAGCGATAGCGTCGCACCCAAGAGGACTGAAAGAGATTGAGATTGAGCATGGTGAGATACTTGTCAGCCAACTGTGACTCGCCACTGACGAGAGCCGACAGCGTGAGGACCCTGAGCGCCGAAACGCTGAGACCATACTCCACGCTACTCTCAATGGTCCAACGCGTTGCCGTATTGGCCATGCCATGATGCAGAGCTATAAGCGGGCCTGAGGTATAGAGCATATAAGCGCCACACGAGTCGCGCATCACACGGTCGGCTTCACCGGTGCTGAACTCAAAGATACGATCGATCTGCTGCGTATTGATCAACGCCACATTCTTACAGAGTGCCATCTGGCGAGTAGCACCTCCCCTCTCGCCTGCCTCCTGAATCTCATCGAGAATCTCCTGCCAACGGAAATCCTCGATCTGGCGGAACATGCGCATCTCAGCGTGATAATTGGCATCTCCGACATTGCGCTCGAAGACAATGAGCGTGAGTAGGGTCATGACAACTGACGGAATGAGCCAAGGTCGGCGAGACGAGATATCGAGACTCTTCTGCAATGGAAAGGCACAAAGGAGCAACAACGACAGGGTAACAACGATAAACGGGACGGTCAGCACCCAGGAGAAATCCATGTTAGACTCAATGACCGGGAAACCGGCATAAAAAGCTTCTTCTATACGGAAAGCACTATACTGGCGAGCAATCATAGGAATGATGATGACCGAGATCACAGCAATCGCGATAGTAACCAGCCATCCTCGTCGAGTATCTTTGAGCGTGATGACAATACGACGAAGAACGATGCACAACAAAGCAAGGACTGCATACCAGCCAAGCAAAGGATAGGAGGCAAGTGCAAGGACAGACGCTAAGACATTACGACAGAGGCGATTCTCCCGACCTTGGAGCCAGAGGAGCAAGGCGACGAAAAGCGTTCCTAAAGTCTCTCGGAACCAGTAGCCATGCTGTTTGAGCAGATAGATCCAGTAGCCAAGATCGACTGTAGAGACCAGTAATGCGACAATAGGAATGAGCAATAGCCATGACCAGGAGCCAGAAGGACGGAAAGCGCACTGCAGGACGACATAGAGTGCCAACCACAAAGCAATAAGCATCGAGCCGCCTAACGCAGGATAATAGAGAAACTGCGTGAACCAGAGGGCGAGCCACGTCAGGAATCCTCCCGGCACACGCAGACAGTCAGCCAGGAAGATCGACCCACTCATGAAGAGCGAGTGCGACTGGACCATATTTAGGAGATCGGAGTTGAACACCAACAGAAAGATGGCGGACAACAAACCGATGAAGAGCAGATGATGTTTCATAAGGAGGACAAATTTACGAAGAATAAGTGAGACGAACAAATAATGAGGAGAAAAACTAGATAAAGGAAGAAAAAATTTGGATAAATGACGGAAATAACGTACATTTGCAACCATGAAAACGATCAAAAAGAACACTTCACTCCTCGCTTTCAATACTTTCGGCATGGACGTGAAGGCAGCAGTATTAGCAGAATACGACACGATGGAAGATCTGCAGGAACTCCTCGCAGACGATGAGATACAAGCCTTGATGCAGCAGCAACGCGAGAAGGGAGAGATTCCTTTCTGGCACATAGGTGCAGGCTCTAACCTGCTATTCAAGGGAGACTATCCAGGTGTAGTGCTGCACTGCACCGCAAAAGGAATCACGATAGGAAGCGACGGAGAGACCATTGAAATCCTGGCAGGCACCACCTGGGATGATGTCTGCGACTGGTGTGCACAACGTGGTCTTTATGGCGCAGAGAACCTTTCGCTCATTCCTGGCGAAACCGGAGCTGCTGCAGTGCAGAATATCGGAGCGTATGGTGTGGAAGTCAAGGATCTGATCCAACAGGTGATCTGCTGGGACGTCATCGACCAGAAGGAGTGTGTGCTGACCAACGAAGACATGCAGTATGGTTATCGCTCATCCCTGCTTAAGACTCCGGAAGCCAAGAGTCGCTACATTGTGACTCGCGTGGTGCTGAAGTTGTCAAAGGTCCCTGTGCTGCATCTGGATTATGCTGGTTTGAAACAGGCGCTGGACGGCAATGAGACCCCTACCCCACAGGAGGTTCGCGACGCTGTAATAAAGATCAGACAAGGTAAACTGCCAGATCCGAAGGAACTGGGCAATGCAGGTTCGTTCTTCAAGAATCCTGTCGTAGAGAAGGCTGTATATGAGCGCATCCTACAGGAGTGGCGCTGTGGCAGCGAACGCATCGAAGCACATGGCGAAGAGGCTATCATCCCACATTATATAATTAATGAGGAGCTCACCAAGATTCCAGCAGGCTGGCTCATCGAGCAGTGTGGCTGGAAAGGCAAGACCATAGGTCGCGCTGGCGTGTATGAGAAGCAGTGTCTGGTGCTGGTCAATCGTGGAGGTGCGAAACCGGAGGAGATCGTTACCCTCTGCCAAGAAATAGTTAAGTCGGTAAAAGAGAAGTTTGGAGTGGATATTGAACCAGAAGTGAATCTAATCTGATTATTGTGCCACAGCCATCATGGCACTGACTTCTGGTACTTTCTGCATAACGCCATCGAGCGAGTAGCCAGGGCGAATGACGTCGTAGATGACGCCACGCTTGGCCATCTCCTGCTCCTTGAATCCGTGAGGATAGAAAGAGTTGATGAGCGGAGCGTTATTGAGTTTATAGTGTTCTACATCGAAATCATCTACGAACAGATGAGGGATGACCAACGTAATGCCATAGCGTCCGAGGAGACCGACCGTCTCCGCAACAGCAATATGCATATTCTCGATAAGGATGCCAGAACGCTTTGCTTCCGAAAGGAACATCGGAGAAATGCCACTGTATGCGTTGACACGAATCAGTTCTGAGACCCAAGAATAGTTGTTCTCGATAGCATTACGGAACTCCTCCTGCATCAGTTTATAGAGGTCACCTGCACTCTGGATAGCGCCAGCCTCATCCTGCATGACAGTCTTCTCAAACCACTGCAGGAACTGAGAGAACTTAATAGACATGTGGACGGTAGTGTTGTGATAGTTGTTATCAGCATTGTAGCTTTCCACATTGTCCTTAAGCTGCTGAATCTGATCTGCGATGAGAAGCAACGAAGCCCGCAAAGCATCACGATTGATCTTAAGAGGCTCAGCTACCTGCTGCTGGAGCACAGACGCACGCTGCTTATATCTAGCAATATCCTCATTAGCTGCTTCTGCCATCTGTTGAGCCTTCTGCTGAGCTTCTACCACCTGCTGCTGAGCTTCCTGCTGAATAGCTTCGATCTGCTCAGCCTTCTCCTGCTTGAATGCAGCCAACTGCTCTGCTGCTTCCTGCTGGAGGTTTGCTAACTGCTGAGCGTTCTCCTTCTGCAACGCTGCAAGCTGCTCTGCTTTTTCCTGCTGCAACTGCGTCAGCTGCTGCTGAGACTGTTGCTGTGTAGCTGCTACCTGCTGCTGAGCCTCCTCCTGAGCAGCCTTAATCTGATCATCGGCCTGCTTACGGATAGCGGTCACCTGATCCTGTGCCTGCTGGAGAATCTCAGCTTTAGCACGCAAAGACTTCTGCTCCATCTCTGAGAGCTTCTGCCTCATCTCGCTCTCGAGCTGCGCATACTCGTTCTGTTTTTGACTGATATTGACACGCAGAGACTCAATCTGCTTGAGGAGTTCTGGATTATCAATCTTAACGATCTTCTCGACCTCCTTTTCGACAATCTTCTCGACAGGTACTTCCTTAGTCACAATCTTCTCGACGATCTTCTCAACGGGGACCTCTTTGGTAACGATCTTCTCGACAATCTTCTCGACTGGAACCTCCTTGGTTACAATCTTCTCAACAGGAACTTCCTTCGTAACGATCTTCTCGACAATCTTTTCGACTGGAACCTCCTTTGTTATAATTTTCTCTACAATCTTTTCTACAGGAACTTCCTTCGTAACGATCTTCTCAACAATCTTTACCTCAGGAGTAGCCGGCGAGACTGGTGTAATTGGTGCTACTGGAGCAGCAGGAGACTTCTTGCCAGCCTGCTTGTCAGCCAACTTCTGAATAAGGTTTTCCTTAGGAGCATTCTTGCCAGGCTGGTGCTTAGCCACAGGAACCTTGACAATAGGAGTATCGGCCTTGCCTTCGCCATGATACTGCTTACCCATGTTACTATCCTTCTTATTGCGCTTGCCATACTCACGATAAGCCAGATAACCACCGACGGCAAGGCCAAGGAGGATCAGAAGGGTCAGAAGAATGGATTTAGCCGAGCTCCCCTTGCCCTCACTATCTGCAGACTTATCTGCGGTTGCAGCCTTCACATCAACATTCTTGACATCGGCAGCAGGGGTATCGACAGGAGTGGCGGGAGTCTCTGTAGTACCACCATTGAGCAAGGCAAGTGCTTCTTTTGGAGCGTTGTTATCGAGAATATTCGCGTTGAGCACACGAACGATCTTGCCAGTATTCTCAAGATCGAAAGTAATCTTAGCACTCTTGACACTATCGATACGGAAGTAAATGGTGTTCTGTAAATTTCTTACGCGAGTTAATCGGAATTCACGTGTCTCAGAACCAGAATTGATACGGCGATAATCGTAGGTAGAAGCCTTGCCACGATTGAAGTAGATGACGCGATACTCACCAGTCAACTTGTCGCGCATCTCACTGGTTGACTCATTGACCACCTTGACAAACGGACACTTGGTATAGAGCTGCACATTGTTCTGTGCATCGCGACAGATATAACCTGTAGGATTACCCTTAGCGTCATTTTTGACAGTAAAAGGCTGCTCTGCATTATCGATGCAGATACCGACAAAACAAGTATCGAGCGTCTGCGCCTGCAATGAAACCGAGGTCATCAGGGTCATGCTGCACAGAAGAATCAGCAAGGTGAATATGCGGCAAATATAATTCATATCGTTTAGTAATTCAGAGAAAACAAATCGATAGTTATTGTCAATTATAAAACATAGTAACGCGCAAATATAAATAAAAAATCGTAAAAACAAGAAATGCGGACCGAAAATCTAAGTTTCGATCCGCATTTTTTATGCTAAAGTAGTGATTTTGTCAGTCAACTACCTTGTTTTTCTGTAAAAAATTACTTCTCAGCTTCTGCATCATGTGCAGCGATGAGCTTGTTCTGAACATCAGTTGGAGTGAGCTCGTAGCTTGCGAACTTCATGATGAATGAAGCAGCACCCTGGGTCAATGAGCTGAGGGTGGTAGAGTAATCTGCCATCTCGCTCAGAGGCACCTTAGCCTGAAGTTTCTGATAGCCAGATTCAGCACCCATACCGATGATCATACCGCGATGATTCTGGAGGTCGCTCATCACATCACCCATCTTCTCGCCTGGAACGAATACCTCTACGTCATAGATTGGCTCAAGGATCTTAGGACCAGCGTTGCGGAATGCCTCGCTGAATGCCTGACGAGCAGCCAACATGAACGAAAGTTCGTTAGAATCAACTGGATGCATCTTGCCGTCGTAAACCACAACGCGAACGTCACGAGCGTAAGAGCCGGTCAATGGGCCCTGCTCCAGACACTGCTGGATACCCTTGAGGATAGCTGGCATGAAGCGGTTGTCGATAGCGCCACCCACTACAGAGTTGATGAAGACGAGCTTACCGCCCCAAGGAAGATCAATCTCCTCCTTGCCCTTCATGGTGACACGATACTCCTTGCCGCCAATTACATAGAGTGTAGGATCTTCCATGCCGTCAACGTAAGGCTCGACAATGAGATGAACCTCACCGAACTGGCCAGCACCACCTGACTGCTTCTTATGACGATAGTCGGCACGAGCAATCTTGGTAATGGTCTCACGATATGGGATACGCTGTGGAGCAAAGTCGATCTGTACCTTGTCAAGGTTCTCAAGACGCCACTTCAATGTGCGGAGGTGGAATTCACCCTGGCCATGAACCAGGATCTGACGCAACTCCTTAGACTGCTCGACAATCCAAGTAGGATCCTCCAGACGCATACGGGTGAGAGCCTGCATCATCTTCTCAGTCTCCTGAGTAACCTTTGCAGAGATAGCACGGGTGTACTTGGCCTGTGGATACCTTACGAAGTTGTACTTATGATCGAGACCGCCTGCATTGAGAGCATTGCCGGTACGAACGTCACGAAGCTTGGTGCAGCAACCGATATCACCTGCCTGCAACTCACTGACTTTCTCACGGTTAGCACCTGAGCAGACAAAGAGCTGAGCAAGGTGCTCGGTGGTACCACGATCGGCGTTTACGAGGTCATCGCCCTCATGAACGGTACCGCTCATGACCTTGAAATACTGAACCTCTCCAATATGTGGCTCAACACCAGTCTTGAAGAAATAGAGGCTGGTAGCTGCAGCTGGATCGAGCTTAACCTCTTCACCACGGCTGTTGTGAACAGCTGGCATCTCGTCAACGAATGGAACAACGTTGCCAAGGAACTCCATGAGTCGGCCTACACCATAGTTCTTGCCTGCACATACGCAGAAGATTGGGAAGATCGAGCGGGTGACCATACCCTTGCGGATACCTT
>JAZRXZ010000105.1:0-23966 GCA_045600445.1 Bacteroidales bacterium | reverse complement strand
AAGATAAAATTGATAATGAAGTTAGTTAAGCTTTTAGGATTGGCACTTAGTAAGCAAAGTTTGTCAGAAATTGAGTAGATAAATGTGTTTTCTCAAAAGCGGGCGCAAAGATAAGAAAAAGATTTGGCGGAAACAAGGGGTTGTTCAAAAAAAGAGAGAAAAAATCGTATTTTTTGCATTAAATGTTGTCTGGAACTCGGGAGATGCGATTTTTGATCAAGGAAAGGACAGCGTGAATGCAATTTGTCCCTTCCTGAATGCAAGAAAGGACGTCCTGCATGCAAGACGTCCCTTCCTTGATCACGGCATCCTCTACACGGTACGGTGTAGGAGATGCCTTTGTCTCGGCATCCTTTCCACTGTACCGTGTAGAGGATGCCATGATCGTGAAAGCTGACATCGCGTACGTAATGTCAGCTTTCACGGCCGTGGATTTTGACGTTGTGTACGTAACGTCAAAATTTAACGATTACCAGACCTTAATGCGGTTGCTGCCAGCCTTGAGACCCTCGAAAGGACCAGCGACTGGAGTAGTGCTGCGCTGCTGGCCGAGGAAATCATAGTCGATGACGTATGGGTTGCCATTCTTGTCTTCGAAGAGACCCTCGGTAATACGGGTAGAGCCCAAGGTGTCGGTAGAGACGACGGAAGTCTTCAAATCGAAGAGAGATGCTGGGATCTGGATCTCAAGGTAGGTGCCATCGGCCTCCTCGCTGATGCGGAAGGCGCAATCCTCAGCAGAGGTGCAGCAGTCGGTCTCATGAACGTAGGCAGGAGCGCCGTTGAGGTAGGCGTTGCCAGAGATATAGACGGCCTGAGGGGTGTCCTGGAACTTCTCATGATCGCCATTGCCATACGCCTTGAGCAAGGCCTGATAAGCCTCCCAGCCCTGTGGATGCGGGTCGTAACCCGCTGTACCACAAGAAGCATCGTCGGCCTCAGCTTGGCTACCACCGATGAAGATGTTGTTGTAGAGACGGTCGTCGCCACCATAGACGATGGTGCAGCCAGCCAGCTCGGCGGAGTGTGGGAAGTGGTATGGCGTAGAGCGGTCGCGGCACTCGATACGACGCATGATGCCGGCACAGAGGTTGTGCACGTAGGCGCCACCCTGAGCCACGTTGTCGAAGTTATAAGGCGAGCCGAAGATGTTGTTCTCGACCAAGTAAGGGCCGTGGGTCACCTCGATCATGAGGTCACGGTCGTTGGCATAATAGAGGTTGTTGTGCACATGAGCACCCTGCGCCTGCCAGTCGAGCCAAGTGCCGAGCGCGCTGTTATGAATGTTGTTGTGACGGATGGTCACGTCGATGGCAGCGTGGAGCTTGATGCCAGCAATCTCATAGCCGAAGAACTCGTGCTTGACGGCAATGTTATAGATGTGGTTCTGCTCGATGGTCGAGAAGATGCAACCCATGTGGCCGACGATACCGTTCTGACCGCAGTCGTGGAGGACGTTGCGACGGATGAGGTGCGAACCGATGGTCTCACGGCTCCAACCGATGCGAGCGGCACGGAAGACGGCCTCCATCTGGTATTGATAACCTGGCTTGCGCTGGGTACGAGTACACATGTTATGGCCGGTAGATTCCTCCTTGCCGATGCTGATGGCGCTACACTTAGCATCGTGAATATCACAGTCTTCGATGATCCAGCACTTGCTCCAGTTGGTGCCGAGGAGGCCTGGCTGATCGGCCGTAGGAGGTGTCCAAGGACAAGCTGCCTGTGCCATCTCGAAGCCACGGACGGTGATATAGTTACGACCCGTGCGACGTGGGAAGAAGCAAGAGCGACGGACGTTGATCTCGGTGAGTTCCTGGTTAGGATCGACGCCCTGGAAGTTGGCATAGATGATGGTGGTGTCGGCCTCATCGTCGATCTCGCTATACCACTGATAGATAGAATCCTCTGGGTGGAGCAATGGCTCTGGGGTGTGCGACCAAGGTGGGGTGACGCCAGTCAGGCGCATCTTAGGATTGACGATATCAGCGTATCGACCAGCCTCGTAGAATGACTTGCCGTTGAGATAGACATCGCCGAGGTGGAGCGGGAAGTCGAAGAGGACGCCATCGACCTCGTGTGGCTCGACGGTAGGGTCAGGAGAAACCATCCAGTCGCCTGAAAGGATCTCCTTGTATGGGTTGAAGGTGCCGAAGAACGAATTTGGGAGGACGACCTTCCAGACGTTGCCTTCAACGTGCTGCCAGGTGGTGATACGCTCTGAGCCTTTGATCACAGCGTGCTCGCCAGGAGCGACCATATAGGTGATGCGCGACTGCTCGGTGATACCGGAGTTGAGGGGATCGACCCACTCGCGGTACTCGCCAGCGTGAACGATGACCGTGTCACCTGGCATGGCCAGGGAAGCGGCTTTGTTGATGGTTTTGAACGGAGCACTCTCGGTGCCAGCGTAGTAATCTCGGCCAGAGGTGGCTGAGACGTGGTAAATGAGGGGCATAATGCGATGTTTTTAAGTATTAATTTGGGTAATATTTATCTCGATGTCCTGATGGGACTTTATGTTTTAGCCATGTTTTTCTGGAAAACTTTGAGCTCGCGCTCCAGCTCCTTCTCTTTGCCTCCCAGCATCTTGTCGAGCTCAGCGTGAAAGGCGGCGCTGTGATCCATGTGATGGATGTGTGTGAGCTCGTGGAGCATGATGAGACGCTGCAGGTGCTCGGGCAGGAGGACGCAATAGAGCGAGAGGTTGATGGTGTATTCCTTACGGCTGAAGAGGCCTTTCTTGCGAGCGACACAACTTCCCCAGCGGGTGCGAGCGCTATTGATTTTGACCTCTTTGACAGAGAATCCGTACTGCTTGGCAAGGGCCAGGAGCTTGGGAGGAAGGTCGCGCTTGGCGAGGACTCGCATCTGCTCGATCCGCTGCTGTTGCTCAGCCAGTTGCTCAGGGGTCGGCTGCGGACGTTGACGCTTCTGTTCTTGTAGCGCTGCATCTTTCTCGATCATGGCGAGCAGACGGGGACGCATCTCCTCAACGGCTCGCTGTAGGTCGGGCAGAGAGAAGAAGCGAGGAGCGGTGATGAGGATTCCCTTGCCACCATCATGCGCAGGGCGGAAGGTGTAGCGCACCGCCCTGGCATTCTTTTTTATATATAGGTGGCCGAAGTCCTTGTCGGCCAGGATATAATCTACTACCATACAGGTTGTCTGCTAGTTGTGAGTTTCTTCGCTTCGCTCAGAATGACAAGCAAAAACACAAGTGTTTTTGCTTGTTAGTGCGCAGCCAGCCAGTTTTCACCCTTACCACAGTCGGCGATGAGAGGGACGGAGAGCGCGACGACGCCAGCCATCTCTTCGAGGACGAGCTTTTCGAGCTGATCCAACTCTTGTGGTGGCACGGAGAAGTTCAATTCGTCATGCACCTGAATGAGCAGCTTAGCGTGCAGCTTCTCCTTGCGGATGCGCTGCGTGATGCGCACCATGGCGATCTTGATGATGTCGGCTGCCGTACCCTGGATCGGCGCGTTGATGGCGTTGCGCTCAGCAAATCCGCGGACGGTGGAATTGGCGCTGTGGATGTCTTTGAGCATGCGCTTGCGGCCGAAGAAGGTCTCGACGTAGCCTTTGTCACGTGCGATGGCGATGCACTCGTCCATGTACTCCTTGATGCGCGGATAGGTGGCGAAATAGCCGTCGATCAGTTCCTTAGCCTCAGCGCGTGGGATGTTGAGACGCGAAGCAAGGCCGAAGGTCGAGATGCCGTAGATGATGCCGAAATTGGCCGTCTTGGCCTTAGTGCGCTGCAGCTTGCTGACCTCCTCAAGTGGGAGGTGATAGATCTTGGCAGCGGTGGCGCGATGGATATCATCACCCTCCTGGAAAGCCGCAATCATGGCAGGATCCTGCGAGAGGTGCGCCATCAGACGGAGCTCGATCTGGCTGTAGTCGGCCGAGAAGAAGACTTCGCCAGGATCTGGGACGAAGGCCTTGCGGAGCTCGCGTCCTAAAGCGTCGCGAATAGGGATGTTCTGCAGGTTCGGATTGCTCGAAGAAAGTCGGCCTGTGGCCGTAACTGTCTGATTGAACTGGCAGTGGATGCGACCTGTCTCAGGATTGATCTCCTCTGGCAAAGCCTCGATGTAGGTACCGAGGAGCTTGCGGATGCCTCGATAAGAAAGGATATCTTCAAGGATCTCGGCTTTGTCGATCTCCTCCTCTACTCCACTCGCGTCAAAGGGACCTTTCACCTTTAACTTTTCACCTTTAACCTTTACGATGAGCTGTTGCAGGATTTCCTCAGCGGTAGAGCGTGCTTTGGTCTTTGGATCGAGCTTCATCTCGTCAAAGATGACCTGAGCGACGACCTTAGGGGACAACGGATTGAACGGATGACCAGCAATGAGGGTCATGCGGTCTTCGAGGCGCTTCAGCTCGGCCTCCAGGACGGTCTTTGATTCTGTTAAGGCTGAAACATCAACACGGACACCGGTGAGCTCCATGTCGGCCAGGACTTTGACGAGAGGCATCTCGATGTCCTCAAAGAGCTTGGTCAACTTCTGCTCTTTCAGTTGCTGGCGCAATACCTGAGCCAACTGATAGGTGACATCGGAGTCCTCACAGCAGTATTCTGCGACCTTCTCGACAGCACAATCGCGCATAGTTGCTGGCTTATCCTCTTCCTCGGCTGCATCCATCATGGCGAAGAGATCCAGAGATTCTTCTGCGGCTTTCTTCTTTTTTCCTGTCTCGATCAGCGCGCTGGTCGGGATAGGTTTGTAGCCAAGGAGCGACTCTGAGAGATAATCCATGTTGTGAGGCAGCTCTGGCTCAAGGAGATAGTGTGCCACCATGGTATCGAAGAGCGGATAAGAGACCTCCATACCGTAGCGCTTCAAGACAGAGTAGTCGTACTTGGCATTCTGCGCGATCTTGAGCGTTGCATCGTTCTCGAAGAGAGGACGCAGTTCCTCGACGACAGCGAGGGCTTCTGAGCGATCAGCAGGTACTGGGATGTACCATGCTTTGTGATTGGCCACGGCAAACGAGATGCCGACAAGCTCAGCCTCCATGACGTTGAGCGAGGTGGTCTCGGTGTCGAAAGCCCACTCAGCGGTCCAAAAAAGCTCGGCGATCATCTCCTGACGCTTCTCTGGAGTATCACATATTATATAATGTGTATCGATGTCGGTGATCGTCTGCAGCGTAGGGGCGGTAACAGGAGCCTCCTCAACGATTTCGGTCTTTCGCTCATCATTGCCTCCGACGAGGGTAGCGACACCGGCCTTGGCGTGCTGCAGCGCCTCATCGCGCATCTTGCGCATCTCCAAAGAGTCGAAGATCTCGGCCAGTTTGGCGTAATCTGGCTCGACGACCTTGAGCGCCTCAGCATCGAGGACGACACCCGGGACTTCGCGGCAGATGGTGGCGAGGTATTTTGAGTCACGGATCTGCTGCACGTTCTCCAGAACCTTGGCGAACATGCCTTTCTTGAGGTTGGGCAACTCTTTCTTGCCTTCGGCGGCAGCGGTTTCGACGGCGGAGAGGAGGCCTTCGACTGAGTCAAAGTCCTCGATGAGCTTCTGTGCGGTCTTAGGTCCGACACCTGGACAACCTGGGATGTTGTCGGCGGTATCGCCCTGCAAGCCGAGCATATCGATGACCTGATCGGTGCGCTTGAGGCCGTATTTGGTCAGGACAGCCTCCACATCGAGCGTCTCATAGCCAGGGCCGAATGACTTTGGCTTGAAGATGCGAGACTGCGGGGTGACCAGCTGCGCATAGTCCTTGTCGGGACTCATCAGGTAAGTATCGAAACCTCCCTGCTCATCGGCCAGACGAGCCAGCGTACCCACCACGTCGTCGGCCTCATAGTTCTCGACCTCGAAGATCGGGATGCGATAGGCCTCGATGATCTGCTGGATGTAAGGGACAGCGAAGGTGATATCCTCTGGCTGCGCCTCACGCTGCGCCTTATACGATGGGAACTCCTTATGACGGAAAGTGCCACCCTTGGGGTCAAAACACACGGCCATACAGTCAGGCTGCTGCTCGCGCAAGACATCTTGTAGGGTCTTGGTAAAGCCATAGATAGCCGAGATGACCTGGCCTTTGCTATTGGTCAAAGGCTTGTTGATGAATCCGTAGTAGGCGCGGTAGATCAGCGCGTAGGCGTCGAGAAGAAAAAGTTTCATGAGTGAGGAGTTAGGAGTGAGGAGTTAGGAGTTTGCTACACAGAGAGCTATTATTACTCCTTAAAAGCCTGCATGATAGCTGTGGGGTGACCGTCTTCGGTGAAAGCACCTAGACGATACTGTGAAGGACGGCAGAGTGGCTCCCAATAGAAGACACCCTTGCAGCGGCCATGGGTTTCTTCCTGGCAGCGACGAATGATCTGCGAGAGCTGATCGCGACCTTCGTCCATCAACTCAGAATATTGCTCATCGACCTCAAAGCCGGTCTCGACAATCATGACGTCACAGTTATATTTCTGGCTGACGAGGTTGATATTCTCCATGCAGCGGTCAATGACAATCTGCGCAGTGAGTGTGGTATCTGAGCTATGCGCCCAATATGGATAGAGTGACATGCCGACGATATCCCACTCACAATCACCGGCCTTGAGGACGTCAAGATTACGGTTATAGAGATCCTTGTCGTAGCCATTATCGAGGTGGACGATGACCTTGGCCTCTGGGAAAACTTCTTTCACAGCCTCAGCGCCGGTCTTGAAGAAGCCTGCGTATTGCTCTGGATTGCGCTCCACGTGGCCCATGCTATGGGTGATGGTGGTGCGACCCTGCTCGTCCTTGATCTCCCAACCTGTCTCTGGATCGGTAGCCACGCTCCAGAGCATACCGTTGGAAGTCTCGTTACCTACCTGTACCCAACGAGGTGTAAGACCTTCTTCCTTGAAGCGACGGAGGACGGTGAGGGTATGCTCACGCAAATCCTGCTTCATCGTCTCATAGTCATGATCGAACCAGGCGGCAGGGATGTTCTGCTTGGCAGGATCGGCCCACCAGTCGCTGTAATGGAAATTGACCATGATGTCAAGGCCCTGCGCTTTGGCACGCTGCGCCTTCAGGATATTATCTTCGAGGTCGCACCAGTTGTCATGATTCGAAGGATCGACCCAGACTCTGAGGCGGACAGCATTGAGACCAAGCTCCTTGAGCAAGGCGAAAGGATCGCGCTGCTCTCCTTCGAAATTATAGAATTCTTGTCCCTGAGCCTCGAGCATGGTGACCCAACCCATGTCTGCTCCGAGCGAGAAGTCCTGACTAGCAGAAGACTGGTCGGAGGAGCCTAAGCAAGACGACAGCAGAAGACCAGCAAGAAGGGATAGTGTAGTGATGGTATGTCTCATCTTTATAGTATTAGTATGGGGCAAAGATAATAAAAAAAAGATAAATAGCAAACGTCAAATAAAAATATCACCATCCTTGCTGCAAATTTGCAACTTGGATGGTGATATTTGTTATTTGTTATTTGCTATTTATCTGCAACTACAGATTAAGCCTGAGCCTTCTTAGCTTCCTTCTTGCCCATTACGTAGTAAGCGCAAGGAACGGCAAGGAAGATAGTGGTCAATGGGTCGACAACGATACCGAGCAACATAGCGAAGATGAAGCTCTGGATTGAAGCACCACCGAAGAAGAAGATTACGATCAATACCAAGAGAGTAGAGATAGAGGTATTGAGGGTACGTGGCATAGTAGCGTTGAGCGCCTCGTTGATTACATTGTAGCGATCCTTGTTTGGATAGAGGTTGCTTACCTCGCGGATACGGTCGAATACGACCACGATATCGTTGATAGAGTAACCGATGACGGTAAGGATAGCTGCGATGAATGCCTGGTCAATCTCCATTGAGAATGGCATGATGCCTGGGAGCAAGCAGTAAAGACCAAGGATAACCAAGGTGTTAGCTGCAAGACCTGCGATAGCACCGATAGAGAATGCTACGTTGCGGAAACGAACGAGGATGTAGAGTGCGATAGCAATGAGTGACAGGAGCACTGCGATGATAGCACCGTAAGTGATATCCTCAGCAATAGAAGGACCTACCTTCTGAGTTGATGGGATGTAATCCTCATTGTTGAAGCTGTCGAAGTCACCATTTACATAACCAAGCTCCTTACCTGCGTCGTAGATAGCCTTCTTCATGGTGAGGTTAGCCTCTGCGTCGTCAGTAGCGTTAAGAGCGAAGTTGGTGGTGATACGAACCTGATTGTCGCGGCTGATGGTGATAACCTTGATAGAAGCACCCTCGAGAGAAGCGTTCTGCTCGAGCTTCTGAGCGATAGCCTGGTTGTCAACAGCGGCAACATCGTTGTAAGCAACTACGTAGTTACGACCACCGGTGAAGTCGATACCCTTGTCAAGACCAGGAACGAACATCAATACGATAGCGAGAACTGCGATAACAGCGTATACCTTTGAAGTGGTGCGACCCTTCTTCACGAAGTCGATGCTGGTTGGCTTGAGCAAGCCAGAGAGAGCACCGGTGAAGTTAAGACCCTTGAACCAACCCTTAGCCAAAGCACCCTCAAGGAAGATGCGGCTGAGGAATACTGCACTTACAAACGAGGTGATGATACCTACGATGAAGGTAACGGCGAAACCACGGATAGGACCTGTACCAAAGTAGTAGAGGATGATACCGGTGAGGAGTGAGGTTACGTTAGCATCGAAGATTGCACTGAATGCATTGCTGTAAGCGGCGCTCACTGCAGTGCGAAGTGGCTTGCCCGATGCGAGCTCCTCCTTAGCACGTTCGTAGATAAGTACGTTAGCATCCACAGCGATACCCATTGAGAGTACGATACCTGCGATACCAGAAAGGGTAAGCACAGCGTGGAAGCTTGAGAGGATACCGATGGTGAAGAATGCATTGACCAAGAGGCAGACGTCGGCTACAGTACCAGCTACTGTTCCATAAAAGAGAATCATATAGATGAACAGGAGCACGAGCGCGATAAAGAATGAGATAACGCTCTGGCGGATTGACTCAGCACCGAGGGTAGGACCTACAACGTCCTCAGATACGATGTTGACCTTAGCAGCCATCTTACCTGACTTAAGTACGTTAGCAAGGTCGTTTGCATCCTCAGTATCGAAGTCGCCAGTGATTTCTGAACGGCCACCGGTGATCTCGGTGTTGATACGTGGAGCAGAGTAAACTACGTCGTCAAGGACGATAGCGACACACTTGCCTACGTTCTCCTTGGTGATCTTAGCCCAAGACTTGCCAGCCTCTGGAGTCATGGTCATGTTGACAACGTAAGAGTTCTGGATCTGCTTGAACTCAGAACCTGCATCAGTAACGATGTCGCCACCCTTAGATGCCTCTGGAAGAGAGGGGTGACCGAGGTTGTCATGAGCCTTCAAAGCATAGAGCTGATAGTAGAGACCCTTCTCATCAACAGCCTTAACGCTCCATGCGAGCTTAAGCTTGCGTGGGAACATATCCTTATTAGCCTTAACTGCGAGGAGAGAGTTGATAGCAGCAGTATCGCTAGAGAGAGCAATAGCAACGATAGGACCCTGACCGCCCATTACCTGAACGCGAGCAGCAAGGCTGTTCTGCATTGCCTCTGCCATAGCAAGTGAGTCAGTGTTTGCAGCAACCTCTGCGAGGAGAGAATCTGCCTCAGCAACTGGAGCAGCAGCGGTGGTGTCAGCAGGAGCAGCAGCTACGTTCTTCTGAGCATCAGCGATGAGGATCTGCTGGAGGCCACCTGCAATCTCCTCTGCCTGGTAGGTTTCCCAGAACTCGAGGTTTGCAGAACCCTGGAGGAGCTTCTTTACACGCTCTGGCTCCTTAACGCCAGGAAGCTCGACCAAGATACGGCCAGCCTGCTGAAGGCGCTGAATGTTTGGAGCAACGACACCGAAGCGGTCAATACGGTTACGGAGTACGTTGAATGAATTAGCGAGCGCATCGTCCATCTCCTTCTTGATGATAGAGATAACCTCTGAGTCGCTGGTGTTCTTAGAAATCTTCTCCTTAAGCTGGTAGGTGCTGAATACATCAGCGAGCTTAGCAGAAGCATCAACCTTCTTGAAGTTAGCAGCGAAAGCGTCAACGAAAGCGTCACCGCTCTCAACCTCACCCGAGTTAGAGGTCATATTGAGTGCCTCTACGAAAGTTGCGTTCTGAGCATTCTCAGCAGCAAGTGACTTGAGAACGTCAGCAACAGAAATCTCGAGAATAACATTCATACCGCCCTTCAGGTCAAGACCGAGGCCGATCTGCATCTCCTGAGCCTGCTTGAATGTATAGCCGAACCATACATTCTCAGTAGAGATGGAATCCAAGTAGAACTTGGCTGGAGTGCCAGTAGCCTCCTCGTAAGCTGCAGCCTTATTCTCCTGGTGACGAACCACGAAAGAGAAAGAGATGTAGAAGGCGCAGACAATGGCGAGAAGCCATGCAAGCACTGTTACGAATCCTTTGTTTTGCATTGTTGTTATTATTGATTTTGTTAATTTTTTCGCGTATTTCGGGCGCAAAGATAGTGAAAATTCTTCAAATACAGCAAAAAAAAGTTGAAAAATACACTTTTTGAAGCGTTTTTTGATTGATAATGACGTTTTTTGTGTATCTTCGCAGCATGTTTCGACACTTTTTTCGACATAACAAAGGTCTTTTAGCTCCTCTTTCAATCCTATCGATGGTAGGAATGATGGGGTGTGCCAGCGTCGGCTCTCCAGGTGGAGGATGGTATGACGAGACCCCTCCTGTGCTGGTGAAAAGTGACCCAGCAGAGGGTTCAACAGGCGTCAATAAAAGGAAAATTACTTTGCGTTTTGATGAGAATATCAAGCTCGACAAAGCCAGCGAGAAGCTCACTATTTCGCCTCCGCAGGTCAAGAGTCCGACGATCATGAGCAACGCGAAGACTGTCACTATTGAGCTCCAGGATACGTTGATTCCAAACTCAACTTACACCATTGATCTGGGTGATGCCGTACAGGATAACAACGAAGGAAATCCACTGGAAGGACTTACGCTGACATTCTCAACAGGAGACCATATCGACACGATGAAAGTGAGCGGCATTGTACTGAATGCTGCAGATCTTGAGCCTATCACGGGAGCTTATGTCGGTATATATAAGGTTTACGACAACGGTTCGTTCGTCGATGGAGATCCAAAGACTTGGCAGGATTCAGTCATTGCACAGTACCCTGATTCGATCTTCATGCTTCGCCCATTTGAGCGTGCAGGAAAGACTGATGCATACGGCAAGTTCACCATCAGTGGTGTTGCTCCTGGCCGTTACAAGATGTATGGCCTGTTGGACGGGAACACCAACTATATGTATGATGTATCGACTGAGGATGTAGCATTCCTAGACAGTCTGGTTGTTCCTGCTATGGAACCGTGCAAGATTCATGATACAATCTGGAGCAAGCTGAATCTGCACACGGTCGAGAAGGCGGCCAACACTAACAAGCGAGGTAAAGAGCTGATTGATACTCTGGCCTATGACTCGATTGTCATTCGTGACGGCTGGCGTTATCTGCCAGACGATCTGCGACTGCGCATGTTCAACGAAGGACACAATACGCTTTATCTGGATGAGATCATCTGGAAGGATTCTGTACACCTGAACGTACGCTTTGCTGCTAAGATGCCTTCTCTGCCATTCATCACGTTGCTGGACGATGATCAGGAACGCGGCGAGGCTGCCATTGACAAGGATCGTTGGCTCATCTGCGAGCCGAACCCGACGAATGATACGCTGACCTATTGGATCCGTGATTCATTAGTTTATACGCGCGACACCTTAGCTCTTGAAATGTCTTACCTATTCACACAGAACGGCATGGACATCATGAGAACTGATACCATCCTTCTGGAGAATCCAAGACCTAAGGTTGAAGAAAAGGCGGATAAGAAGAAAAAAGACAAGGACGACGACTCAAAAGGCAAGAAAAAAGAGAAGAAGCGTAAAAAGGGGAAGGAGGGCAAGGATGCAGAGTCCGAGGTTAAGGACACCCTGCCTAAGATTACTTTCATGAAGCTTGAATTGCTGACGAAAGGTGATCTCGACATTGGTGCAAGACCAAAGATTCAGACGTCTGCCCCACTCGACTCATTGGACCTCTCACATCTTCATCTCCTACAGGAAAAGGACTCTGCATGGCAACAGATGCAGTTCCGCCTGGAACAGGACAGTCTGAATCTCAGACGATATACGGTCCATGCACAGCCACACTTCTCGCCAGGTGTAAGCTATCGGATCATTGCAGATTCTGCTTCTATGCACGATATATTTGGTAATCCTATCGACTCTACCTGTCTGTCGTTCAAAGAGAAGATTCCAGACGATTACGCGCATCTGCTGATTCATGTAAACAATGTTCATGAGCCTGCTTTTGTACAATTGCTGTCAGAAAAAGATGAGCCAGTGCAACAAGTAAAGGTTAAGGACGGACAAGCCAAGTTCGTCAATGTACCTGAAGGCAAGTACTATGCTCGTCTGGTTGAAGATCGTAATAACAATAATAAGTTCGATATTGGTTCTATCGTTGAAAAAGTACAACCAGAAGAGGTATTTTACCTCAGCGAGCTACTACAGCTCAGGAAGAACTGGAACCACGAACAGCACTGGGACGTCCGAGCCCGCTCTCTGGATATGCAGAAACCGAAGGAGCTGATCAAGAACAAGCCGAAGGAGAAGCAAGAGAAGAAGAGCAAGAACGAAGAGTATAGAAAAAAGATGATGAAAGAATAATGAAAAGAATATTCGTATTTATCCTGATCGTTGCAAGTATTCTTGCTCAGTCAGAACCACTATTGGCAGATCCGAAGCCTGCTAAGCAGACAAAGATAGAAAACCTATCTTATGACGTGTATTTTCACTTAGGCTTTATCTGGGCGAAAGCTGGCAAAGGCAATTTGACCTACTATAACGAGGAGCTTTCTGACGGTTCTCAGCTGAAGCATGGCCAGTTGGCGGCACAATCGCTCAACGTGGTAGAACATATCATGAAAGTAAGAGATACGCTTGACACCTGGATGAACAATCAGTTGGTTCCAACCGAGTTCGTCAAGAAAACGCATGAAGGCAAGTACAACTGTATTGAGCATAACATCTTCACTCCGAAATGGAAGGATGCAGCAGCAAAGCTTGAGCCAAAGAATGTAGCATCGTCAGAAATAAAGGTGCATCGCTGGTTGCAGAAAGGTAAAGAAAAACCTTCAACCGATGATACCCTGCATGTTGTTAACGAACCTGCATACGATATGCTGTCGCTATTCTATGTAGTTCGTGACATGAACTTTGCGACGATGAAGCGTGACACAAAAATGAAGTTCGCTTGCTTTAGCGGATTGAAGAAGGACTGGATTAACGTCGAGTACAAAGGATCAGAGCAGATAGAGCTTCGTAATGGCACTCACCACAACTCCTATCTGGTATATCTTACCTTCGCGACTAAGGGCCAGGAGAGTACTCCTCTCAAGGTCTGGCTCTCGCAGACACCAGATCATCGACCGCTAAAGGTGATTATTGGATTGAAGCGAATCGGAAGCGTACAGTGCGAGATTTCCGAGTAATACGATATCGATTTTAGATACAAGAAATCCCCATCTTTGCTACAAAGTTGTACCATAGATGGGGATTATTATATGCTAAAATAGGGATCAAAACAACCCTTTTACCAAATAAAAAACAACTGGCACCAATAGACTTGGCAACAGATTGACCGTCTTACAGTCCTTAATTCCTAGAATTCCAAGACCAGAACTTACGATAAGAACACCACCGACAATACTCAACTCAACTCGCATCGGCTCAGGCATGCCATCACCAAAGAAATAAGCAATGGCATAGAACATGCCTTGCCAGCAGAATAGTACAGGTGCTGCGAGAAGCATGATCCAGCCATAAGAGGCAGATAACACGGCTGATGTAACCAGATCAAGAGTGGCATTAGTATATAGATAGGTGTTACCAGATTCCCCAAAGGCCCATCCTTGAGAAGGAGAAAGAGCAGAAAGTACTGGGCCGACAATACTGAATGTACCTATGCAATAAAGCAGCAAACCAGTAACAAGCCCTTGCAGACCGTTGCTTTCTTTCTTGCTCTTGGCGTTCATCTTAGCGTTGAGCCTATCAATACATCCTGCCAGATCTAATCTTGT
Source organism: Bacteroidales bacterium (assembly GCA_045600445.1). Taxonomy (GTDB): domain Bacteria; phylum Bacteroidota; class Bacteroidia; order Bacteroidales; family UBA3663; genus Liminaster. The sequence goes on along the minus strand of JAZRXZ010000105.1, from coordinate 9,847 downwards.
GCCAATCAGTCCTCCTATGGCAAGACTCAGGATGAACATTACAGGATATTCGCTCTTAGCCATATTTGGCAGCGAGGCGTTCATTCCTAAGACAAGACAGGCCAAGCCAAGTGCATTGAACATGGCCGACTTGTACTTATCTCCGATTCCTTCTCTGACAATAGCTCCGAAAGTACCTCCAATGAGGATGGTTACTGTATTGACAATTGTTCCTAGCATCTTTCAAGTAGTTTCTTAGTTCTTTTCAAGTATGGTAGCGCCATAAAGATTCTCAAAGCGCTCTCTCATGTGCGGCATCTGACCTCTACGCAAACTCAGATGAAGACGGCAACTGAGTTGGAAATCCTGTTCGAGAACGGTCGCACCTTCTTCCTTGACAATCCGCATGACGTCTCCCATCAAAGGATATTCAAAAGTCACCTGCAGCTCGTCCTCAATCAGTTTTTCTTCCGTATGTGCCACATTCAAGGCCTCTTGTGCGGCTATGCGATAAGCCTCTATTAGACCGCTGGTGCCGAGTTTGATACCTCCGAAATATCGGATAACAATCACAACCAGATTCGTAAGGCCGAAGCTATTGATCTGGCCAAGAATAGGTTTTCCTGCTGTTCCCGAGGGTTCTCCATCATCATTGCTACGATATTCCAGTCGCTCAGGACCCAACATGTAGGCCCAACAACAGTGACGTGCATCGCAATACTCGTTTCGGTAAAGTTTGACGATATCGAGCGCCTCCTGTGCAGTACGACAAGGGACAGCAAAGCTATAGAACTTGCTCATTTTCTCCTTATATAGGCCCTCACTGGTAGCGGTGATTGTCTTATAAGTATCTTCCATCGCGTCCCCACATCAATTTGGTTCGTAATGTATCATAGAAAGTATGATCTGGCCGACGGACGACTCCGATCTGATAATCTGCCTTGCTGAGGTGCAGTTTCGACTGTGTAGTCAAGTGCACTGGTTTACCATCCGTTGCCACAAGATAGATATTATTGCGTGACTCCACCTCAATATCAAGGTCACAGCTATCGCGTATCACCAAAGGTCTTGTCGTCAATGTATGCGGCGCAATCGGAACAATTACCCAGCAGTTGGACTGAGGTTCCAGAATCGGTCCTCCCGCACTCATCGCATAAGCCGTAGATCCTGTAGATGTAGCAATCACCAAGCCATCTGCGTCATACTGATTGAGGAAACAACCATCCACATACACAGAAACAGAGACCATACTTGACTGATCTCGCTTCAGGACAGCAACCTCATTCAAAGCATATTGCTGATAGTTCTGCTGGCAATTAAGAATATCGAGATGGAGCAAGGATCTATTCTCTACCGTATATTTCTTCTTTATGAGTATCGAGTTCAGAGCCTCGTCGATTTCTTCCAATGGTACATCTGCCAAGAATCCCAGATGCCCCGCATTGATTCCCAAAATCGGCACTCCGCTCTTGCCAATAGAAGCTGCGGTGCGCAGGAACGTACCATCGCCACCTATGCTCAATGCCATATCCGGACACTCCTCTGCCCCCACAATAGACACTTCCGGCAATTGCAAAAGCAGTTGTCGGACCTTATCTGAGACCTCTGGACGTGAATTTCCATAAAGTGAGACCTTCATTCTCTATTCGTATAAATGGGTTGACAAAAGGGATTATTCGTTCTCTATGCTTCTCATCTTCTTCTCTTCTTGGCGATATTGCCTATACAAAGAATAAAGTTGATCCTCTATTTGACGTATCTGATCAGCAACTTGAGGTTTCTGTACAGAAGAAGAATTAGTATACTGCTCTCGAAGTTCTTTTAAGCGTGATTCATTCTCTTCGATAGCGATCTTGGTCTTCAGGCTTTGTTCGTACAAGCTTTGTGATTCCGCATTCTTGAATTGATCTGGCGAATTGTATACGAGATGATCATTAATCAGTATCTCAACCCGTTCTGTCTCCTCTGACTGATTTGCATTGTTAGCCATAGAATTAATCAGATCCTCATATCCTCCTTCTTGCTTCCACGAATCAGCAATCCTATCAATACGAGCACGAGACTCATCTGGTTCATCCAAGAATTCTGGATTATCATTCAGCTTAAACAGATAGATCAAGACATGCTCAGGATCATCACCTCGATCTGTTGCCCACCAACCGACCTGATGAGACTCATCAATCGCCATCATATAGTCATCGAATGGTGAATTGAATGGCATACCCAGACGTTCGGCCTGATAGAACTCTCCTTCTTCTGAATTAAAACGCGTCTTGTAAATATCAAGTCCTCCAATACCAGGCGTACTATCGCAAGCAAAATAGAGTGTCTCACCATCGGTACGCATGAAAGGGGTAATCATCCGGAACTCATCCGATCCTACACCTTTTAAAGGATGTGGTTCCTCCCACACATCCTGAATCTTATAGCTCTCGAAGAAAGATCCATCAGTGGCAATAATACGGTAATCTGCTGCCTGATTCTCAAAGAAAAGTCCGTTCTGCTCATCGTTCATCACACGACCAGACTCCAGACCTAGCTTATAATAACTGAAGAAAGAAGGCTTATAGACGAACAGGCTATCAATAATCTCGACATCCTCAATATGATTCATAGCACGCAATCCCTGCTGGCATTCTGACTCAAGACTGTCTGCTTTTGCCTGCCACATCTCAGACTTCAGTACAGGTCGATAGGCCTCAATAGCTTCCAGCGCTCCCTCGAAATCATATAGATGCTGCAGAGTTATTGCCAGATACCATTGAGCACCCGAACGACGATTCAATCGAATCGCGGTCTGCAGATGAGGCAAAGCCTCCTTATATCGACCAGTCAGGCAAAGCGACTGGCCGAGCAACTTATTACAGTCTCCATCCTTAGCATAAGCTGACTGCTTCATCAATGTTCTCAAAGCGTCGATAGCCTCCTCATACTGATGGTTCTCGACCAACGTCTGAGCATCTTTTTTGGTAATTGCCGAAGCGACAATCATTGATGAAGCGATAAATATCTGAAGCAATAATAGTAGAATCTTTTTCATCTCCGTCTTAAAAAACGAGCGTTATCGAATACATAAATGAGCACAAAAGTACATACTTTTTTCCGAAAAACCTTAGATTACACGGAGAAAATACTGAAATCATCAAAAATAATACCTCATTTGCTCTTTTTTCCCTAAAAAATAACTATCTTTGCACAAAATTTCGGCAATATGAATATAGAAAACTCCGATCGTTGTCTGGTAATTATTCCTACCTACAACGAGAAGGAAAACATAGAAAATATCATTCGCTATGTCTTTGGATTGAGCGAACCATTTCACATTCTGGTGATCGATGACGGATCGCCAGACGGAACTGCTCAAATTGTCAAGACCCTTCAAAGCGAATATCCCGAAGAACTACATCTCATAGAGCGCAAAGGCAAATTAGGATTGGGTACAGCATACATCACAGGTTTCAAGTGGAGCCTTGAGCATGGTTATGACTATACTTTCGAAATGGATGCTGACTTCAGCCACAATCCGAATGACCTGCTCAAGCTCCTCGCTGCATGTCGCAACGAAGGTGCCGACTTAGCCATCGGCTCACGTTATGTTTCTGGCGTAAACGTTGTCAACTGGCCAATAGGTCGTGTCCTGATGTCATATTATGCTTCTGTCTATGTCCGTCTGGTGACTGGCATGCAGGTGCATGACTCTACTGCAGGCTTTGTCTGTTACAAGCGACGTCTGCTGGAAAAGATGGAACTCGACAATGTTCGCTTCAAAGGCTATGCTTTCCAGATCGAGATGAAGTTTACTGCCATGATGATGGGAGCCAAGATCACCGAAGTACCTATCATCTTCACCAATCGCGTACTTGGCACCAGCAAGATGAGTGGTGGCATATTCAGCGAGGCCGTAATTGGCGTAATTAAACTCAAAATCAGCTCATGGACGCGCACTTATCCAAAACTCTGATCCATAATGTCCGCATCTGTCAGTCGGATGCGCTCTTTGATGGTGCTGTTCTTTTTGAGCAAGGTGGCAGGATTCTGCAGATCATCACAGACAAAAGCCTGCTGAATAATATCCAAGCCGACGAAGTCATCGACGGTCAGGGAGCCCTTTTACTCCCTGGAGCCATTGACGCTCATGTTCATTTCCGTGAACCAGGTCTGACACAGAAAGCAGACATTGCCAGCGAGAGCCGTGCTGCTGCAGCAGGAGGAGTTACTTACGTGCTCGACATGCCGAATGTCAATCCTACCACCACCACACCAGAAGCTTTAGCCGAAAAACATCGTCTTTTCAAAGAGAAATGCATAGTCAACTATGGCATTTGGTATGGCATCACCTCCGATAATATTGAGCAGGCGCTTCAAGACTACGGTCAGCCAGACTCTCCTCATTTTAAGGATATCTGTGGCTTCAAAGTCTTCCTCGGTAGTTCTACGGGTGGCATGCTCATGAACGATGCATCCAAGCTGCGCCAGCTTTTTGCCAACACACAACGCGTCATCGGTATTCACAGCGAGAGCGAAGACATCATCCGTCGCAACCGCGAGAAATATCTGCAAGCAGAGAAAGCCTTGACCGGCAATCCTGATCTGAATGATCTGCCTATCAGCTATCATCCAAAGATTCGCGACGTCGAGGCTTGCATGGAGACCACTCGCATGGCTGTAGATCTGGCCAAGGAAACTGGTGCGCAGTTGAATGTCTGTCATCTCACCACCTCCGAAGAACTAGAGTTAATCACAAAAACAAATAGCCAGAACATTTCTAGCGAAGTCTGTGTAGCTCATCTCTGGTTCTCGCAGGAAGACTATAATCGGTTAGGAACGCGCATCAAATGCAATCCTGCCATCAAGCGTATTCAGGATCGTGATGCACTCCGTCGTGCACTCAAAGACCAGATTGATACGATTGCGACCGACCATGCGCCACACCTTCTGAGCGACAAGCAAGGCGGTTCTCTCCGAGCTGCCAGTGGTATGCCAAGTATTCAGTACAGCCTCCTTGCGATGCTCGAATTGTCAAAGCAAGGCTATCTTCCTGTCACTCGCGTCGCACAGCTTATGTCTACCAATCCTGCCAAGCGTTTTAATCTGCAAGGATTTGGCGCTATCGCCGAGGGCAACTATGCCGATCTCGTTCTCGTATCGGATCAGCAGACGACCACTGTCTGCAAGGAGAATATCCTCTCTAAATGCGGCTGGAGTCCTTTCGAGGGACAAACATTCAGTCACCGCATTATGGGAACTTGGGTCAAAGGCAACAAGGTATATTAATTAAAGGAGTTCGCAGAATATGTACGAAGCCAAGACACTGGACATAGAAGCGGTAGTAAAGGCCAAAGTGCCTCAGTACTATCCGAAGGTTCCTAAGTGGGTTTTCAAGTTCGCCGCCTGGCTCATCTGCCAGAAGGAGATGAACGAGACCATCATCGCTTTGAAGGATAAAGAAGGCGTTGACTTTGCACAAGGTATGTGCGAACGACTGAATGTCAAATACGAGCTCCGCGGCATGGAGAATCTCCCAGACACAGGTCGCTATGTCTTTGTCAGCAACCATCCATTAGGAGCTTTTGACGGCATCTCGTACATCAATGTCTTAGGCCGTCGATATCCGAAATTCAAGGTCATTGTCAATGATATGCTCATGTATATCGTTGGTCTCCAGCCAGTGTTTCTGCCAGTCAACACCTTAGGCAGACAGAAGCGACAGGACATGGAAGCCATAGATCAGGCATACAATGATCCAGAGATGCAGTTACTCTCCTTCCCTGCAGGTTTCTGTAGTAGGTTTATCGATGGCAAGATTCAGGACGTGGAATGGAAGAAATCCGTTATCACTCAGGCCATCGAGAGCCAGCGCGATATTATTCCTATGCACTTCAAAGGACGCAACTCCACCACTTTCTATGGCTTGGAGTGGCTCCGCAGAAAGCTCGGAATGAAATTCAACATAGGTCTCATCCTGCTCCCTTGGCAGATGATGAAGACCGCTAAGAACAAGACGTTTACCATCACCATCGGCACTCCGATTCCTTGGCAGACGTTTACAGACAAGAGCAAGACTCCTACCGAGTGGGCCCAGTGGCTCCGCGAACAGAGTTATGCGCTCAATCAATGAGAAGATACATTTACCAATGATACAGGAAATTATTTCCCCCATCAGTCGCGAGCTCCTGAAGCAGGAACTGGCCGAGAAGGCCACCCTTCTGCGTCATTCTCGCAAAGGCGGCACTGACCTTTATATATTCGACGGCAATCAGTGTCCGAACCTCATGCGTGAGGTGGGACGTCTCCGCGAAATCGCTTTCCGCGAAGCTGGCGGCGGCACTGGCCTCGATTGCGATGTCGATGCATTTGACTACCTCGACAAGCCTTACATGCAGCTCATTGTCTGGGAACCTCAATCTGAGGAGATCCTGGGTGGCTATCGCTATATCTATGGTCCGGATATTGCCTTCAATGCTGATGGTCAGCCTAAGCTCGCCACCAGTCACATGTTCCACTACAGCGAGAAATTCTGCAAAGAATACCTGCCAAGCATGATCGAGCTCGGCCGCTCATTCGTTGTCGTTGACCGTCAGTCAAGTCGTTCTGGTGCGCGCAGCCTTTTCACACTCGACAACCTCTGGGATGGACTCGGAGCCTTGGCCGTCACACTCAAAGGAGCCAAGTACTTCTATGGCAAGTTCACCATGTACCCTACCTATCCGCAGCACGGACGCAACATGATTCTTTACTTCCTGAAGAAGTGGTTCCCTGATCCAGATCAGTTGATCTCTCCTTTCCAGCCACTTGAGACGCATACCGACAACGCTGCCATGAAGGAGCTTTTCTGCCACAGTACTTTCCATGACGATTATAAGGTGCTCAATGGCCAGGTCCGTCAACTCGGTTACAACATTCCTCCATTAGTCAACGCATACATGCTGCTGAGTCCGACCATGAAAATGTTCGGAACAGCTATCAACGACGAGTTCGGTGACGTCGAAGAGAGCGGCATCCTCATCACTATTGATGATATTTTCACCGAAAAGCACGAACGCTATATCGATTCATTCAAAGGATAACAAAAAGGGGCAGCAGACCTATTCTTTTGTGTCTGTTGCCCCCTAAATCTATCATTACACCCAGTCCCCGTGCTAAACGAGCCCCTGCTCTACCAGGATACAGATATCTTCCAGTTCCTTATCCTTACCGTCAGGTTCCCATTTAGCCTTTAGACTGATGCCAAACATCTTTCCAAACATATTCCAGAAGAAAGCCCTTCTTTTGCCAAGAAAATCACGAATCAGCGTGTAAGACTGTTGTTCACACTCTCGGTCTATCAATCTAACGAGTAATTTTCCCTGTCTATAAGACAATTTCTTCAGACGAGGTTTGTACTGAGCCATCAGTTTTTTCTCGAGAGTCTTATAATATTCCTTCTGCTCCTTTTCATTCAGATTTTCAGTCTCAACCAGCGATTCAGCCAACAGCCTTTTTGCGTCCTTAGCAATAGGTAACGTTTTTTTCACATCGTTGACCATACGCCAATAGCTCTTCTCATGACTGGCACTCGTGAATCGCTTCCTACTTAAGCAATAAATATTACGCAACTGTATCACGGCCATGGTGTCTCCCGACATCAGATGGATCTCTGCTGCATAAGTGTGCGGATCATAGGCCTTCCCTTCATGTTTTATAATTTGTGCAGTCGACTCGAAACCACACGCCATCAGCAGCACTACAATTAGTGCCACGCTGAGCCTACGGATATGCGAGAAGATTGACATCATATAAATTTGCATTATTTCAAGGTGCAAAGATACTTCAAAAAAAGCAAATCATGCAAAAAATCACAACACTTTATATATTTTTATGTATTTCTCAGCTCTTCTCACCTATTTTTGGCCAGGAAAAAGCAGATAAACATGTCATAATTAGTCCTAAAACGCCTTGGCAGGAGCAACTCTTACAATCGGTTGACGTCGAAGAGATCGGAGAAGAGGCCTACTATGAGCTACTAGAAGAACTGGCCGAACTTACCCTTTGGTCCGACACGCTTCCTTCCCTTCATCACCGACTCAAGCAGCAGCTCTTTCTAAGCAGCTACCGATGTCTCAATACTCGTGCCGGCTTTCAAAATCAAACCACAGAAAGACAGGACGCAAACAAGGCCTACTTAGGGGATCCTTGGAGACATAGCATCCGCTATCGTGCTCAATATAACCAACAATGGCAAGCTGGCATCAGCATGGAGAAAGATCCTGGAGAGCCTTGGCAGAGTCGGTTTCCTTCCTTTGATTCCTGGCATGCCTTCGTCCGCTATCAACCATCTGCTATTCGTACAGACCTTCATAAACCCAATATCCTTACTCTCGAAGATGCCGTCATCGGTCATTATCGTCTGCGGATAGGGTACGGATTGACCATGAACCAGAGTTTTTCCTTAGGCAAGCAATACTTCTCGCAGCAAGTGTCACAACGTACCAACCGCATCATCCCCTTTGCCTCAAATGCCGAAGCTGACTATATGCAAGGGGCAGCAATAGACCTTCGTATTGGCCGCAGATTCCATGTCCTTCCCTATTTCTCCATGCTACAGATCGATGGCAATCTAAGTAAGGATCAAATACTTACTACCCTCTACACAGATGGTATGCACCGCACCAAGACTGAGCAATCTCATCGTCACGCCGCCTGGCAGATGGTGATGGGAACTCGACTCGGATGGCGAGCCTCCTGGTACGAAATAGGCTTGCATGTCCTCAATACCCAGTTCCAGTATCCTTATCAAAGGAAGGAAATGTCGCACAACCATAATTATTTCCGTGGTCAGTCATTGACCCAATTCTCTACCGACTATCAGTTCAGTGCATTCAGGAACATCCTTCGTGGAGAGTTTGCCTTGGATGATCAATCTGGCTTTGCCTCACTCACTTCTCTACAGACACATTGGAGCGACAATTGGCAGAGCTGTCTCCTCTATCATTATTATAGCAATGATTATCATCAGTTGCACGGATCGAGTATCGGAGAAAACAGCGAGATGCAAGGAGAACAAGGCCTGACGCTCAATATCTTAGGCACACTCTCCAAACACTGGCAAGTACAAGCTATGGCAGACTGGTTTAGCTTCGGACAGCCACAGTACCAGACTACCACAACTCCAAAAGATGGTTACGAGGGTATCCTACGTGCTATCTACACACATGCTTGGGTGACTGCCACAGTAGGATATAAAGTGAAGTCGAAGATCGAGAACCTCCGACATTCCATCGATGCAATCATTACTGTCAATCCCAACGAACACATCAGTACAAAGACACAATTCAGAAAAAGAATTAACGACAATGAATCCGTATCTCAAGGATTCGCCGTAGCTCAATCTATAAGTTATAAATCAAAAATTCTAAAAAAAGCAAGTATAAATGCCGAGGCGCAAGTCTCGTATTTTGATACCGATGATTACGATAGTCGTATATATATAAATGAGAAAAATACGCTCTACGGCTTCGGCTATCCAATGCTTTATGGACAAGGCTTGAGATATAATTTCATCAGCCAGCTCAAAATAGGTTCAAACTGGATGATTGAAGCGAAATATGCAATTACAAATTATGCTAATAAATCAACGATCAGCTCTGGTCTACAGGAAATAAAAGGAAACAGACAAAACGAGCTATGGCTCCAGATTCGATATACTCTATAGAAGATCAAAGATTTCAACATTACGTACGCAACGTTTGTATTCACGGCCGTGGCATCTCCTACACGGTACAATGTAGGAGATGACTTCATCTCGGAACGGACGTCTTGCTTGCAGGACGTCCATTAATGCATCATGGCATCCTTTACACGGTACAGTGGAAGGGATGCCACGATGTAG
>JAZRXZ010000104.1:0-44326 GCA_045600445.1 Bacteroidales bacterium | reverse complement strand
GTGCCGCATGTCTCCGTCGCGTGTGCGGACATCGACCACCGAAGACAATCGCCCTCCATAACGCGAAGGAAAGGCACCCGAGTAGAAGTTAACATGCTTCACGGCATCGGGCATAAATGCAGACTCGAAGCCGAGCACATGCTCCACATTATATAATAATACACCGTCAAGCAAGTAGAGGTTCTGGTCGATGTTGCCACCACGCACGCTCATGCTGACCTGTCCTGACAAGCCCGTCTGCACGCCTGGTAGCAGCTGTAGCGTCTTGAGCACATCTGCCTCTCCCATCAGCGAAGGTGTCTGCATGATCTGGTTCACAGGAATGGTCACCGTTCCTGCAAGGTTACGCGAAGGGCTTATGTCGGGGCGCAAAGTCTCCACGGTCACCTCGTCCAACTTACGGTCGAGCGTGATCTCTTCGGGTTCAGGGGCAAAAAGAAGAATGTGATTTTTGGTGATGCGATAGGTGATGCCCGTACCATCGAGCACATGATCGAGGATATCGCAGAGCGGTCGTTTGTCCGCAGAATCGATGACAATAGGTTGGGCAAGACGCACGTCTTGTCCATAAACGAAAGTCCTGTTTCCCAGGCTTCCAGCGTCAGTTTTTTTACCTTGAGCAAAGCCGCTGCCCATTACGGCAAGCGCCATGCAGGTGCTAAGGAGTAGTTTGTTCATTGTTTTTAAGTTGTCTTTGTTTGCTGTTTCTGCCAAGAAGACAACCGCGAGAAGAAAATCCCCTATGCGACAAAGCATTTTTTTACAAGAATATCGTGAAAAAGCGTTTTCCGGAATCTCTATTGAGGTATTTTGCCAGGTTTGTGCGCAGATACGTCAGCGCTTTCTGCAGTTGTGCGTCGACGGTCTTTACCGAAATGCCCATCTCCTCTGCCACCTCTGCGTACGTCTTGCCCTCTTCTTTGACGAGAGAGAACACTTCTCTACAGCGTGGCGGAAGCTCAGACAGCAGTCGCTCATATTGCTCGAAAAGTTCCGACTGCTCAAGCAATTCCTGTGCATCGGGCGAAAGCGCCTCAGCAACCTCCACTTCTCCATCTGCCTCAGCATGAGACTCTTTCTTAAGAATATTGACCGACGCATTCTTGACCATCACGAATGAGAAATGACGGAAGTCCTCAGGGATGATCATCGTCTTTCGCTTCTCCCAGATCGTGGCAAACACATCGAGCGACACCTCCTTGGCAAGCTCCTCATGCTGCGTAAAGAAGAGCGCTACACGATACAAGCGGGCATAATGACGGTCGAAGAGCTCGCGCAACGCACTCTCCGAACCTTCATTTCTCAGCCTTGTCAACAGTTCTTTTTCGTCCATAGTGGGCGCAAAGGTAGTGATATTTTATGACAGAGGTTCATTTTTTACCAAAATTTATCATAGTTTAGAACTCTATAACGGTTTATAGAATGTTTTTTATGGCAGACTTCCGAGACATTTTGGCAGACTCACACGTTTGGCACAGGCTTTGCTTTTTGTTGGGCAAACGTGCGACAAGCATTATTATCAGACAACTAATAACTATTAACTTTTGATAAAACTATGGCAACAAACAATTACAATCCGCAACAGCAGCAAGGAGAAAAGGCGCTCGATAAGTATGCGCAGAACCTCTGCAAGCTGGCTCAGCAAGGCAAGCTCGATCCCGTCATCGGTCGTGATGAGGAGATCCGACGCGTGCTGCAGATTCTGAGCCGTCGTACTAAGAACAATCCGGTGCTCATCGGTCAGCCAGGTACTGGTAAGACCGCCATCGCCGAAGGACTAGCTCAGCGTATCGTACGAGGCGATGTACCTGAGAACCTCAAGCAGAAACAAATCTATTCGCTTGATATGGGTGCACTTATCGCAGGAGCAATGTATAAAGGCGAATTTGAGGAGCGACTCAAGTCGGTCATCAAGGAAGTCACCGAAAGCAACAGCGATGATGCCACAGGCAATGACGTCATTCTCTTCATCGACGAGATTCATACCCTCATCGGTGCCGGTGGCGGACAAGGTGCCATGGATGCAGCAAACATCCTCAAGCCAGCGCTGGCTCGTGGAGAACTGCGCTGCGTAGGAGCAACCACTCTCGACGAGTATCAGAAGTATTTCGAGACCGACAAGGCCCTGGAACGTCGTTTCCAGAAGGTCATGGTCGATGAGCCTGATGAGACCGCAGCCATCGCCATCCTCCGTGGCCTCAAGGAGCGCTACGAGAACCACCACCACATCCGTATCAAGGACGAGGCCGTCATCCAGGCTGTCCGTCTCTCTTCCCGTTACATCACCGATCGTTTCCTGCCAGACAAAGCCATCGACCTCATCGACGAGGCCAGTGCCAAGCTGCGTATGGAACGTGATTCCGAGCCTCAGGCTCTCGACGAGATCCATCGTCAGATCATGCAGCTAGAGATTGAACGTGAGGCGATTAAGTGGGAAAAGGACGAAGCCAAAATGGCAAGCATCAATGATCAGATATCAAAGCTGCAAGAGCAAGAGAAAGTCCTCAACGAGCAGTGGAAAAAAGAGAAGTCATTGATCGACGTCATCCAGCGCAACAAGGAGCAGATCGAGCAACTGCGCTTCCAGGCCGAGCAGGCCAAGCAGCAGGGTGATTACGGCAAAGTAGCCAAGATCCAGTACGAAACCATCCCAGGCCTTGAGAAGCAGAACGAACAGATCTCCGCTGACCTTCACAAATCTGAGGGAGAGTCATTGATCCGCGAGGAAATCACCGCCGAGGACATTGCCGAAGTCGTAGCACACTGGACGGGCATCCCAGTCACCAAAATGATGACCTCTGAGCGAGATAAGCTTATGTCTTTAGAGACAGAACTGCACAAGCGCGTGGTCGGTCAGAACGACGCTATCGAGGCGGTCTCAAACGCCATCCGACGTAATCGTGCTGGCCTCTCTGATCCAAATCGTCCTATCGGTTCGTTCCTTTTCCTCGGACAGACCGGTGTAGGTAAGACCGAGCTCGCCAAGGCGTTGGCTGAGTTCCTCTTCGATGACGAGAAGATGGTCACACGTATCGATATGTCTGAGTATCAGGAGAAGTTCGCAGTCACCCGTCTGTTCGGTGCGCCTCCGGGATACGTTGGCTACGAAGAGGGTGGACAGCTCACCGAGGCCGTGCGACGTAAGCCTTACAGCGTCGTGCTGTTCGACGAGATCGAGAAGGCTCATCCTGACGTCTTCAACACTCTGCTACAGGTACTCGACGAGGGTCACATGACTGATGGTAAGGGACGTAACGTCAACTTCAAGAACACCATCATCATCATGACGTCAAATCTGCGCGAGGAGCAGCTCTTTGGCAAGGAACCTATCCTCACTGCTGAGGGCCGTCCGATGCAACCGATCCGAAGGGAGTTCCTCAACCGTATCGACGAGATCGTCAACTTCCAGTCGCTCACAACAGAGGACATCCGCCGCGTCGTCGACATCCAGCTCGACCGCTGCTACCACCTGCTCAAGCAGAACGACATCGAGTTGCGCGTCACTGATGCAGCCCGTCGTTTCCTCGCTCAGGAAGGCTACGATCCAGAGTTCGGTGCACGTCCTGTCAAGCGCGCCATCCAGCACCACGTGCTCAACGCGCTCTCTAAGACGCTCCTCTCTGGCCGTGTGGATCGCACGAAACCGATTGTGGTCGATGTTAGTGAAGGCGAAATCACCTTCAGTAACTAAAAATCATCAAGAAAGGACGTCCTGAGTGCAAGACGTCCATTCTTACGCCAAGGCATCCTCTCCACCGTACAGTGTAGGAGATGCCTAGGCCTCGGAAGGGATCACACGAAACACTGCGAACCCTTCCGACTTGCGTGAAGGGTTCACAGGAATCTCAGCGAGCACTTAATGCATGAAAGAAGGGATGCCAGCGGTTCGTATGGTGACTTTTTAAAGAATAATTTGGTTATTCCGATAAAATAGCTTATCTTTGCAGCACATTATTTATCTAACAAGCAAAAACTAAAAACTTTACAACTATGAAGTCATGGATGACAAGCGCCAAGCTGTTCTTGGCAGGTATCGCAGTGTTTATGCTTTGCTCTTGCGGAACTCCTCAGGAGAAGTACATCTCAAGCCTTGAGGATCTGACCGAAAAAATCGAGACCAAGGGTGGCGACTTTTCAGCAGAGCAGTGGGAGAAGACTTTTACAGAGTTCCAGGCGCTCATCGAGAAGCAGGCTGACATGGAGTTCACTTCTGAGCAGAAGCAGGAGATCGGCGATCTTCAGGGTCGTTGTGTGAAGGCTTTCACTAAGGCTATGGGCAGTCAGGTCAAGAGTGCTATCAAGGGCTTAGGTTCGCAGGTCAAGGGTTTCTTACAGGGTCTTTCAGGAGCTAAGGATGAGACAAAGGATGACGTAAAAGACGCTATCCAGGATGTAGCTGATGGTGCTAAGGAGGCCGTAGAGGAGGTCTCAAGTGCTATCAAGGAGATCTTTGAGTAAGATCTTTGATCAGATAACAAAAAATATCACCACCCATAACTACAGATAATTGTAGCAATGGGTGGTGATAATTATTTTGGCTATATCTAATTAATAAGCGAAGAGTGGGTAGTCTGCCATAGTGGCATTGACCTCACCACGGACCTTAGCGATAACAGCCTCATCCTCTGGAGCATTGAGCACCTCCTCGATCCATGCAGCGATCTTGATCATGAGATCTTCCTTAGCGCCACGAGTGGTGATAGCTGGAGTACCGAGACGGATACCTGAGGTCTGGAAAGCTGAACGTGAGTCGAATGGAACCATGTTCTTGTTGGCAGTGATGTCGGCTGCAACGAGAGCCTTCTCTGCTACCTTACCGGTGAGCTCTGGATACTTGGTGCGGAGGTCAACGAGCATAGAGTGATTGTCGGTACCACCAGAAATGATCTTGAAGCCACGCTTGGTGAGCTCGTCTGCGAGGACAGCAGCGTTCTTCTTGACCTGCATAGCATACTCCTTGAACTCTGGCTGGAGGATCTCGCCGAAAGCTACAGCCTTAGCTGCGATGACGTGCTCGAGCGGACCACCCTGAGTACCAGGGAATACTGAGCTGTCGAGGCAAGCAGACATCATCTTGATCTCACCCTTAGGAGTCTTGACACCCTTAGGATTAGGGAAGTCCTGACCGATCATGATAGCACCGCCACGTGGGCCACGGAGGCTCTTGTGTGTAGTGGTGGTCACGATGTGTGCATACTTAACTGGATTCTTGAGCAAGCCTGCAGCGATGAGACCAGCAGGGTGAGCCATATCGATCATGAGGATAGCACCTACCTTATCTGCAATGGCGCGCATACGCTCGTAATCCCACTCGCGGCTATAAGCCGAGCCACCACCGATGATGAGCTTTGGCTTGTGCTCGAGAGCCAGGCGCTCCATCTCGTCATAATCTACACGACCGGTCTCCTCATTAAGATTATAAGCAACTGGCTTATAGAGGATACCTGAACTATTGACAGCCGAACCGTGTGAGAGGTGACCACCATGTGCGAGGTTGAGACCCATGAAGGTATCGCCAGCGTTGAGAACAGCTGCAAGTACAGCCTCGTTAGCCTGTGCACCAGAGTGTGGCTGCACGTTGGCCCAGCAAGCACCGAAGATCTCCTTGAGGCGCTCGATAGCCAGTGTCTCGACCTTATCGACTACCTCACAACCGCCATAGTAGCGCTTGCCAGGATAACCCTCAGCATATTTGTTGGTAAGCACAGAGCCCATAGCCTCAAGGACCTGGTCGCTTACAATGTTTTCTGACGCAATGAGTTCAATACCTTTCATCTGACGCTTACGCTCTTCGGCAATCAGATCGAACAGCAGACTGTCTCTTTTCATTTCTTTGTGGATTATGTTAGTTGATGTAAAAAATTATTCTTTGACCTGACTATCCAATGGAGGCCAACACCAGGCTGGCTGGGTATATTCCTTCTTTGGCAATACTGGCTCCGCCTTCTTGGTAGCAGACACCGTGGTCTTCGTTATTGTAGTTGTCTTTGGGGCGTTAGTTTTAGGCTCTTTGGCCTTAAGTGATGCAACTCCATTCTCAGGACCGATGATGACGGTCATGCCGAGAGTGACTTGCTTGGAGAGGGCTTCAGCGTTCTTGTTCTCCAGACGGATACAACCTTCGGTGGCGCGAGTACCGATGCTGGCAGGGTCGTGAGTGCCGTGAATGCCAATGCCACTGAATCCTGTGCGAAGACGCATGAAACAGGGGCCGTAAGCACCTTTGATCACACCTTTGCCATCACCGAAGTCATGGGTCCAGCTATGTGCATCCTGGATCTGCTGCAAAGAGAACTTGCCTTCAGGGGTTCGCATATCTCCCTTACGCTGCTTATGACCTTTGTTCTTTCCACAAGCCATCGGGTAAGTGACAACCGTCTGGCCTCGCGCATCGAGCAAAGTCAGCGTCATATCGACCTTACTGATATAAATCATGCCTTTCGACATGTCTGGGTGATAGTAAGAAATTACCTTTTGAAGATCCTCTGCCAGGCAAGGGGAAAGGATTCCCAGCAGTAGCATCAAGCATAATAGAATTTTTTGCATGGGACAAAGATACCTTTTTTTATTAAAACATATAAATAAATAACCAAATATTTTGAATTTTGGGAAAATATACTTACTTTTGCACCCAAATAAGCACTTTTAAATAGCAAAAATGACATTAGAAGACATTCGTAGACAAATCCTTACGCAAATGGGATTTGCGCAACTGAACGAAATACAAGAGAAGATCCTCCTCTCTGCCACTACCCGACAGAACGTCCTGCTGCTGGCTCCGACTGGCAGCGGTAAGACCATCGCATTCCTCTCGCGAGTGTGGTGGATGCTGGAGAATGGTGAGAAGCATGCGCTGGTAATTGCACCTTCACGAGAACTGGTGCAGCAGATTGCCGAAGTATGGCAGAAGATGCACACGGGTATCAGATGTGTGGCATGCTATGGTGGCCATGACTTGCGCACCGAGCAGAACCGGCTGGAAGATCTGGGCGAGGAGCGTTATATACTGGTGGGTACACCGGGTCGACTGAAAGACCACATCGAGCGTGAAAACATCGCAGTGTCCATGATAGACGTGCTCGTGATTGATGAGTTTGACAAGTCGCTGGAGCTAGGATTCGAAGACGAGATGAAGGCCATCATGGAGACGCTCACGGGATTGAAGCAACGTATCTTCACGTCGGCTACTCACGCCTTGCCAATAGCGCCATGGACGGGATTCAAGGACTATGAGCAGATTGAATCAAACACAGTGGATATCAATGCAAAGGAAGGCAAACAGGAAACGGATGGAAAGTTAGAAATCTATCAGGTAAAATCCCCGATTCCGGACAAACTAGAGACGCTTCGTGACCTGCTGCTCACCATCGCACAAAAAGGCAATTATAAGGAGCGTGGTGGCATCATTGTCTTTGCCAACTACCGTGAGGCGGCAGAGCGTATTGCTCACTATCTGAGTGAAGAAGGAATAGACAGCGCGCTGTATCATGGTGGACTGGATCAGGAGTTCCGCGACAAAGCGCTGATCCGCTTCCGCGGACAGAGCATCGCGCTGCTGGTCAGCACCGATCTGGCTTCGCGAGGACTGGATATTCCAGAGGTGGCACACGTCATCCACTACCACCTGCCACAGAGCGAGGAAGCATGGACACACCGCAATGGACGTACGGCTCGTGCAGGTGCCTCAGGTTCGTCGTATATCATCCTGGGGCCCAACGAGAACCTGCCAGAATTTGTTGACACAGGTAGTCATGGCAAGCTCCCATATTACTCTTTAGATAAAGACACGAGCAAGGGTCGTAAAATGATTGCCTCACCCAATGTCACTGTGTACATCGGGCGAGGCAAAAAAGAGAAGATCAGTAAGGGTGATGTTGTAGGATTCTTCACCAAGAATGGAGGCCTACAAGGTAGCGATCTGGGACGTATAGACGTCATGGAGCACTGCGCATACGTGGCTATCCGACGCGAGGTAGCAGAGGCGGCGTTAGCCAAGGTCAAAGGACTTAAGATCAAGGGCGAAAAGACACATTATCTTATTGTCACGGGGACGTGATCAATATCGCTTTGAAGACACAAACCAATCCTCTTTATCATACCACTTCTCAATCTTATCCTCTATATCATCAGGGAGAATAGCGAAGAAGTCGATACCCGTAATTTCCTCCACGCGATCAATGTTGTAGGCGAAATCCTTGATAGGTGCATTGCCTCGACCATCGCGGCGGAGGACATTTTCGTTTGGCATAATAAAGCCAATAGCCTTAGGATGATCGCCAAATGGACTGAGTATCACTTTGAAGAAATGCTCGGGAACGAGGACCTTGCTCCGGCCGATGGTGGTGATATGATACTCCTCGCCAGTGACAGGGTTGATGTTCTTGCCATTCTTATCCTTTCGTGGAAGGATCGGTCCACAAGCCACACAGATAGCAGAGTCTCGACGGGCCCAGCGACGCACCTGATGTTCGAGATCGAGCCAGATACCTGAATTGAACTCGTGATCCTGCGGACACATATTGCTCAGATAGTAAGACTCGTTCTCGATGGACTCATCCCAGTTGAAGTCCATCGACGGAGCCATGTGTCCACGATCGAGGCCTGAGCCGCGGTAGTCAGTAAGCTGAGAAGACTCACGTGATGGGATGCTAGGATCGGGCTGGAAGTCGTTAGAGCGAGCCAAGCGACCCTCGGTTTCTGAGGCTAAGAGTTCGTAGAAGGACCAGTTCGGAATCTTATAATCGGCATTATAGCTACAGCTGTAAGCCTTATGACGGATAATTTGCGAAGTGACAGACGCTGCCGTCTGAGGCAAGGCGTCCTGCTCGTAATTAATAGTCCAGGTATCGACTGGAACCTGTTTCTTACCTCCAGTGTAGAGTGTCTCGCTCTGATGTTCTGCATCGGCTGGAGGAGTTGCGGCAGAAGATGCAGAACTGGTCGGGGCAAACAGATAATATAAGATCAATGCAAAGACGGCCAGCAGGCCTGCTGCAATAGACTTTGGACTGATTTTGCCACCACCGCGTGACGATTTATGATTTTTACTACCCATAGAAGTATTTTTTGACGGCATAGATTGTGCCATGAATATAATAATTGTTATCTTTGTACGTTATAAATAACGCGTGAGTGCGCACATTATTGTGCATACGCGTGTAAGCAGATCATAAAAACACGAAATAATATGGAACTTGTAGAAAGATTCTTGAAGTACGTAAAAGTATTTACCACGAGTGATGAAGAGAGTGGCGTAACCCCAAGCAGCCCCGGCCAGATGGAGTTTACCAAGATGCTGCGTGACGAGCTGGAGGCCTTAGGCTTCGACGAGGTCGTGTGCGACGAGGTAGGCTATGTCTATGCTACCGTGCCATCGAACCTTGAGGACAGCTCGAAGCAAGTACCTACCATCGGCTTCATTGCTCACCTGGATACTGCCCCTGATATGTGCGGCAAGGACGTGAAGCCTCGCATCGTAGAGAAATATGACGGCAAGGACATCGTGCTCAATGCCGCAGAGAATATTGTAATGAAGACCGAGACCTTCCCTGAGCTGCTCAGCCATGTAGGCGAAGACCTCATCGTGACCGATGGTACTACCCTGCTCGGTGCTGACGACAAGGCTGGTATTGCTGAGATCATCACCGCGATGATGTATCTGCGCGAGCACCCTGAGATCAACCATGGCAAGATCCGTATTGCTTTCAATCCAGATGAGGAGATCGGACTCGGTGCGCATAAGTTCAACGTCGAGCTCTTTGGCTGCGACTTTGCCTACACCATGGATGGTGGTGAGGTAGGTGAACTGGAGTTTGAGAACTTCAACGCTGCCAGCGCCAAGGTCAGCTTCAAGGGCGCTAACGTGCATCCGGGTACTGCCAAGGATAAGATGATCAACGCTTCGCTGCTGGCTCTCGACTTCGCGGGTCAGTTGCCAGAGGATGAGCGTCCTGAGCATACTGAGGGTTACGAGGGATTCTATCACCTCATCCATATGGAGGGTGGCGTAGAGTCAGCTTCGCTCAGCTATATCATCCGCGATCATGACCGCCAGCTCTTCGAGGAGCGCAAGCAGAATATGCTGCGTGTAGCTGACAACATCAATGCCGAGCACCCTGGCTGCTGTGAGGTGGTGCTGAAGGATCAGTACTACAACATGCTCGAGAAGGTGCAGGAGGCTGATGCTGAGAACATCAAGAAGGGATGGAAGAGCATCACTGAGATTGCCAAGCAGGCCATGCTCGAAGCAGGCGTACCAGTCAAGGTGCAGCCAATCCGTGGCGGCACAGACGGCGCTCAGCTCTCATTCAAGGGCCTGCCATGTCCTAACATCTTTGCGGGTGGCATGAACATGCATGGACGCTACGAGTATGTGCCAATCCAGAGCATGGAAAAGGCGATGATGACGATTGTGAATATCTGTAAGATTGTGGCGCAATAATTACTAATTACTGATTACTAATTACATTTGATGCAATATATTATTAAAGCTCCCAAGCAGATTCCAGCAGGATTGAGTATCAACCTGCCAGCGTCAAAGAGCCTTTCCAACCGTGCATTGATCATGAATGCGCTGGCTGGAGGGAATGGCTCTTTGCAACACATCAGTGACTGCGATGACACTCAGGTGATGCTGGCGGCCTTTGACCAGGACAGCTCCAAATATGTGTTTGCTGCCGATGGGGCGCGTATTGTGGACATTGGCGCAGCTGGCACTTCGATGCGATTCCTGACTGCCTATTTCGCAATTCGTGAAGGTGCGGAAGTGGTGATGACGGGTTCTGAGCGCATGAAGAAGCGTCCGATTGCTTTGCTCGTGGAAGCCTTGCGTACGCTGGGTGCTGAGATTGAGTACCTGGAGACGGAGGGTTGTCCGCCTCTGCGCATCCATGGCAAGCAGCTGGAAGGCGGCGCATTGGGCATTGACGGAAGCGTGTCGAGCCAGTATATCTCGGCGCTGCTGATGATTGCTCCGACCCTTACCCAGGGCTTGCAGCTGTCATTGACAGGACGTATCACCTCAGTGCCTTATATCGAGATGACGCTGAGCATGATGCGAGAATTTGGCATTGAGAGCCAGTGGGACCGTGAGCAGCAGGTGATCAGCGTGGCGCCACAGAAATATGCTGAGCGCGAGTATTTCATCGAGAGTGACTGGAGCGCATCGAGCTACTGGTACCAGATCATGGCGCTGGCCGAGCGTGACGACATCGTGCTGGAGGGACTCTTTGCGGAGAGCCTACAGGGAGACGCGGCCATCGCGGATTTCTTTGCGCAGATCAAAGCCAAGCCTGAGGTATTGAACCTCGACATGACTTCACAGCCAGACCTGGCACAGACCGTGATTGCAGCTTGCTGTGCACTGAATCAGCCATTCTGCATCTCTGGTCTGCATACGCTTCGCATCAAAGAGACCGACCGTGTGGCGGCGCTGGAAGTGGAACTGCGCAAGCTGGGTTATGTGGTGAAGGACGAGACCATCGCGTTGGGAGCAGAGGCGTCGACCATCGTTATGTCCTGGGACGGAGAGCGCTGTGTGGCTGACGAGCATCCTGTCATTGCGACGTATAAGGATCACCGTATGGCCATGGCCTTTGCGCCATTGTCCATAAAGCTTGGCGAGATCGAGATTGATGATCCGGCAGTGGTGAGCAAGTCCTACCCTACCTATTGGGAAGATCTCAAGAAGGCGGGATTTGAAATAACCGAAGGAGCATAATCCATCAAAAAAAACTACACAAAAGAAAGATTTGAATGTTATATCTTATTATAGCTCTTATTTTGCTGCTTGCCGTCGTGGGTGGAGTGAGCCTCATCGGTCATAAACGCTATGAGAAGCGCGTGGCCGAGGGTACTGCCAAACCAGACGAGACGTCTCCGCTGGAGGTGACCAAGGAGGTACCAGAAGAGTGCTGTGGACAGCATGCGACCTGCGAACGTGACTCGCTCCTGGCCGCCGTCTCGAAGGAGATCATCTACTACGCCGACGAGGAGCTGGATCGTTTCCGAGGCCGTGAAGCCGATCAATATACCGAGGAGGAGGCCGAGGAATTTGCCACGGTCTTCTATGAGCTCCGCGAGGTGGAGGTGGCTGGCTGGGTGCGCTCCTTGCAGCTGCGCCAGATTGCGTTGCCTGATCAGATCCTCGACGAAGTATTGCTCGTGGTACGTGAGAGACGCTTCCAGAGCGTGGGCGAGGGAGGTGACCACTCGAATGACAAGGTGAGAAGTGAAGCATAAATCTCGATGAAGAGTGAGGTGTAGCTTGGGTTCCATATCGCGTATCCTGACTGTGGCGTGCTGCGCCGCAGTTGTGCTATTGACCGTAGGATGCAAGAGCAATACGGCTGTGACGCGCGGCATGAAGGCCATGACCACCAAGTACAACATCTACTTCAATGGCAACGAAGCCTACAAAGAGGGCGTCACGGCCATGGAGGAAGGTCACAAGGACAAGTACGGCCAACGCCTGGCCCTGCATCCCGTCTATCAGCTGGTCGGACAGGAAGAACCCTCGGCCAACGCTGAATTTGACCGCGCCATCGAGAAATGCAAGATTGCCGTGCAGCGAAGGAGCATCACAGTCAAGCCACGCAGAAAAGCCCGCAACACTCCGGCGCAGAAGCTCTTCATGCAGCGTGGTGAGTACAATCCATTCATGCACAATGTGTGGTTGCTCAATGGCAAGGCGCTATTTTATAAAGGTGATTTCACCGCTGCCGCTTCGATCTTCAACTACGTCACACACCACTTCAACTGGAAGAAATACGCGGTCATCGAGGCGCATATCTGGGCAGCACGTGTCTATGCCGTGCAAGGGTTCTCGTTCGATGCAGAGACCGAGCTCGGTCTCGTCATCCCTGCCAAGCAGTACACCAGCCAGTCGGATCTGAGCCGCCTGCCCGCTTACAAGGAACTGCCACGAGACCTGCGACAGGCCTTCTCTTTGGCCCAAGCCGAGATCCTGCTCAGCCGACCTGAGACGGCCTCACAAGCGGCTGAGTACCTGCGTGCCGGACGTGGCGTCTTCATGTCTTCTACCCAGCGTCTGCGCACCGACTTTCTGATAGCACAGCTGCTGGAGGAACGGGGAGACCATGCGCAGGCTTATAAGCTCTATGGCAAACTGGGACACAGCGGCCGCGACTATCAGTTGCAGTTCAATGCCAAGATGGCGCGCTTCGGCGTGATGGCCCAGGACAATGGCAAGCTCAAGCAGGTAGAGAGTCGACTGACCCGCATGCGTTACCAATCGCGCAACGAGGAATACCTCGACCAGATCTATCACGCATTAGGCAATGTGGCCCTGTTGCAGAAAGACACCATCAAGGCCATCAAGCAACTGGAAACGGCCCTTGAGAAGAGTACGCGTAAAGGCCTGGACATGGCGGCGGCCGCACTGCGCCTCGGAGAAGTTGCGTTTGCCCAAGAAGACTACGTCCGTGCACAGAAAGCCTACAGCACGGCCATGGGCATCATCGACAAAGACTATAAAGGATACAACGATATTGCCAAGCTGAGCGCTGTGCTGGACGAGCTGCAGTCTCATGCTGAGACCGTACAGCTACAGGACAGTCTTTTGCAGTTGGCCGAACTCCCGAAAGAGAAGTTGGATAAAGTCATCGACCAGATCATCAAAGACCTGATCAAAGCAGAGAAGGAAGCGGAGGACGAGCAGCGTCTGGCCGAATACCGTGAGAATCAGGAAGGAAGGGTCGATCCGCTGGCACAGGACCAACCACAGCAACCTACCGTCGGCAAGAAAGATGACTCGTGGTATTTCTACAACCCTACCCTGCTGGCCGACGGCAAGCGCGAGTTCCAGCGCCTGTGGGGTAACCGTAAGAATGAGGACAACTGGAGGCGCAAGAACAAGACTGAGACGCTGACTTTCGACGAGGCAGAGACAGCAGAAGAAGAAGAAAATGCTTCGCCTCAGCAGATCCTGGAGCAGCGCATGCAAGCCGAGAGAGACAGCCTGTCTGGAGCAGATCCGGAAGCCCCGACACTGACTGAGGACAGTTCTGTACAGCGCAATGACTCGCTGTCATCCGACCCTCACGAGCCAGCCTACTACCTGGCACAGATCCCATTCAGCTCGGAGCAGAAACAGGAGGCACATCAGCAGATCGAGGAAGGACTATATAATATTGGACAGCTCCTCAACGTGAAGCTGGAGAACTTCCCGCTTTCGATCAAGACCTTCGTGGATGTCGACCAGCGCTACCCGGAGAGCGAGCATCGCCTGGACATGTACTACGCTATCTATTTGATGTATATGCGTATGAGCGAGATGGCGGCACGCGAGGGCGACACCGCAGCGCAGAACCGCCACAAGGCCAACGCCGAGACCTGGCGCAAGAAGCTCGTAGCCACCTTCCCAGAGAGTGACTACGGTGTGGCATTGACCGATCCGAACTACGTGCAGACCCTGCGCGAGATGACGGCAAGGCAGGATCAGCTCTACCGCGAGACCTACAGCGCTTATCTCGCCAGCCATACCGACACCGTGCACGCCAACTATGACTTCGTACAGCAGCACTGGCCTCTCTGCGAACTGATGCCAAAGTTCCTCTTCCTCGAAACCCTCAGCCACGTGCAGGACGGCAACCTGGAAGGCTACAAGCAAGGTCTGGAGAAGCTCACCTCTGACTATCCCGAGAGCGACGTCTCTCCATTGGCCAGCCTGATGCTCAAGGGCGTGAAGGAAGGCCGACAGCTCCAGTTGGGCAACACGATGAAGAGCATGGCGTGGAGCAGTTCGCTGCGTGGCGTCAATGCCGAAGGTGAAGTGATAGACAGCACGAAGGTCTTCACCGAGGCTGAGGACATCCCTCACCTGCTGCTCCTGGCCTTCAAGACCGACAGCCTCGAGATGGGTCGCAACAACCTCTTGTTCGAGATCGCCAAGTTCAACTTCGAAAACTATCTGGTCAAGGACTTCGATCTGGAGTTCATCGACACGGGCCATGGCCTTACCGTCCTGGTCATCAGCGGATTCGCCGACCTCTACGAGCTGGAGGACTACCATGACCGACTGGAAGACTCCCCTTCACTCCAGCTGCCATCGACACTCACCCAGATTGACATCAGCGACGAGAACTTCCGACTCCTCCTGCAAGGCCGCACCTTCGAGGAATACTTCGAATGGCTGGAGGGACTGGATGGTGCAGAAGAAGAAGGGTCGGATAACCGATGATCCCCAACGTGAGCGTAATTTGTAATTAGTAATTTGTAATTATCCCAATCGTGCTTCCTCAAATCCTCTGGGCCGACGACGAGATAGATCTCCTCAAGCCCCACATCATCTTCCTCGAAAGGAAGGGCTATGAAGTCATCACCATGACCAACGGTCAGGATGCCATCGACTATGCGCGAGAGCATCCTGTAGACCTGGTTTTCCTCGACGAGAATATGCCAGGCCTCAGCGGACTTGAGACACTCAGCCTGCTCAAGGAGGACTTCCCCTCCCTGCCCGTCGTGATGATCACCAAGAGCGAGGAGGAGGACATCATGGATCAGGCCATCGGCTCCAAGATTGCCGACTATCTCATCAAGCCCGTCCTGCCCAACCAAATGCTGATGAGCATCAAGAAGAACCTCCACGCTCGTGCCATCACCCAGCAGCAGCAGACCAGCGGATTCCAGCAGGAGTTCGGCAAATTGAGCATGGCTATCAGCGACGCGCGCTCTTTCTCCGACTGGACCGAGGTCTATAAGCGACTGGTTTACTGGGAGACAGAGCTATCCGGTAGCGCAGATCCGCAGCTCAACTCGATGCTCCTGATGCAGAAGGACGAGGCCAATACCGCCTTCTATAAATACATCAAGAAGAACTACTTTGACTGGGCGAAGAGCCTCACCAAGCACCAGGAGCTGGAGGGTCGTCCGATGATGTCGCCCGACCTATTCAAGGAGTGTGTCTTCCCACGCCTGGACAATGGCGAGAAGCTCTTTTTCATCGTCATCGATAACTTCCGACTCGACCAGTGGCGCGCCATCCAGCCTTTGCTGAGTGAGTATTTCACCTGTCAGGAGGAGGTCTATTGCTCCATCCTACCGACCGCCACGCAATACGCTCGCAACGCCATCTTCAGCGGATTGATGCCCGACCAGATTGCCCGTATGTTCCCCGATCTCTGGGTCGATGAGGACGAGGAGGAAGGCAAGAACCTCAACGAGGAGCCATTGATCAAGACCCAGCTGGAGCGGTTCCGCAAGCCGTATGAATTCTCCTATCACAAGGTCAACGAGAACAGCTTTGGTGAGCGACTGTCGAACCAGCTGCGCAGCCTCTCGCGCTATCCGCTCAACGTCATTGTGATGAATTTCATCGACATGCTCAGCCATGCTCGCACCGAGTCAAAGACCGTGCGAGAACTCGCCAACAACGAGGCGGCTTACCGCGCTTTGACCCGCACCTGGCTGGAACACTCCTCGACACTCGACATCTTCCGCACCATCGCAGACATGGGATATAAGGTCATCCTGACCACAGATCATGGCTCGATCCGCTGCGACAATGCCATCAAGATCATTGGCGATAAAGATGTGAATACCAACCTTCGCTACAAGCTCGGCAAGAACCTCAACTCCTCGTCGAAACAGCTCTTCTGGATTGACAAACCGCAAGAGGTCGGCCTCCCGATCCTCAACGTCAGCACCCGCTATGCCATCTGTGGCAACCATGACTTCCTGGCGTATCCTAACAACTATAACTACTACGTGCAGTATTATAAGGATACCTTCCAGCACGGCGGTGTGTCGATGGAAGAAATGCTGATTCCTTTGATTACCCTCACTCCAAGATAAAACTGCTTAGCAGCAAAAACTCCTCACTCCTAATTCCTCACTCCTAACTCCTCACTCCTCACTCCTCACTCCTCACTCCTCACTCCTCACTAAAAATGCTTTACGCCGAACTCATCCTCCCGGTTCCCCTGAACCAGACCTTCACCTACATCATCCCCGCGACGATGGAGGCGATGGCGCTTGTAGGCATGAGATGCATGGCACCTTTTGGCAGGAATCACGAATACACAGGCATCATCGTCGGCCTGACTCCCCACAAGCCAGAGACAGACTATGAGCTGAAAGAGATCTCGCGCCTGCTGGATGACAGACCGATCATCCGCCACCCACAGTACCCGCTCTGGCAGTGGATCTCGCAATATTATCTCTGTGCCATCGGCGACGTCATGAAGGCGGCCTTACCCAGCGAGCTCAAACCGGAGGAAGGCAAAGAAGGAACGGTGCGCGAGGATTTCAAGGCGAAGACGCGCACGATGGTTCGAATCTGCATCCCTTCGCTGGAGGATGAATCCGCAGATAAGAACCAACCACTCGAGAAGGCCTTTGAGAGCCTCAAGCGAAGTCCGCAGCAGCAGATGCTCTTCATGAAGTTGCTCGATATGAGCCATGTATTGCAGAAAAAGCAGGCTGATGCGGTGGCGAAAGACGAACTGCTCCGCCTCTCAGGCGTAAGCGCCAACATCTTCAATGAGGTAAAGAAGAAAGGCCTGCTTGAGACCTATGAGGAAGAAATCTCCCGCCTTGACATCCTGCCTCCAGGGTTGCGGCCTGATGAGACACAGCCACCTCATCCCCTCTCTGAGATGCAGAAGGTGGCTTATCGCGACATCTGTCACAGCTTCAAGGATCATCAGGTCTGCCTGCTGCATGGTGTCACTTCGAGCGGCAAGACAGAGATCTATATCCACCTCATCGAGCAGGTCATCAGTCAGGGTCGACAGGTATTGCTCATGGTGCCAGAGATTGCCCTCACCACCCAGCTCTGCCAGCGTATGCGCCGCGTCTTCGGCCGCGATATGCTCGTCTATCACAGCAAGTTGAGCGACACCGAGCGCGTAGAGATCTGGAAAAAGATGCTCTCAGGCCAATGCGCCAAGCTCATCGTGGGTGTCCGCTCCTCCATCTTCCTGCCGTTCCACCAGCTCGGTTTGATCATCGTCGACGAGGAACACGAACCGAGCTACAAACAGCAGGACCCTGCTCCGCGCTATCATGGTCGTGACGTGGCCATCGTCCTGGCTCATCGCCATGCAGCTAAAGTATTGTTAGGTAGCGCGACGCCCAGCTTAGAGAGCTATTATCTGGCCAAGAATGGCAAGTACGGCCTGGTGCATTTGACCGAGCGCCACGCGGGAGTGTCGATGCCGAAGATCACGTTGGTCAACAACCGTCCGAGCAAGCAGAGCGCAGCGGAGCAGGATCATCTTGGTGTCTTCACCCCTACCCTGCTGCAATCCCTTGGCCATACGCTGACCGCCGGTCAGCAGGCCATTCTCTTCCAGAACCGACGCGGCTATGCCAAGCAGGTGGAGTGTGTGCAATGTGGCTGGACACCACGCTGTCCGCGCTGCGATGTCTCGCTGACTTATCACAAGCGCTTCCGCAATCTGCAATGCCACTATTGCGGCTATCACATGCCATTGCCAACCCAGTGTCCGCACTGCGGCAACGACCACATGGAGGACCAAGGCTATGGTACCGAGCGCATCGAGGAAGCTTTGAAGCGCCTCCTGCCTTTAGCACGTCCTCTCAGAATGGACACCGACACGACATCGACGCGCAAGAGCTACGAACGTATCATCGACGACTTCGACAGTCAGAAATACAACGTGCTCATCGGCACGCAGATGGTGTCTAAAGGCCTCGACTTCAGCGCCGTGCAGACGGTGGGCATCCTCAATGCCGACTCGCTGATGAATATGCCTGACTTCCGCAGCCACGAGCGCGCCTTCCAGTTGATGGAACAGGTAGCAGGCCGTGCTGGTCGCCGCGAGGGACAGGAAGGTGAAGTGCTGATCCAGTGCGGAGATCCCCGCCACCCATTGCTCCAGCAGGTCGTCTCGCACGACTACCTCCAGATGGCAGAGATGCAGCTGGCCGACCGTCAGCGCTTCGGCTACCCTCCGTTCACCCGACTCATTATTATATATATGAAGGGACGCTATGAGGACAAGCTCTATCGGATGGCACAACAGTACGCCGCGCAGCTGAGAAAGACCTTCGGGCAACGCGTCCTCGGTCCTGAGGCTCCGGTGATCTCCCGTGTCAAGAACATGTTCATCCAGCAGATCATGCTCAAGGTGGAACGCGATGCATCGACCCTGGAAGTACGACGGTTGCTGATGCTCATCCAACAGCAGATGCAGCAGGATATTCAGGAGTTTGCCAGAATCGTATTCTACTACGATGTCGATCCTGTCGGATAAATCAGAAAACAACTAATAAACACAATAAACTATGGAAGAAACAAAAACAACAGGTCTGCCTGAGAACGCGATGCGAGAATTGCGTCCAGACGAAGAGTACCATCCGCTGATGTCTCCACAATCGCAGCCACGAGAGGTTACGGCGTGGTCAGTTGTCTGGGGATTGCTGATGGCTGTATTGTTCAGTGCTGCCGCTGCTTATCTGGGACTCAAGGTCGGCCAGGTATTCGAGGCTGCCATCCCTATCACCATCATTGCCGTCGGCGTTGCGTCGGCCACCAAGCGCAAGAACACGCTGGGTGAGAATGTCATGATCCAATCCATCGGCGCCTGCTCTGGCATGATCGTGGCTGGTGCGATCTTCACCTTGCCTGCGCTGTATATCCTGCAGGCCAAGTATCCTGAGATCACGGTCAGCTTTATGCAGGTCTTCATCAGCTCGCTGCTCGGTGGCATCCTGGGTATCCTCTTCATGATTCCTTTCCGCAAATATTTTGTCAAGGACATGCACGGCAAGTATCCTTTCCCAGAGGCAACTGCTTCGACACAGGTGCTGGTCAGTGGCGAGAAGGGCGGCGATCAGGTCAAGCCTCTCGTCGTAGCTGGTATTCTCGGCGGCTTGTATGACTTCTTTGTGGCTTCTTTCGGTTGGTGGAATGAGAACGTCACTTCGCGCTGCATCGCTGGTGGCGAGTGGCTGGCCGATCAGGCCAAGCTTGTGGTGAAGTGCAATACCGGTGCTGCTGTTCTCGGCATGGGCTATATCATTGGTTTTAAGTACTCTTTGATCATCTGTTTAGGTTCGGCACTCGTCTGGTGGATCCTGGTTCCTGGCATCGCACTCCTCTTCCCTGATCTGGAGGTGGCTGAGGGAGTCGCTGCGTCGGCTGCATCAGCTGAGACCATCTTCAAGTATGCCAAGAGCATCGGCATCGGAGGTATCGCCATGGCTGGTATCATCGGTATCATCAAGTCGTGGCCTGTCATCAAGAGTGCTGTTGCCCTGGCTGGCAAGGAGTTAAAGCCTGCCAAGCAGCAGAATGCGGCCAAAGACAATGCGGCTCAACTCCGCACCGACAAGGATATCTCGATGAAGTGGATTGCCATCCTGGCCATCTCGACCCTGGCTATCACCTTCCTCTTCTTCCTCTTCGGCGTCATGGACGGCATCTGGCTCTTCGCTATTGTGGCTCTGCTGTTGCTCACCGTCATCGCCTTCCTCTTTACGACCGTGGCAGCCAACGCCATTGCCATCGTCGGCTCGAATCCTGTCTCTGGCATGACGCTGATGACCCTGATCATCGCATCGGTCATCATGGTGGGTGTAGGTCTGTCGGGTACCTCTGGCATGGTGGCAGCGCTCGTCATGGGTGGTGTGACCTGCACGGCGCTGAGTACTGCAGGAGCTTTCGTTACCGACTTGAAGACGGGTTACTGGCTGGGATCAACGCCTCAGAAGCAGGAAACCTGGAAGTTCCTCGGCGTGCTGGTCTCTGCAGCTACCGTGGCTGGCGTCATGATGATCCTCAACAAAACTTACGGCTTCGGACCTGACAGCTCGCTGGCTGCACCTCAGGCCAATGCCATGGCTGCTGTCATCGAACCGCTGATGAGCGGACAGGGTGCGCCTTGGTTGCTCTATGGCATCGGTGCAGCCATCGCTATCGTACTGACACTCTGCAAGATTCCTGCGCTGGCATTTGCCCTGGGTATGTTCATCCCATTGGAACTCAACCTGCCTCTCCTCGTCGGTGGCGCGGTCAACTGGTACGTCACCACTCGCAGCAAGGATGAGAAGCTCAACAATGCACGTGGCGAGAAGGGTACGCTCCTCGCGTCTGGCTTCATTGCGGGCGGTGCGCTCATGGGTGTGGTCAGCGCAGCGATCCGCTTCGCTGGTGTCAGCTTCGACTATGAGGCTTGGTGGACAAATCCTATGAGCGAATATCTCTCGTTTGTACTCTATGCAGCGATCATCGCTTATATGATCAAGAGCTCGATGAATGCTAAGAAATAATATTTTTACCATTAATAAATTATAAACCTTATGAAACAGAATGTTTCCCTAAGTCTGGCCGCCCTGCTCCTCGCAGCAGGAGCAGTCAGCTGTGCCGAAAAGAGTGCTGAGCAGACCAAAGAGAATCCGCTCATGGCACACGAGTCAGAAATCACTGAAATCATCGCGGGTATGACCCTCGAAGAGAAAGTCGAGATGCTGCATGGCAAGCACATGTTCTCGTCGGCTGGTATTGAACGCCTTGGCATTCCTGACATCGAGTATGCCGATGGTCCTTTCGGTATCCGTGAGGAGATGGAGCCCCACTCTTGGAACTCAATCAATCTGGGAACCGACTCAGCAACCTTCTTCCCTACCGGTTCGGCTTTGGCCGCTACCTGGAGTCCAGAACTTGCCTACGACTATGGCAAGGCCATGGCTATCGAGGCTCGCCTGCGTGGCAAGGACATGATGCTCGGACCAGCTATCAACATCCAGCGTATCCCAACAGGTGGCCGTACCTACGAGTACCTGAGCGAGGATCCATTCCTCTCTTCAGAGCTTGCTGTCGGCTATACCAACGGTATGCAGGACAATGACGTGGCTGTCTGCCTCAAGCACTATGCACTCAATAATCAGGAGAATATGCGCGGCTTTGTCAGCAGCAATGCTTCTGAGCGTGTCATGCGCGAGATCTATCTTCCTCCATTTGAGGCTGCCGTACGTCGCGCTAACGCTTATGGTGTGATGGCCGCCTATAATAAGATCGATGGCGTCTGGTGCTCGGAGAACGATCTAGTACAGAATAAGATCCTGCGCGACGAGTGGGGCTTCCGTGGCATCATCATCTCTGACTGGGGAGGTACTCACTCTACCGTCGGCGCTGCCATGGGTGGTCTCGACGTCGAGATGCCAGGACAGACCTATATGGGTCAGGCGCTCATCGACTCGGTCAACGCAGGCGCTGTACCTATGGAAGTTATCGACGCTAAGGTCCGCAACCTCCTGCGCGTCCGCTTCACCATTCCTGCCATCCCAGCTGATCAGGCCAACAAGGTGATGACCTCACAGCCTGAGCAGCAGCAAGTTGCTTATAATGTAGCTGCGAAGAGCGTCGTCATGCTCAAGAACAATGGACTCCTCCCTATCGACGTGCAGAACGTCAAGACTATCGCGGTCATTGGCGACAATGCCACTATGACCATGGCACAGGGTGGTGTAGGTGCTGGTGTCAAGACTCTCTACGAGATCACACCGCTGGCTGGCTTGCAGAAGGCGCTTGAGGGTACAGGCGTCGAGATCCGCTATGCTCGTGGCTATGCTTCTCAGCCACAGCGCTGGGGTCCAGCTCCTAAGGTTGACGAGAAGGAAGAGGCCAAGAAAGCTAAGGCTCTCGCTGACGAAGCCCTGGCTGCTGCCAAGGATGCCGATCTCGTTCTCTTCATCGGTGGCGACAACCGTATCGTTGAGACCGAAGGTTCAGACCGACAGACCATCCAACTGCCATTCCAGCAGGATCAGTTACTTACCGACCTTGCTGCCGTCAATAACAAGATTGTCACCGTCATCGTAGCAGGTGCACCTGTAGACCTCCAGGTTGTAGATGCATTGTCATCAAGTCTTCTCTACTCATGGTTCAATGGTTCAGAGGGTGGTCATGCTCTGGCCGACATCCTCACTGGTAAGATCTCTCCTTCTGGTCGTCTGCCATTCACGTTGCCTGTCAAGCTGGAGGATTCTCCAGCTTACGCTCTCGGTGTATACCCTCAGAAGGAAGTAGCTGCTGATGACGTCTTCGTCGACCTTGTCAACAAGGATAACTTCCGCGCTCAACGCAAGGCTGATGCTGACTATGCTGAGGGTCTGCTAGTCGGTTACCGCTGGTTCACCTCCAAGAATGTCAAGACGATGTATCCTTTCGGCTTCGGTCTTACCTATGGACAATTTGCTTACAGCGATGCAAAGGCTACTACAAGCAAAGAGTCTATCGAAGTAACCTTCACGCTCAGCAACAACGGTGCACGTCAAGCCGAGGAAGTCTGCCAGGTTTACGTGAGCCGTCCTGATTCGAAGGTCGAGCGTCCTGCTTACGAACTCAAGGGCTTCGCTCGTGTCTGCCTCGATGCAGCTCAGCAGCAGACCGTCACAGTCTCTATCCCTCGTGAGGCGCTCCGTCACTGGGACGAGGTTACACATCAGTGGGCTCTGGAGTCTGGCAAAGCAATCCTTCGCATCGGCAGTTCTTCAGAGGATCTGCCAATCTCAGCTGAGGTAACCTTATAATAATATGTATTATTACGCAATGTTTTCACGCGACACCGTCCGCCTGTCAGACGGGTCGCCTCTCCTAGAAGATGACTTGAAGCAACTGATCGCTTCGTGTGAAGTGACAGAATCAGTCAACGAATCTGCATACGAGATCGTCGCCATTCGCTTGAATGACGACGCATCTCTTCCTGAAGGGTATAACAAAAAGACAATCAGAGAACTTTTTGCGGAAGAATCACCCGAAGAAGTCCTCCGTCTTTCTCGTGCAAAAGCACTCCTCGAATGGCGACAGAATACCCGTTTCTGTAGTCGTTGTGGGTCACCATTGGTCGATGATGAACATCTGACCGCCCGCAATTGTCCGAACTGTAAACAGCAGATCTTCCCTCGCATTGATCCATGTATCATCATGCGCATCGAGAAGGAAGGCAAGATCTTGCTGGCACGACACACCTACCGAAATCAAAGCATCTTCGCCTGCATCGCTGGATTCGTCGAAGCTGGCGAGACCCTAGAACATGCCGTAGCTCGTGAAGTATTCGAAGAGACGGGATTAAAGGTAAAAAACGTTCGTTAT
Organism: Bacteroidales bacterium; assembly: GCA_045600445.1. Taxonomy (GTDB): domain Bacteria; phylum Bacteroidota; class Bacteroidia; order Bacteroidales; family UBA3663; genus Liminaster. Next base: position 20,247 of record JAZRXZ010000104.1, on the reverse strand, counting down.
TTCGGCAGCCAGAGCTGGCCTTTCCCATCCCAGCTTATGCTCGGATTCACTGCAGAGTATGAGAGTGGCGAGATCAAACTACAGGAAGAAGAACTTGCCGAAGCCGGCTGGTTCGACCCGAATCATTGTCCCGCTAGTCCTCAGCCAGGATCCATTGCGTATAGACTAATTCATAAGGAATAGCTCTCTTATTTTCACACAAAAATAAGCAGATAGCAAAAACAAATACACCTCTTGTCATTTACTTTGACAAAAGGTGTATTTGTTTTTACTATTTTGTTATTGCGAATTAGCGCTTAGTTCCCTTCCAGCGACGGGTCTTATTACCCTCATAGAAAACAGGGAAGATTGACCAGCCTGTTGTCTTATACTTAGCACGGGTTCCTACTGGTACATAGAGACGGGTATAAGCCATATCCATCTCATTACCAAAGGCCATCTTGCCCAACTCTGGAGGAGTAGTAGAGAGCAGGATTACCTCAACCATACTACTATGGTCAAAAGCATGCTCACCGATGCTCTTCAAGTTCTTACCGAAATAAAGGAACTGAAGGATTGAACCATCAAAAGCATAATCGCCAATAATTTCAAGGGCATCTGGGAAAGTAACGTTAGCCAGACCCCAGCACTCATAGAAAGTATAGTCCTCAATGATCTTCAGTTTCTCTGGAAGTACAATCTCCTGCAAATTCTTACAAGATGAAAACGCTGCAGAAGCAATCGCCTCAACAGAAGAAGGAACTACATACTTACCAGACTTAGCTGCAGGGCAAACAATGAGATGCGTAGCATCCGCATTAAAAAGAACACCATCCTGAACCGTAAAGTTACTACCCTCAGCAACTTCAAATTCCTTCAAAAGGAAACAGTGATCAACCGTATTCTTTCCTACACTCTTCAAATTTGAAGGAAGTACAAGAGACGTAATCTCACGACAATTGCAAAAAGCAGAATCTGCAATTGCAGTAACACTATATTCTCTTCCAGTTTCATCATTGACAACAATAGAAGGAATTTCTACACGGCCAGAGAAGAGATGCTCAGCACTATCCGGAACAACCCTGATGCTGACATTGTCATCATCGAGGACACTGAAGCGGTAACCATCGCGATCAAAAGTCTGAGCCTGGGTGCTAATGGCAGCACCCAAAACCAGGCATGTAATTAAAGATAATATCTTGTGCATAATATCGACAAATTAGATTATATAGCAATGGACAATTACTTTTGTTCAGCATTTGCATTAGCATCAACATGAGGTTTCAAGATGAAGACTACGGCACGGTTCCATTCGTTTACGATAGCAAATGGCTGTTCCTGGTCACCCTTATACTCCATGCTTAAGCGAGCAGGATCAACGCCATACTCCTTAACAAGCATATCGTATACAGCCTGAGCACGCTTCTTTGAAAGCATCATGTTATACTTAGGATAAGCAGTCTGAATATCAGCATAACCAGTAACGACGACGTCAAGGTCAGGGTGAGTCTCCATGAACTTAGCGACAGAACGAACATTACGCTTCTGAGCATCGGTGATGAATGTCTTATCAATGTAGAATGAAACAGTAGTCTGCATCATCTCATTATAAGATACATTCTCCTCCATCTTGGTGACAGGCTTCAAAGCGTCCTCAATACTATCGTTAAGCTCGTAGATCTGACGGTTAAGTACAGTTACGACATCCTCATCTGTATAATGAGTGTACTGGAGACGACGACGACCTGCACGATTCTTAATGTGATAAGTCAAACCTGCCATCACATCAACGTATGTATCATATACACGGCGGAAACGGATGCCATTATATGCATCATCGGTACCATTGAATGAGACATCGACATTGAGGTCCCACGCGTCAGTAATCTGATACTGAGCTATCAAACCTCCACGACCTGCAAGATACCAGTAAGACTTTGAATCAACCTCATAAGAATGTCCTGTTTTTTCCGGATTTTCAACTATTGGAGCAGAATAATGAGCAAGCTGATCCTTATTAAAGCCAAATGTATAGAAAGCACCAAGACCAAAGTAACCGATCAAATGGAAACGACGGTTCTCCTTATATTTCCAGATAACATTATGGAAGTCAATCATACCATCCAAGAAGCCACCAAGCATGGAGAAGTCATAGTTACCTTTATCGCCATACTTAGCACACTCTGAGTCTGGATACTTCGTTGCATATTCCTCACAGAACTGGGCAGACTCCCATTCGATACGACCACGCTGGTTCAAATACTCAATACTACCACGAAGACCGAACTGAGGATAGAAGAACTTACCAACTGAGAATCGGAAACTTGGACGTGTTACTGCGAAGAAATTGGTAAAACGTGTATTCTCACTCATAGACAGAGAGAGACCGACATGAGCACTGAAGAAAAGGTTCTGTACCTGATCACTCAAATAATCAATGGTATCAACCTTCAGATACTCATTTGGAGCAGCTGCTGCCAGCGTATCACTCTCTGAACCAATCAACTGATACTCTAAAGCATCATTTTGAGCTGAGGCACTAAGAACTGCACTCAGACAAATAGTCAAAGCTAAAAGAATCTTTTTCATATTTTTACGCCAGCTTATCAATCGTTAATAATGAGAATGATGTAATGCTTGCAGTCAGGCAACTGCAACTTCTGGATATGAGATTCGTCTGCATCGACCCAAATATCCTCCAAAGGTACCTGCCAACGATTGTTGAGCAGCTTACTGATAGACCAAGCGCGCTCGTGGAAGGCCTTGTCATCAACCTTACTACTATTAGTAATGAAAATCTTACTATTCTTGTTACGCTCGTAAGCAGCAGCAGTGGTAAAGACGTTATTCTGCTGCAAACGTGGTACTTCAAGAACACCTTCCTCAAATGAGATCAAAGTATAAGTTACATCCTTAGTTACGTCAACAACCTCGACGTCAACAGGACGATTAGCAAGAGCATCCTCCAGAGCCTCACGGTTCTTATAGATACGCTCCTCAATCTCATTATACTTGTCATTGAATGGATTACGGTTCTGCAAACGACCATCATTAAGACGGCTCTTGAGGAACCAGGTCACACCAGCATAGATGTTAAGATGACCATCCCAGCTCTGATCTGAGATAAGACCATCATGAATATCATCGAGGAATGTCTCCTGTGCTTCCAAGTTGACATGCCAACGATCAGAGAGGGTATAGTCAAACTGCAAACCGACCTGAATACCGATAAGTGTACGACCAGTATTAGTCTTTGGAGCCTCTGACCAGACACTCACCTGAGAGAGACCCATCTTTTCCTTGCTTGGATAACCCCAAGTATGCTCCAAGTCCATACCCATGATACCACTGACCGTAAACTTACGATCTGGATCATAGCCCTTGAAGAGATTGGTCAAGTTAGGAAGCCACTGAGCTCCGAAACTGATAGTATTCCAGTGATATTTTGGGAAATTGTTCCAGAATGCTTCCTCCTGTGCTTCTGTTCTAGAGTACTCACCAGTGTAGATGTCATCATCCTGGTTATTAGTACCTTTTTCCAACCAGTCATAGAAAATCTGATCCTTGCCACGGACACCCGTACCACGGCCATAAGCCACAGTAAGACGTACGTCATTGACAGGAGACAGATACTTACCGATAGAGAAAGCAGCTCCGATGTTGGTCAACTCGAAGAAGTTCTTCTTACTGGTATAGCTACCCCATGAATTTACAGCACCTAACTGGAACATAAGGTGCCAATTGTCTGTAAGAGATGTAGGGAAGATGAAATCCTCGCTCCTAAGAACACGGTTCAGCTCAGGATCTTCTTCCTCATTGTAAAGAGATTGTAGCAAGGCGTCTTCCTCTGGACTACCGCCGATGAGATCATCGTCGATTACTCCACCTCTTCGCTGAGGATTTCCATTTCCCCAGTTCTCAGAGCCCACAACCTGTGCATCGGCCATATTCCACGATAAGGCCAAAAAAGATGCGGTAAAGATGGCAATAAATTTTTTCATACAACAAAAATAAATTAGTTTCGCCTGAAATTTTATATAGATTTAGTTATTCAAACCACGCCAATATCGATGATTCTTAGCAATATTCGCATAACGATGTCTACCTTTTGAATTCTTGAAGTAATATACAACACCTATGCGAGGACTAAGGAAAAGATCAAACGATCTAGAGGGATTATCTACAACACCATTATAAGCATTGTCTGTAAAGAAGCAGTCTACCTCAAATGTCACGTCACAGGCTCTGTTAGCATGCCATGCAGCCATGATACCGGTTTTTGCATTCCATGTCAATAGTTCTTCCGAATTGACAGGATAGACGTATGAAGGCCATTCATCGACCTTCTTATCCATGCCAAACGTATAGAGAACACCTCCACCTGCAATGAGATAAGCATCAAACCAGTTACGGACGTCATAAGGCCTGAACCAGTTGGTCATATTCAGCATCAAGTCCAAAGATCCGGATGCGGTATGGAACCGATAGTCTCCATAGGTCTCCTTATCATACTCGATGGCCTTCTCATGAGGATGACCTATCTGAGAATAGAAGCCAGCAGATAATCTCAGTCCCCAGTATGGAGTGATGGTCTTTCCCAGAGTGATGCTTCCACTGGGGATCTTCGTATGGAAGAAGTTCTTGCCCGTGACATTCTCATTCATCGCAAGGGCGACACCTGCATCAATACCGACAAACCAGTTTCCCGGTCCCTCATAACGCTTCTGCCCCCTCGCCATAAAAGGCATGGTAGCAATAGTAATGAGTAGTATAATGGTCTTGATGATACGATGCATTGAAACGAAATCAAATATTCTGGAGGTTCAAAAAAGAAACCTCCAGATATATTATTAATAAAGGTGTATTAGTAGCTTGAGTGCTCAATCTGAGCATTCACCTCGGCAACGATCTGAGCAGCAAATTCCTCAATGGTCAGCTGACCGCCATCGCCTGCACCCTGCTTACGGATGCTGACCTTGCCTTCAGCCATCTCCTTCTCACCTACGATGAGCATATAAGGAACCTTCTTCATCTCGTTGTCGCGGATCTTACGACCGATCTTCTCGTTGCGATCATCGACGTATGCACGGATCTCCTGCTTCTCAAGAGCCTCCTTGACCTGATATGCATAGTCATTGAACTTCTCAGAGATTGGCATGATAGCCACCTGATCAGGAGCCAGCCACAATGGGAGCTTACCAGCGGTGTTCTCGAGCAATACTGCTACAAAACGCTCCATCGAACCGAATGGTGCACGGTGGATCATCACTGGACGATGCTTCTGGTTGTCAGCACCAGTGAACTCGAGCTGGAAGCGCTCAGGCAAGTTGTAATCCACCTGGATGGTACCCAACTGCCAACGGCGACCGATAGCATCCTTCACCATGAAGTCGAGCTTAGGACCATAGAATGCAGCCTCACCATATTCAATATGAGCAGGAAGGCCCTTCTCCTGACAAGCGTCGATGATAGCCTGCTCAGCCTTCTCCCAGTTCTCCTCGCTACCGATGTACTTCTCGCGATTCACCTGGTCACGCAATGAGATCTGTGCCTCGAACTGCTTGAAGTCAAGTGCCTTGAAGATGATCATGATGATGTCGATGATCTTGAGGAACTCCTCCTTCACCTGATCTGGACGGCAGAAAAGGTGTGCATCATCCTGAGTAAAGCAGCGGACACGGGTCAAACCGTGGAGCTCACCAGTCTGCTCGTAGCGATAAACAGTACCGAACTCAGCGAGACGCAAAGGCAGGTCACGGTATGAGCGTGGGCTGGTCTTATAGATCTCACAGTGATGAGGACAGTTCATTGGCTTGAGCAAGTAAAGCTCGTCTGGATCTGGAGTAGAGATTGGCTGGAACGAGTCCTTACCATACTTTGCCCAGTGACCTGAGGTAACATAAAGATTCTTGTTACCGATATTTGGAGTGATTACCTGAAGGTAACCATAACGCTTCTGAATCTTGGTCAAGTACTCCTGGAGGCGGTTGCGGAGAGCAGTACCCTTTGGCAACCACAATGGAAGGCCAGCACCTACATTCTGAGTAAATGCAAAAAGCTCCATCTCCTTACCGAGCTTACGGTGGTCACGCTTCTTAGCCTCCTCGATGAGCTGGATGTATTCGTCGAGCATCGACTGCTTAGGGAAGGTGATGCCGTATACACGGTTCATCTGAGGATTCTTATCGTTGCCACGCCAGAAAGCACCAGCTACGCTCAATACCTTGCAAGCCTTGATAGGTGCGGTGTTAGCGAGGTGTGGACCACGGCAGAGGTCGGTAAAGTTACCCTGAGTATATGTAGAGATCTTGCCATCCTCAAGTTCAGAGATAAGCTCGCACTTGAAAGTCTGACCCTTGGCAGCGAACTGCTCAAGCACCTCAGCCTTAGGAACGTCGTTACGAACGATGGCCTGCTTCTGACGAGCAAGCTCGAGCATCTTCTTCTCGATCTTAGGGAAGTCAGCCTCCTTAATATTCTCTCCGTTTGCTGGAACTACGTCATAATAGAAACCATTCTCAATAGCTGGACCGATACCGAACTGGATGCCAGGATAAAGCTCCTGAAGAGCCTCAGCGAGAAGGTGTGCAGAACTGTGCCAGAAAGCATGCTTGCCTTCCTCAGAGTCCCACTTAAAAAATTCGATGGTAGAATCTGCCTCGATAGGACGAGTCATATCCCACATCTGGTCGCCTACTTTAGCGACAAGCACATCCTGTGCAAAACGCTGGCTGATACCCTCAGCCACCTGAAGAGGGGTTACCCCCTGCTCAAACTCCTTGACCGACTGGTCAGGAAAAGTGATTTTGATCATTGAATTACAAATTTCAATATTTATTATAATAATAAAACTTCCTTGGTAACTTCCTTACGGAGGGAAGAACGCAAAGATGGTGCAAAGATACATTATTTTATAATTAGTTGTTAAATTTAATGCAATATTTTCAATTTTTCATCACTTTTTTGACAAATAACCACATTTTTTCACCTTCTTAGTGACAAAATAAAGCATAATTTTTTGATTTTCCTTGGCATTTATCACATTTATAATTATCTTTGCAGCGTACTTCATAGAAAACATCGTATCCCACATCGATATTAATATTAACATTACCAATAAACAAACAACATGGCAAACAACGAAACAGGCTCTAAGGCCTATTTGTTCTCAATCGTGCTTGTAGCCGTCATCGGAGGTCTCCTCTTTGGCTATGACACAGCTGTTATTTCTGGTGCAGAAAAAGGTCTTCAGGCCTTCTTCATGGGCGCTACAGACTTTACTTACACCGACTTCTGGCACGGCTTCACCAGCTCAAGTGCGCTGATCGGCTGTATCATCGGTGCCGCTATCTCCGGCATGCTTGCATCTAACTGGGGCCGCAAGAAGAGCCTCATCTTCGCTGGTATCATGTTTTTCATCTCGGCTTGGGGTTCTATGAGTCCTGAATCAATGATTCTTACCAAGGGCGAACCAAACATGACCCTTTTCATCGTCTTCAACATCTACCGTGTCATCGGTGGCGTCGGCGTAGGTCTTGCCTCTGCTGTCTGCCCTATGTACATCGGTGAGATTGCTCCTTCTAATATCCGTGGCATGCTGGTTTCTTGGAACCAGTTCGCCATCATCTTCGGCCAGCTCGTCGTATATTTCGTCAACTTCTTCATCCTTGGCGAACACACTCAGCCAATCATCGAGAGCATCGGTCAGGGCCTCAACAGCCTCAACCCTGCCAGCGATCCTTGGACCATCGAGAACGGCTGGCGCTACATGTTCGGTTCGGAGATGGTTCCTGCAGGTCTCTTCGCTCTGCTTATCTGCTTCGTTCCTGAGACCCCTCGTTACCTCGCCTCTATCGGTCAGGATCAGCAGGCCGAGAGCATCCTGGCACGTATCAACGGTGCCAGCAAGGCTAAGGAGATCCTGAAGGACATCAAGGAGACCATGACCGTGAAGACCGAGCCTCTTATGACCTACGGTTTCCTCTGCATCTTCGTCGGCATTATGCTTTCAGTCTTCCAGCAGGCTGTGGGTATCAACGCTGTGCTTTATTTCGCTCCACGTATCTATGGCGCAATGGGCTTCGATGACCCAATGGTACTCACCGTATTCAATGGTATCGTCAACCTCGCCTTCACCTGCATCGCTATCTTCACCGTCGAGAAGCTCGGTCGCAAGCCTCTCCTCATCGTAGGTTCTCTCGGTATGGCTCTCGGTGCTATCGGCGTAGCTTGTACTTTCGAAGGCGCTATTGCCAACGATTCTACCATGCAGCTCCTCTGCATGATCTCGCTCATGGTTTACTCTGCAAGCTTCATGTTCTCATGGGGTCCTATCTGCTGGGTACTCATTGCCGAGGTCTTCCCTAACACCATCCGTGGCGGTGCTGTAGCTATCGCAGTTGCTTTCCAGTGGATCTTCAACTGGATCGTTTCAACCTCGTTCGTACCTATGGCCAACAGCCTCGGTTACTGGTTCGTATATGCACTCTACGGCATCATCTGTATCCTCGCAGCGCTCTTCGTTTGGCGCCTCGTTCCTGAGACGAAGGGCAAGACGCTCGAGGATATGACCAAGCTCTGGAAGAAGAAATAATCTTCCAGAAACCTGTAATAGAATTTTATTTCTCTGATATTGACATCGCGTACGCGTTGTTAGTTTTCTCGAAACAAGAAGCTGACACTGAGTACGCGATGTCAGCTTTCACGACCTACGAATCTAACACTAGGGACGTAGTGTTAGATTCCAAGACCTACGATACCAACACTAGGGACGTAGTGTTAAACTATCAGGCCGTGAATACTGACACTTGGTACGTAGTGTCAGTATTCACGGCCTGAAATTGATTTCTAAGTATTTTTTCTAGCTATTTTTCTAGAAAAGTAGCATCAACTATTTATACTGGCATATTGCCATGCTTCTTTGGAGGATTGCTCTGGTTCTTGTTCTTGCAGCACTCCAAGCCAGCGATGATAGCCTTACGGGTATCTGCTGGAGAAATGATGTCGTCAATATAACCGAGTTCGGCAGCGCAATATGGATTTGAGAACTTAGCCTCATACTCCTTGATACGCTCCTGCTGCTGCTCTGGAGTCTCCTTGCGATAGAGGATCGAGACAGCACCCTTGGCACCCATGACAGCGATCTCTGCTGACTCGTAAGCCAAGTTGACATCAGCGCCTAACTGCTTGCAGTTCATCACGATGTATGCACCACCGTATGCCTTACGGGTGATGAGCGTGATCTTTGGCACGGTAGCCTCAGCAAATGCATAGAGCAGCTTAGCACCATGACGGATGATGCCGCCATGCTCCTGATTGAGACCTGGCATGAAGCCTGGCACGTCCTCGATAGCCACTATTGGGATGTTAAAACAGTCACAGAAACGCACGAAGCGAGCACCCTTCTCCGAAGCATCGATATCGAGAGCTCCAGCAAGCACCTGAGGCTGATTAGCAATGAAACCGACAGTACGACCTGCCATGCGGCCGAAACCGATGACGATGTTCTTGGCAAAGTTCGGAGCGATCTCGAAGAAATACTGGTGGTCGCAGATTGGCTCAATGATATCCTTAATGTTATAAGGGATATTAGGATCAGTTGGCACGACGCCCTCCAGCTCATGGCACTCTCGGTTCACCTCATCGGTGACAGGATGCATCGGAGCATCCTCCATATTGTTGTTTGGCAGGAAGCCGATGAGCTCGCGAATGGTCATCAGACACTCTTCGTCACTGTCGCATACAAACTGGCAAACACCTGATTTCGTGCTATGTACATCAGCGCCACCGAGGGTTTCCTTATCGCACTCCTCCTGAGTCACCTGCTTCACAACATTAGGGCCGGTGATGAACATCTGAGCCTCTTCGCGCACCATCAGAATGAAGTCAGTCAACGCTGGCGAGTAGCAAGAGCCACCTGCACAAGGACCCATGATAGCTGAGATTTGAGGGATCACACCCGAAGACATCACGTTGCGATAGAAGATATCGCCGAAGCCTGACAATGACTCGATACCTTCCTGGATACGAGCGCCACCCGAGTCATTCAATCCGATGATCGGAGCGCCATTCTTCAAAGCAGCGTCCTGCACCTTGGCGATCTTGGCTGCATTAGCAGCTGATAATGAGCCGCCAAGCACAGCAAAGTCAAAGCCATAGACAAAGACGATACGGCCATCGATCTTGCCATAGCCACACACTACACCATCACCTGCCACCTTCTTGTTCTCCATACCGAAGTTGGTGCAGTGATGCTTCACATATTTATCTACCTCCACGAAAGTACCTTTATCCAACAAGATATCGATACGCTCGCGGACACTTAATTTCTTTGGTTCCATAGCTACTGATTAAAAGAATTTCTTGAGCAGGGAGCTAAGACGATGAGCTACCTTGCCGATGCCACGCTTATAATTAACACTGAAAGGCATGTAGCCATTCATTCCGCCACCACCCTTCTCATCAAAACCGGTGATCGAACCGAGTTCTTTACCTTCCTTATCAGTCAGGATGACATCAGCGAATGTGCGGCCTTCACTCTTGACACGAAGAACTACTACGCGAAGGGTATAAGGTGCATCAGGGTATTTGCCCACGGTCATTCCAGAATTAGGAATCTCCATCAGGATATTTTGTACAGAATTATCATAAGCTTCGACCTTGATGGCCTCCCATTCTGCATTCTTCTCAGGGTAAGTCGCATCATTCCACTTACCAGCAATATCAATCTGCGAATAGTCATATACTACATTAACCTGCTGACCCTTAAGGACAGAGAAATCTCCCGTGACCTTCTCTCCACCTGCCAACGCGCTGCTAACAATAGCAATGGCCATCACAAACGAAAGAATAATCTTTTTCATACCTAATGTATTATTTATGCGTTTAGTTTTAATGTTACCAATACCTGCTCTGCCATTACAGAGTCATTCTCTGCACACTTGACCTCGCTCACACTACAAGCCTCAGTGACAGAGATGTTGCTCTGCATCTTCATGGCTTCGATGGTGAGTACAATGTCACCTGGCTGGAGTTCCTGACCTGGCTCAACATAGACTTTGACGATCTTACATGGCATTGGAGCCTTGATCTTGTCGGCCTGCTTCTCTGCGTCAGCCTTCTTGCGCATACGCATGTATTTGGCCTGACTATCAAGCATATCCACCTCGTAGTTAGAGTAGTTCAGACCTACACGATAGTGCTTGCCACTCTCACCCTTGATTAGCGTAGCATTGTATGAGATGCCATTATTGAGTATCGACACCTGACCGTTGGCAAACATGCAGATATCGACATTGTATACCTTGCCATCGATCTCGATCGACACATTATTGCCTTCCTTAGAAAGAAGGGTTGCCTCAGCGAGGCGATTTCCTATTTGTATTTCCATAACTTACACTCTCAAGACACCCTTTTGTAAACCAAATGCTCTCCAGCGGTTGAGAGCGGAACTATTCTCAGTCACTCCATCGCCCTTATTCTCCTCATAATTCATGAGATAGTCAATATAGGCTGCGATGATAGCCATGTCCTCCGAGTCATTCTTGAAGCCAGGACGTGGACGCAAGCGCTCCTGATTGGTCTCAATGAATGAGGTATCGTAGTTACCTTCCTTGAACTGAGGCACATCGATGATGCGACGCAGGTAGCGGATGTTGGTCACAAGACCAGCTACCTTATACTCATAGAGTGCACGGCGCATACGCTCGATAGCATACTCGCGCGAAGTGGCATAGACGATGAGCTTGCCGATCATCGGATCGTAATACATAGGGATCTCATATCCCTCATACACAGCCGAGTCGATACGGATGCCAGGGCCATGAGGCTCGACGAGACGAGAGATGACACCTGGAGCCGGACGGAAGTTATTGTCGGTATCCTCAGCACAGATACGGCACTCGATGGCATGACCACGCTGCACGACGTCTTCCTGCTTGATGGTCAATGGCTGACCGTCGGCAATAGCAATCTGCAGCTTCACAAGGTCAAGGCCGACGACCTCTTCTGTAATAGGATGCTCTACCTGCAAGCGGGTGTTCATCTCAAGGAAGTAGAAGTTCTTATATTTATCGACGAGGAACTCGATAGTACCCGCACCGACATACCCTACAGCCTTGGCAGCAGCTACAGCGGCAGCTCCCATCTTTTGACGGAGCTCAGGATCGACGAATGGCGATGGTGACTCCTCTACCACTTTCTGGTGACGACGCTGCACGGAGCACTCACGGTCACCCAGGTGGATGACGTTGCCATGCTTGTCGCCAAGGATCTGGAACTCAATATGGTGAGGGCCTTCCACAAACTTCTCGATATAGACGGTATCGTCACCGAAGCCAGACATAGCCTCTGACTTACAGGTATTGTAAGCCTCCACGACGTCCTCAGCGCGGTGTACGAGGCGCATACCCTTGCCGCCGCCACCCATCGAAGCCTTGATCATGACAGGGAAACCGATGGCCTTGCACACGCCGACAGCCTCCTCTGCCGAGTTGAGCTGATCCTGTGTTCCTGGTACGACAGGGACACCAGCGGCAATCATGTGACGACGCGCCTGTATCTTGTCTCCCATGTCGATCATCGTCTGTGGGTTAGGACCTATGAAGATGATGCCCTCCTCCTCGCAACGACGAGCGAACTCTGCATTCTCTGAGAGGAAACCGTAACCAGGGTGGATAGCGTCTACCTTATGTTTCTTGGCTGCCTCTATGATCTTGTCATAACAGAGATAGCTCTCGTTCGAAGGTGCCGGACCGATGCACTCAGCCTCATTGGCATAGAGCACATGGCGGCTCGTACGGTCAGCCTCGCTATAGACGGCCACCGAGCGAATGCCCATCTCGTAGCAGGCGCGCATCACACGGATGGCGATCTCTCCACGATTGGCAATAAGAATCTTTCTGATCATTCCTTCTTATGTTTTAAGTTTCTGATGTACTTTGATAAGGAATTTTATCCCGTGGCAAATATACAGTTTTTTTTGCAAAGACACAAAAAAAATCGGATGAAACTCACCCGATTTATTCTTTTTTCACTATATGCTTAGCCATTGGCATTGATACGCCTCAATTTCTCACGGCTCAGTACTCTGATACGACGGCCTTCCAGTTCGATAATCTCCTCCTTGACAAAGGTGGCAAGGGTACGGATAGCGTTAGACGTCGTCATATTTGAGAGAGCGGCCAGATCGTCACGCGAGAGTGGTGCATTGATGGTGATACCATCCGGTTCGAAGCCATACTTGTCGATCAGGAAGATGATCGAGTCGGCCAGTCGGCCCCGTATGTGTTTCTGTGTCAGGTTGACCGTACGCTCATCGCTCGCACCCAGGTCAGTGGCCAGATTGCGGACAAAGTACATAGCGAGCATAGGATTCTCCATGCAGATACGCTCAATGAGGTTCATCGGAATCAAGGCTACCTGCGTGGTCTCCATCGCTACTGCCTCGGTGACGTGCTCCTGTACGGCAAAGTAGCTTCTGTAGCCGAAGTTATCGCCAGGACGGAACATTCGCATGATCTGCATACGGCCACCGATGCCAAGTTTCTCAAGTTTCACGCGTCCCTTGAGCATGCACACCAGATATACAGATTCCTCGCCCACCCTATAGATGGACTCGCCTTTGCGGAAGGTCTGTACGATGGCGTTATCCAGAATCTCAATGCGCTGGCTGTCAAGAAGCAGATTCCAGAGATCCTGCAAACCACGCTTTATGTCTAATTCTGCCATGAGTAATGTAATATATAGGTTGTTTCTTTAGGAGCTAATTATAATCTTTTCTTCAATTACCACTGGTAACTGAAGCCGAAGGTCAGCATCTCCTTGACCTGGAGGCGGCTGTCTCGGGAATCGTCAAATCTCGGATAAGCATAGACTCTGGCCGAGAAGAAACGACTGATATTGAAATTGAATGTATTCTCAAACTCTGTCAGTATCGATGAGTAACTGGTAAAGCAATAGAGACGGCTGGACCAGGAGACGTATTTTCCCATTTTCCAGTCCAACTTGCTGGTCAGCGTCGAACCGAACTCATGCTTGGCGAAATCACCTTCGTCAATACCGTAGCTGACAGGATCGACTCGACCGTCACGCACATACTTCAAGTTATATGAAAGTGGTGCCAGCATCAAGGAGTATACGAACTTCTTGTTAGGCGAAGTGTACTTGTAGTCCATACCCACAGACACATTCACCTCCAATGGAGAGAGGAACGTGGCCTTGGTCTGTGCATTGTTCGACTGGTACTGGTCGAAGATTGGCGTCTTGGCATAGACCTGCGTTGAGTAGTACCATTTCTTCCAAGCCTTATAGCCGTACTTCATGTCGAGCGACAACTGATTGTCCGACACCTTCATAGCATGCAGTGTATCTGCCTTGGTGTAGTAGCCAGAGAGCTTCAGGTCGATGATCATGTCGAAGGTTGTCTTGGCATTCTCATCGTAGCGGTTCACCACAAGTTTCTGCTGACTAATCACAGACATGTTGTTCTCTCCTCCCTTATACCAGTTGTCAGAGAGCGCTGTCTGCTGCATCTGTAGGGTGTGGTCACCCTTCCAGTGCCACTTGTCGGCCTTCAGGACAATCTGCTGGCCGAAGCCTTCGAGCGTTGCATCACCAAGGTCGAGCTCTGTCTCATCCACCAATCGAGTGGTCAGCACATTGTTTCGCGTATCGATGATCTGGCTCTCAAGCGTCGGCACGTCTATCTTGCGACGGGCAAAGCGGAAGCGACGAGGATCGACCTCTGCATATCTGTAGCGGCTCAAATGACGCTCTTTCTCCATCAACTGCGGCACATCATAGTGATGCTCATAGCCACGGAGTATGCCATCGGCCAGGATGTCGCGGCTGTCCCTCTCGGCCATATAGTCGCTGAGGTGAAGCGTCGTGGTATCTGCCACCGACCCACTGCTGATCAAAGGCAGACGCATCGCATAAAGATAGTCCTCATCCTTTTCTGGCAACTGCAGGTTCATCACCACACGTCGCAGAGAATCAGCCAGCTGGCGTGCTGCATAAGGTAATGACTTGCGTACACCTCTGTTCTTCTGATTGTTCTGATGAGCTCGCCACCAGGAGCGAGAGATTCCCTTGCGCATCAGTTGTCGCTGGCCATCGGTCATCGGAATCACTTCCTCAATAGCCGTCTGTTGAGACACGACCTCCATGCTATCAGCCACTTCCTGAGCAGGAAGACCGACAGCACAAAGTGCGAGAATCAACAAGCAACAGATGCGATACATTATATATAATATATAAGGAGGAAATAGGGCTGCACCGCCCGTGCTTAAAGCACCAGCGATGCAGGAATACGACGGCAATTATAGTTCGATGCCATGATCTGGCCGTAAGCACCTGCGCTACGCAGAGCTACCAGATCGCCACGCTTGGTCACTGGCAATACCTCGTCAGTACCGAAGCAATCCGACGATTCGCAGATAGGACCAACAACATCATACTTCTCAGTAGCGCTACCTGCAGCAGCCGAGATGTTCTCGATGTTATGGTGAGCCTGATAGAGAGCAGGACGGATCAGGTCGCTCATACCAGCGTCGAGGATCACGAACTTCTTATTGAGACCCTCCTTGACATAGAGTACGCGGGTGATGAGTGAACCCATCTGGCAAACCACTGCACGACCGAGCTCGAAATGCAATTCCTGGCCGGCACGAAGCTTCAGGTTCTCAGCATAGTTCTTGAAGTACGAAGCGAAGTCAGAGATAGGATTCTCGTCCGGATTGACATAATCCACGCCGAGGCCACCACCTACGTTGATGGTCTTGAGCTTCACACCCCATGACTCCATCTTGTCCTGCAGCTCATTGATACGGGTGCAGAGCATAGTGAATGGCTGGAGGTCAAGCAACTGGCTACCGATGTGGAAGTGCAGGCCGATGAGCTCGACATTCTTCAGGCCGAGGGTGTGATGTACCACCATCTCGAGCATCTCCATCGAGATACCGAACTTATTCTCCGACAAACCGGTAGTGATATACTTGTGGGTATGAGCGTCGACATTAGGGTTCACGCGGATAGCCACCTTGGCAACCTTACCCTTCTGGCCAGCCAGTTCATTGATCACGTCAAGCTCTGGCACGCTCTCCACATTGAAGCAAGCGATATTAGCATCGAGCGCCAGATTGATCTCCCAATCAGCCTTACCTACGCCTGCAAAGACGACTTTCTCTGCAGGGAAACCTGCCTTGAGACAGGTCTCTACCTCACCACCGCTCACACAGTCGCAACCGAGTCCAGCCTGGTTGATGATGCTGAGTACAGTAGGATCGACATTAGCCTTCACTGCATAGTGTACGCGGAAACCCTCGTACTTGCCAGCCTCAGCATTGATGGTATCCAGCGTCTGCTGAAGGAGCGCTTTATCGTAATAATAGAAAGGTGTCTGTACACCTTCGAAATCTTTCAAGGGGAACATAGGATATGTATTAATTGAACAAATGTGCACTGAGCGCCTTCAGCGCCTTTACCTTATCCTCCTTCTTGATCAGGAGGCTGATGTTATAGTTGCTACCACCGTAGCTGATCATACGTACTGGCACATCCTTGAGGGCCTCAACGACACTGCTCTCGAAGCCGAGGTTGTCCCACTTCATATCACCTACTACGCAGATAATCACCATATCCTTATCGACGGTTACCGAACCAAACTTCTTCAGGTCGGTCAGGATCTCATCGAGGTGCTTGTCATTGTCGATGGTCAAGCTTACACCGACCTCTGAGGTGGTAACGAGGTCGATAGAAGTCTTGTAGCGCTCGAAGATCTCGAATACCTGGCGCATGAATCCGTAAGCCAGCAACATGCGGCTCGACTTGATACGGATCGAAGTAATACCGTCCTTAGCAGCTACAGCCTTGATCTTACCAGCCTCAGTCTCGTTGCTGATCATGGTGCCAGGAGCAGAAGGTTCCATGGTGTTGAGCAGACGTACAGGGATGTTATACATACGAGCTGGTGTCACGCAGGTTGGGTGTAGGATCTTAGCACCGAAGTAAGCGAGCTCGGCAGCCTCATCGAAATGCAAGTGACGTACTGGCTTGGTCCCCTCTACGAAGCGAGGATCGTTGTTGTGCATACCGTCGATGTCGGTCCAGATCTGGATCTCCTCAGCACGGATGGCAGCGCCGACGATTGAAGCAGAGTAGTCTGAGCCACCGCGCTGCAGGTTGTCGATGTCACCGTATGCATTGCGGCAGATGAAGCCCTGAGTAACGTAGATCTGCTGCTCGCCAGCCTCAGCCAGCATCTTCTTGAGCTGATCCTCAATGTAGTGGAAGTCTGGCTCGGCATTCTTGTCGATGCGCATATACTCGAGCGCTGGCATGAAGGCAACCTTCACACCCTGCTCCTGCAGGTAGAGATACATCAGGTTGGTGCTGAGCAACTCACCCTGAGCTACGATGCACTTCTCCTCATAGATGGTGAATGGACGGTTGGCAAACGAGCGGATATACTCGAAGATACCCTTCACTACCTGCTTTGCCTTGGCCTGACCTTCAGCGGTCGAGAGCAATTCCTTGATAACGCCGTTGTACTTCTGCTCCAGACGCACGATCACCTCACTGGCTCCTACTGCATTCTGCAGACGATAGTAACCAGAGATCTCGAGCAGGGTATTGGTAGTACCCGACATAGCCGAAAGGACAACGATTTTTGACTGGCCATCCTCCAGCACGAGGTTGGCAACGTTCTTGATACGCTCAGCTGATCCCACTGAGGTTCCACCGAACTTAAGGACTTTCATTTCTTTGTATCTAATAATAAATTTAACTTTCAACCTGATATTGACATTCTCCCTAACGCAAAAAGAAATGTCATAATTACGTGCAAAAATAGTGCAAATTCTGCAATCTGCCAAATTTTCAAACAAAAAACATGCGCAAAAACATGTTTTATAACATATTTTCGCGCATTTTGTCGCATGAACATTATATAATTATATCCGTGGAAAGCGTTTAACAGCGCCAATAACTTTAGTCTTAATTTCCTCCCCAGATGCTGATGTCCAAGCATCAAGGAATTTCTTGAAATTATTGACGCTGCAAAGTAACAATCATTCCAATACAACTGATGATATGATCATAGGTTTACCACCATCTGTGTTGTTATTTTCCTTAACTTTTAACATCAAGCCTGCTTGTGAGATAGTATTTGCATCTGCTTCTGTCAAAGAGAAACTGAAAAGGGAAGTAGAACTATCAACTGTAACGGTTTGAGTTGATCCCAGATTTGCATCTTGTAACCAGGTTGTACACAAGAAGACATCATAAGAAGTCTCACAAGAAGACAGCGTTACAATTAATTGTTTCTTACCTGCATTAATTGCACTAGAGATCAAATTGTTGTTCTGTCCAGCATTAAGCAATGTAAATGCGGCATCCCCCCAATTATTCATGGTTTTGGAACCTGAGAAAACACTTACTGCATTTTCATCTATTTCTGGGGTAACAACAGGGGTCTGATTATTATCAGCTGGAGTCTGATTTTCCTCTCCTACTCCATTTGACTCCTGATTAGTATTCTCTTGAGTACCATTCTGGCCATCAACTGCCTGTCCAGGTCTCCAAGTCTCACAGTCGCAACCATCATCACCACTATTAATAAATGCATTAGGTGCTGCAGTCTCAGTAATTATCGAAGAATGGGAATTTGAAATAGACCAAGGAGAAGTCTTAGCATCCTTAACCCATGCGCTGAATTCTGGATAAAGAACAGTAATTGGTTGTCTCTCATTAGTCCAAGGCACATAATCTGGACATGCAAATTTCTGTGCGATATTAGAATTAGTCAGCGTATAATAGGTTGCTTCCTCAGATCCATTAATATAAACAGGAATATTTCTTGCATTAAGCAAGTTGTCCTCTGAATCATATGAATTGAAATCTACTTCATAATATGCGAAAGTAGAAGGATGAATAATTGGATCCATACTGTTGCTGCCTAACAACTTATGCACCTCATAATTCATATCTGTAGTGCCGACAGTAATAGGCAAAGTACCACCAGCGGCCTGGATTGCTATACAAGCACGAACTTGCGATCCATATCTGCGGAATGAGACATCGAAAACGACGTCATTGAAGTCCCAGTCAGAATTTTCCTGACCCAAGTCTTCACACATAACACGGACGGTCTCTGGATAACCAACCTGATTACCAGGACTTACCTTTACAATCCAGTCATCATAATATCCATCAGCATAGACAGAGCCATTGCGAATCGTGCCATTGCCTTCTACTACAACTGCCTCATAATCGAAAGCAACGTACCAACCATCATAATGATGTACAGAGCATCCCTCAGGGCAATTGGTCTGAGGAATCTCGAAGATCAAATGCTGAATGTTGAACTTATCATTCTGGTAAGTACCGCTGAAAGAAGCCCAATATGACCACTTGGCGGTACCCGCATTATATACATACATGATTTCGCCAGTTGCAGCATTATAATTATTAATGTGCTCAAACTGACCAGAAGGATTCTCATATCCAAGATGATCCATGTTACGACCATCAGAATTTGGATGACGCAATTTCCATGAAGATACATTTTGTACGAAGAAGTTCTCCCAATGGATAGCCGTAGAGGTAGGATTTTTATGTGTATGGAACCATTTCCATACAAACTCACGCTCTTCGTCAGTAACGTCACCTACAGCGGCTCCGACATTATTGTTTACCCAGTTGTTCACATCGGTCTTATGGCCAGCCTCAACCTGCTCCTTAGTCATCTTCTGGGAATAAGTTCCATCTGCATTAACAGTCTTAGTTCCGCGAAAATAGCCATGGAGATGATCTGGGAAACCAGGGATATTTAAATGTCCATAATAGTTTTTGAACCAACTATTCTTATCTGTATTGATAGCACGAGTTTCTTCAATCACCAATGGTGTCTGCGCAACGAAACCCCATGAATGGTTCTCAGCAGGCTTGCCGAAAGTACTGACAAAATCTTTCTCGTATGTCTGAACAGTGAGATCATGATCATCAAATGGCAGATATTCCTGACAGCTTGAAACAACTGCCAAGAATGAAATGACTGCTATACCCTCAATAATAGACATCAAACGTTTCATAATATCTACTCCTTTTTTAAATAATAAGTATTTTCCGTTAAGTAATCAGTCAAAATTAGTTTATATTATTTTTGATCTTTAAATACTAAACTCATAACGATTTCGTTATTATCATAAAAACGATACAGTTATGGGTAAGATTACAAAAATAGAGTTAAGCGAAAGCGAGCGTATCAAG
>JAZRXZ010000103.1:0-4854 GCA_045600445.1 Bacteroidales bacterium | reverse complement strand
CGCTGCTTGATCTTCTTGTTAGCGATTACCATACCGAGACCGAACTCGCAGAAGTCCTCGAAGAGTGAGTTAGCCCAAGCTGGACCCTGACCCTTAGCGTTCTTGGTATATGGAGTTGAAGGAACTGAACCTGAGTAGATTGAAGAACAACCGGTAGCGTTAGCAACGATCTCACGCTCACCGAAGAGCTGAGAAATCAACTTAACGTATGGAGTCTCACCACAACCTGCGCAAGCGCCAGAGAACTCGAAGAGTGGAGTAGCGAACTGTGAGTTCTTAACGTTAGCGGTGATGTCAACGAGATCCTGCTTAGAGGTAACGTTCTCAACGCAATACTGCCACTGAGCTGCCTCCTTAGCTGCCTCTGCTGAGGTATCATCGTATGCAACCATCTTGAGGGCTGGGCCACCGAGCTTAGGATTGCCTGGACAAACGTCAGCACAGTTACCACAAGCGAGACAGTCCTTAACGCCAACCTGCATGGTGAAGAACATACCCTTCATAGCAGCTGGAGCCTTCATCTCGATAGTCTGGCCAGTGAAGCCAGCCTTCTCCTCTGCGGTCATTACGAATGGACGGATACAAGCGTGAGGACAAACATAAGCACACTTGTTACACTGGATACACTTCTCAGCGTCCCAAACTGGTACGAATGCGCCTACACCACGCTTCTCGAACTTAGCAGTACCTGCTGCCCAAGTACCATCCTCGATGCCCTTGAATGCAGAAACTGGGAGGAGGTCACCATCCTGAGCGTTGATAGGACGAACAACACCATTGATGAATGCATCACCATCGGTATATACCTTTGGCTCAGCCTCAAGGCTTGCCCATGCTGGATCTACTGCCAACTCCTTGTACTCACCACCGCGATCGACAGCAGCGTAGTTCTTGTTGACAACGTCCTCACCCTTCTTGCCGTAAGACTTAACGATGAAGTGCTTCATCTCCTCAACAGCCTGCTCTACTGGGATAACGCCAGTGATGCGGAAGAATGCTGACTGGAGGATGGTGTTGGTACGGTTACCGAGGCCAATCTCCTGAGCGATCTTGGTAGCGTTGATATAGTAAACCTTTACGTTGTTCTTAGCGAGAACAGCCTTTACCTTGTTAGGGATGTTAGCAACGAGCTCCTCACCGTCCCAAATGGTGTTGAGAAGGAAGGTACCACCCTGCTGGATACCACGGGTAACGTCGTACATGTTGAGGTAAGCCTGCTGGTGACATGCAACGAAGTTTGGAGTGGTTACGAGGTAGGTTGACTGAATAGGAGTATCGCCGAAACGGAGGTGTGAACAGGTGAAGCCACCTGACTTCTTTGAGTCGTATGAGAAATAAGCCTGGCAGTACTTGTCAGTAGTCTCACCGATGATCTTAACAGAGTTCTTGTTAGCACCAACGGTACCATCAGCACCAAGGCCATAGAACTTAGCCTGGAACATACCTGCAGGAGCAACAGAAACCTCCTCACCTACTGGAAGAGAAGTGAAGGTGATATCGTCAACGATACCGAGGGTAAAGTGGTTCTTAGGCTCGTTCATAGCGAGGTTCTCGTACACAGCGATGATCTGTGCTGGAGTGGTATCGTTAGAACCGAGGCCATAGCGACCGCCTACTACCTTGATCTGACCGATCATGCCGAGCTCGGTAAGAGCGTCAACTACGTCGAGGTACAATGGCTCAGAGTTAGCACCTGGCTCCTTAGTACGATCGAGTACGCAGATCTTCTTACAGCTAGCTGGGATAGCCTCCTTCAAGTACTTAAGAGAGAATGGACGGTAGAGGTGTACAGAGATCAAACCTACCTTCTCGCCCTTAGTTGCCTTGTAGTCGATAACCTCCTTGATGCACTCGGTAGCAGAACCCATAGCGATGATTACGTTCTCTGCATCTGGTGCTCCGTAGTAATCGAATGGACGATGCTTGCGGCCAGTGATAGCAGAAACCTGATCCATATACTTAGCTACGATATCTGGAACAGCGTTGTAGTATGGGTTAGAAGACTCACGATGAGCGAAGAATACGTCTGGGTTCTCAGCCATACCACGCATCTCAGGATGCTCTGGAGAGAGTGCACGATCACGGAATTCCTTTACAGCCTCCCAATCAACGAGTGGACGGAGATCCTCCTGATCAACAACCTCGATCTTCTGATACTCGTGTGAGGTACGGAAGCCGTCGAAGAAGTTGAGGAATGGAATGCGGCTTGAAAGAGTAGCGAGGTGTGCTACTGCAGCGAGATCCATAACCTCCTGTACTGAACCCTCAGCCAACATAGCGAAACCTGTCTGTCGGCAAGCCATAACGTCCTGGTGATCGCCGAAGATACACAGAGCGTGTGAAGCAAGGGTACGAGCAGAAACATGGAATACAGATGGGAGCAACTCACCTGCGATCTTATACATATTAGGGATCATCAGGAGCAAGCCCTGTGATGCGGTGAAGGTGGTGGTCAAAGCACCAGCCTGGAGAGAACCGTGAACTGCACCTGCAGCGCCACCCTCTGACTGCATCTCCTGTACGAGAACGGTCTCGCCAAAGAGATTCTTGCGGCCCTGAGCAGCCCACTCGTCAACGTTCTCAGCCATTGGAGACGATGGCGTAATAGGATAGATAGCAGCAACCTCGCTGAACATATACGCGATATGAGCAGCAGCGGTGTTACCATCACATGTCATAAATTTCTTTGCCATGATGTTTTTAAAATAAAATTATAAGTTAGTGTAAACTATAAAATATGATTCAAACAAAATCGAGCAAGAGACCCAAGCCTCCTGCTTATGTCCATATAAAGACAAAAGAACAAAAGAACAGAATTTATGCGTATTTATAAATAACGAAAAAATCGACGTGTTCTTATGTTCTTGAGTCAGAAAATTAGATTTTAATAGAGGAAACCGAACAACCAGAGTGGAATGACATTGTCATGACCGATCTCGAAGTTGTCGATTGCATAGTAGTACTCCGGATTGTTCTTAGTGCGAACGACCCAGTCACATACGCGGAAGCGATCCTTTCCATTAACGAGGAACTGGACGTTACGCTCGTTGCTCTTGTTGAGCTTATTGCGCTCGTGAAGCATGTTGTAGAAGAAGGTCTCACGCAACTGACGTGGCTCAACCTCATTCAGACAAGTTGGATAAAGGATGTTGGTGTTATGCATGTACACGACAGCCGGCTTTTTTGGGAACGACTCGTCGGTAGTATAAAGCATATTGATAAGACGTGCCTCCTTTAAATAAGAAAGGTAGTTGACCACGGTAGCACGACTGGTCTCGATGCTCTTGGCCAAAAGGCTGACGTTAGGTGAACATGGAGCCTCCTGTGCAAGAATATGGAGCAACTTCTTCAACTTTGGAAGATAAGAAAGCTCAATCTCTTTCAAGAAGAGGATATCTACCTCAAGCATAGTGTTCATCTTCTTGATGAGCATCTCTGAGTAGTTCTTCTTTTCAAGGAAGAAAGGATAATAGCCGTGGTGAACGTAATCCTTAAAGTAATTGAGTGGCTTGACCTGACTGCAGATCTCAGTCGCAATCTGCTGATGGTTAGCGAGTAATTCCTCGTAGGTATAACTGTGGAAATTAGTGCCAGCCATGAGGTTGATGTACTCACGGAAAGAGAAACCACGCAGGTTATATGAATCTACAATACCATTAAGCACAGGATTAGCCTCTTTTAGGCGCATCACTGTACTACCTGCAAAGATAATCTGAACCTTAGGATACTGATCGTGGATGAACTTCAATTCCTCACTCCAATCTGGGTACTTGAAGATCTCATCGATCAGCAAAGTACGACCACCCTGCTGCTGGAACGCTGCTACGAACTCGCGCAAGGTGTGGGTATAGAAATAGAAGTGATTCATGTTGATGTAGAGACAACGATGATCATCCGGGCCATATTTCTCAAGTGCATATTGAAGAAGGAAGGTGGTCTTACCTACTCCACGGCTACCCTTGATACCAATGAGTCGACTGCTCCAGTTAATCTCATCGATCAACTGACGGCGTACAGGTGAATAAACGTGCTCTACAAGATACTTATGAGTTCTATAAAAGGTCTCCACTATCAGTAAATTTATAGGTTGATAGAAATACAAACATAACTGAACCTAATAAGGTCTGGATACATTTTGCGCTGCAAAGATAATCAAAAAAATTTATATTGCAAAGTATAAATGCCAAAAAAAATGCGATTTTTTCATTTTTTAGTGTTTTTTCAATGTAAAAACGCGTTAAAACCGCGCCAAAAATGAAAAATCTGTCATTTAAATAAGAAAACATGGAGATTTATAAAAAAAATCCATCCGCTTTTCGAGCGGATGGATTGATATTTGTCGCTTTCGACAGTCTAATCAAATTAGAGCTGAGGACCAGCAGCAAGTGCTGAATGCACGTTGCTGCTGTCGCTCTAAATTATTAAAGCTGAGGACCAGCAGCGACGAGAGCCTGACCGGCCTCGTTGGTGGTGTACTTAGCGAAGTTCTTAATGAAGCGAGCAGCAAGATCCTTAGCCTTCTCCTCCCACTTAGAACGATCCTGATAGGTATCGCGTGGATCAAGGATACCCCAAGCAACGCCGTTGAGCTGAGTTGGAACCTCGAAGTTGAAGTAAGGGATGGTCTTGGTAGGAGCGCTCAAGATTGAGCCGTCGAGGATAGCATCGATGATACCGCGGGTATCAGGGATAGAGATACGCTTGCCGGTACCGTTCCAACCAGTGTTAACGAGGTATGCCTTAGCACCGTTAGCGTTCATCTTCTTAACGAGCTCCTGAGCGTACTTGGTTGGGTGAAGCTCAAGGAATGCCTGGCCGAAGCAAGCTGAGAAGGTAGGAGTTGGCTCAGTGATG
>JAZRXZ010000102.1:0-2260 GCA_045600445.1 Bacteroidales bacterium | reverse complement strand
GCGAAGAGTGGGATTTCGTCATCACCGTCTGCGGTGGTGCCAACGAGTCGTGCCCCGTATTCACAGGCAAGGTCGGAAAGCGTATGCACATCGGCTTTGATGATCCTGCATCAGCTACTGGTACAGATGAGGAGATCATGGCAGAGTTTCGCCGCATCCGTGACGAGATCAAGAAAGAATTGCAGAAATTCTATCTCGTGGATGTCAAAGGTTTGCAGTTGCCTAAATGCTGCTGTTGCTGTGGATAATCAACTAATCAATACTATCGTATGAAAACATTCGAGAAATACCTCTCACTCTGGGTGTTGATCTGCATTCTCCTCGGCATTCTTGTGGGACGGTTTATTCCAGCCATCCCTCAGGCATTGGGACAGTGGGAATACGCGCATGTCTCCATCCCTATTGCCATACTTATCTGGGTGATGATCTACCCGATGATGCTGAAGGTGGACTTCAACAGCGTGAAGAATGTGAGGCGCCAACCCAAAGGACTCATCGTCACTTGCGTCACCAACTGGCTCATAAAGCCATTCACCATGTTCGGTATCGCATGGGTATTCTTCTATTATGTGTTCGGAGGTATGTTCAGCGAGGAGCTTGCAGCCGACTATCTGGCAGGAGCCGTACTACTCGGAGCCGCACCATGTACCGCTATGGTCTTCGTATGGAGTCACCTCACCCGAGGCGATGCTTCATACACGCTGGTGCAGGTTGCCGTCAACGACCTTATCATCCTTGTGGCATTCTCTCCGATTGTAGCTCTGCTGTTAGGTGTCGGAGGCATCACCATTCCATGGGCAACGCTATTGCTTTCGGTACTGCTTTTCGTGGTTATCCCACTCGTCGCAGCCATCATAACACGCCGGCTGATTATTGGCAGACAAGGCAAAGCATACTTTGAAGAAGGGTTTGTGCATAAGTTCGACAACGTCACACCATGCGGTTTGCTACTCACGCTCATTCTTCTGTTCTCGTTCCAGGGCGATACCATCCTACAGAATCCGTTGCATATCGTACTGATTGCCATTCCGCTCATCCTGCAGACTTTCCTCATCTTCGGCATTGCCTACGGATGGGCAAAGGCTTGGAAACTGCCTCACAACGTGGCATCTCCAGCCGGCATGATTGGAGCAAGTAATTTCTTCGAACTCGCTGTGGCTGTGGCAGTTTCACTCTTTGGTCTCACCTCGGGAGCAGCTCTCGCTACCGTCGTTGGCGTGCTGGTCGAAGTACCCGTAATGCTCTGCCTCGTAAAGATTGCAAACAACACAAGACATTTGTTTTCAGAGTAACACTTGCAAACTCAAAATTGTAAATGGTAAATGATTAAATAGTAAATGTAATTATGATACAAACATTTGCCGATTGGCTTATCTTCGACCTCATCGGATTGGATGCATCCTCGCGCCTTGGCGAGGCAGTCAACTTCTTCGTCTATGACTCGCTGAAGATTGTCCTGCTGCTCTTCCTCATCAGCATTGTGATGGGTGTGGTCAATGCGTACTTCCCCATTGAGCGACTGCGCAACTACCTGACGGCACACAAGATGTACGGCTTCCAATATCTCATGGCCAGCATCTTCGGAGCCATCACTCCCTTCTGCTCCTGCTCCAGCATACCGCTGTTCATCGGTTTTGTGAAGGGCGGCATACCATTGGGTGTGACTTTCGCTTTTCTCATTACCTCACCATTGGTCAACGAAGTTGCCGTTGCTATGTTTCTCGGTACGTTTGGCGTTAAGGTGACCGCCATCTACGTCCTCTGTGGCATTCTGATGGGAGCAATCGGCGGTTTCGTATTAGGCAAGATGAAACTCGACCGCTACCTCTCGCCATGGATTATCCAGATGCAACAGATGCAGATGCAAGCCGATGAAGAGTTTGAAACAGAACACGTTCCGTTCATGAAACGCCTACCAGCCATCGTAAAAGAGGCCCTCGGCATCGTACGTGGAGTCATCCTCTATGTCCTTATCGGCATTGCCATTGGTGCTGCTATCCACGGCTACGTGCCAGAGGATTTCTTTGCCGACGTCATGCAGAAGGCTGGTGTCTTTGGCGTTCCGGCCAGCGTCCTCATTGCCGTGCCGATGTATGCAAATGCAGCCGGCATCGTCCCCGTCGTAGAGGTTTTCGTAGCCAAAGGCATCCCTCTCGGTACAGCTCTCGCATTCATGATGTCTGTCGTAGGCTTATCCTTGCCCGAAGCCACCATGCTCAAGAAAGTAATGACCTGGCGACTCATCGGCATCTTCTTCGGC
>JAZRXZ010000101.1:0-27972 GCA_045600445.1 Bacteroidales bacterium | reverse complement strand
TTAATGAGATGCGTAAAGAAAGACGAAGAAGATACAGATATTGATTCAATAGTTGACCGATACTTACGATATTACTAACAAAACAAAAGTTAAATCATAAAATAACGATCGATAAGATTTGGCAATATCGACGAAATTGCTTATCTTTGCGCACGAAATTTCTTCTCGACATCTCCTATCATGCAAGAATACGACCAAGGTTCAAAGATGTGCAATCACTAACAAATCGAATCATGATACCAGATGCTCATCCCACATTTTATAGAGATAAAGAGTAAAATCAAATAGAACAATATGATAGAACAAATGCTCCAATACAATAAGCAATTCGTTGAGACGAAGGCTTATGAGAAATATCAGACAAGCAAGTACCCAGACAAGAAGATTGCTATCGTGACTTGTATGGACACTCGTCTTGTGGAACTGCTTCCTGCTGCCCTTGGCATCAAGAATGGTGACGTGAAAATCATCAAGAATGCTGGTGGCACAATTACCAATCCGTTTGACTCTACGGTGCGTTCGCTACTTGTTGCCATTTACGAACTTGGCGTGAACGAAGTCATGATTATCGGTCACACAACTTGCGGTGTACAAGGCATGGATAGCCAGGAGATGTTGCACCTGATGCGTGAGCGTGGTATTGATGAAGAGCACATCTCGCTCATGAAGCATTGTGGCATCGACCTTGACTCTTGGCTTCACGGTTTTGATGATACTGAAGCTGCTGTGCTCGAAACCGTTGACCTCGTGAAGAACCATCCGCTCGTACCAAAGGATGTTGTGGTACGCGGCTACATCATGGACAGCGAAACTGGAGAATTGAAAACATTGTAAAACTAATCTGCCTCGTTGCTTAAGAGATCTGACACAATAAAGGTTATTTCAGAAATGAAAGACTTTGCGGCCATAGACTTCGAAACGGCTAACAATGAACCGACCAGTGTCTGTTCGGCAGGTATTGTCATCGTTCGGGGGGCATCACAATCTTGATTATCCAGAATGCGAAGGGAGGGAACGGACTTGGAGGATGGCAGATTATAAGGGAACTTCAATTAAAAATCAACATTTAAATACAAAAAATCAATATGACAAAGCAAGACATTAGCGTTCTTGGCAAAGAGAATGCGTTCAAACTTATAGGTGATGAATGGATGCTCGTTACCGCTGGTACAGAAGACAAGTTCAACACAATGACGGCATCTTGGGGTGGCGTGGGAATCCTTTGGAACAAGCCTGTGGCTTTCCTTTTCATTCGCCCAGAGCGTTATACTCACGGTTTCCTTGAAGAAAACGAGCGTGTAACCCTCTCATTTTATGGCGAAGAATATCGCAAGGCATTGCAGATTTGCGGCACCAAATCAGGGCGTGATACAGACAAGGTAAAGGAAAGTGGCATCACTCCTTTGAAGTTGGAGTCAGGTGTAATGACTTTTGCAGAGGCACGCATGACACTCGATTGCCGCAAACTCTTCAAGACAGAGATGACTGAGGCAAACTTCATCGACCGTGAGATTCTTGACAAGCAGTATGGTGCACATGGAGGTATGCATACCGTTTACGTGGTAGAGATTGAAAGCGTTTATACGAAGTAATCTATGGACATTGAGCAAGTAAGAGAGCAGTAAGGTATAAATATCAATAAATTCCTTCATGCCACGCATATTCATAGCAATACTTGTTTCAAGTAAAGATTGTCTTAATTTAGTCTCGTAATACGGTAGAATGAAAAAGTTTAAGAGTTTTGTTTTATTGTTATTTTGACAATTATTGTTGTTGCATGTGACGACAACGAGTCGGAATCTCCTAATCTGGTCTTTTATCCTGGGCAAATAGTTTCAGAACAGGCAATAACAAGCCAAGGAGAAATATCCTTCTTCAAGGATATAGAGATTCCAGAATGCAAAAGGTAAAAATTAGTGCGCTTTTTCAACAACGTGTACCAGATGTTGAAATTGGGGGCTCAGGATTTCAACATCGTGTACCAGGTGTTGAAATTGGGAGCTCAGGATTTCAACATCGTGTACCAGGTGTTGAAATTAGGGGGATCAGGATTTCAACATCGTGTACCAGGTGTTGAAATTAGGGGGCTCAGGATTTCAACATCGTGTACCAGGTGTTGAAATTGGGGGGCTCAAGATTTCAACATCGTGTTCCAAGTGTCAATATCATTAATTTATTGAACGACAACAAAACTTTAGCCAGGACATCGCCTTACTCATCTCGCAATGCCTCAATGGCTTTAATACGTATAGCATTCCTTACGGGTATGTATCCTGCGATGAGTCCGCCAACTACAAGAATCATCAATGCTACTACCGACAACCCGAAGGGGATATATGGGTTAGAGATTAAATCTCCGTTTGTGGCAGAGGCTGCTAACATTTCTCGCAGCATTTTTAATATACTAATTCCTAGCAACAAACCAAGGAAACCTGATACAAAACAGAGCAGGAGACTTTCGGATAATATCTGACGGACTATAAATGAGGGCTGAGCACCTAATGCGCGATAGACTCCTATCTCCTGTGTACGTTCCTTTACCATTACCTGCATGATGTTAGAGATACCTATCAGACCAGCCAGTATGGTTCCTATACCAACGAGCCAGCAAAGAATATTGATGCCTACCAGTGCGCCACCCATCTCTTCCTGATATTCCGCAGTATTGTAAACGCTGATTGCTTCCTCGTCCTTAGGATTAATATTGTGCAGTTCTTTGGCGTAGGCAACGAACGGTTCCTGCCAATCGACCATGGAATACTCTTCGTGAGCAGCAACAAACAATACATCGATGTCGTTGCCCCGCCGGAACACTACCTGTTCGGTGCTCAGTGGCAATTGCACCATGCGTGATACATTCAGTTCCTCGTCCCACTGACTGTTAGTATTCATGCTCACCCCTATTATTGTGTAAAGTTGTCCTGCTACCTTTATCTGACTACCGCACGGGTCAGCATCCGTATTGAAGAACTGCCTGTAGAGGTCATCGCCAATGACGCATACCTTACGCTTTCGCTCAAGATCCAGTTCGTTGATGTACCTGCCCTTGATGACGCGTTGTGGTGTAGAATGAAGAAAATCCGTGTTCACGCCCATCACCTGATACAATCCACTCTGTGTGCCACACACCACCATCTGAACATCCTCCAGATTCAGTCCCGACACACGCAATACCTTATCTGGAAAACGTTGTTTGAAGGACTTCAGATCACTATTGTGGAAACGCCACATACGATCAGAACCGAACCCCCGATACTCCATCGTCGTTGGGAACGGTTCCATCTCTATATAGTTTCCGTCCATTGACACTGCACGTCCAACAAAACCTTGACTGATACCTGTGCTTACACCAAGCAATAACGTGAGCATGAACATTCCCCAGAAGATACCGAATGCTGTAAGTACAGAACGCAGTTTCTGCTGTCTAAGTGAATGTAAAGCATCGTTTAGAAATTCTGTATTCATAACAATCAATTTACAGCTGCCAGAGCATCAATAAGTTTCATTCTCAGAGCCCTGCGTGAAGGATAATACCCTGCCACCAGTCCTGCAAGGACTATGACTATAGTGATGCTTATAATAGTGTAGAATGGAACGGTGGGATTCATAAACACAGATGCCTCGCCCTCCGCCAGAACATCCGCCAACACAGAAAGCATCTTCACAACTAACATACCCGCCATCATACCTATATAGCCTGCTACGAGCGATATGAAGACGGCTTCGAGCATCACGAGTTTCAAAATGTAGTTACCCGTCGCTCCCATAGCCCTCAACACTCCAAACTCACGGGTTCTCTCACGCACAGAGACAAACATGATGTTTGAGACGCCTGTCACACCTCCTATTAGGGTTGCTAAGCCCACTATCCATATAAAGAACTGTACACCTCCCATCAGTCGAATCACCAGAATATATTCATCATACATATTACGCACATGGATTGCCCTGGTATCATTCACGGCATAATCCTTTTGCCTTGCCAGAAGTGTTCTCAGTGCTTTATCGAAATGATGGTTTTCTTCCTCGTCGTACATAGGACGCATCTTTAGCAGTATCTTTGAGAGCTTGTCGTCATGCACGAACATCTGCGTCATTGTAGTCATAGGCACAAAGACGTCATTCACAATCATGAAACCCTTGTCTGGTTCGTATATACCTACAATTATAAAAGGGCGTTCGGCGATGAGCACCGTCCTGCCTATCAAGTTGCGTGACCTTTCGCCACGAAACAATGCCCTCGCAGTCGTTTGCGACACAACACAAACTTTTCGTTCCTTCTCCATATCCAATGCGTTTATGTCGCGTCCTGCAATCATGTGTATATCCATTGTAATCTGATAACCAGGATGCATGCCGTGAACATTGCGTAGGCTATGACGTGCACCAGCCGACAGTTGTGCCTCTTGAAACGTCTTTACAGGATAAGAGGCAGTAACCCATTTACTTAATCTGGTCTTCAGAGCTAGTGCCTCGCGTTCCGTCATACGAATTGGTCGTCCTTTTTTGTGTCCATGCCAGGCATAGGTGGTATTACCAGGAGTCAGCGTGACCGTAGCATTGGTATTGGAGCCATAGATGCGGTTCAAGCCATTCAGTAGTCCTTGACCAGCGCCCAACAGCACAATAAGGATGAAGATGCCCCATGCTATGGAGAATCCCGTCAGCCTGATACGCTTGCGGTTCACGCGCATTGAGTTGAATATGTCATTAAGCAGTTCCTTCATCTGATAGCCTCGCCTTTGTAGAACTCAAGGATTTTCTGATTCATTATGCATTGAAAGTGCAGTTGCTGCGCCACATACATAGACTTCTGCAGATTACTGTCAGCCTCGCGCAATTCCAACCATGTGCCCATTCCGTTCTCATAGCGATTGCGCTGATAGGCGTATGCCTCACGATACTGATTCACCTTGTTCTGTGCAGAGGCATACTCCTGCCGACTTGTCTGTGCAGAAAGGTATGCTTGCTGTATCTCATGTTTCAGACTCTCCCATTCCTCAATAGCAGCCAGACGGTAGTTCTCAGACTTCAGTCTTGCCTGTTTTACACGTGTGCGAGTGGCAAAAGCGTTGAATATTGGGATTGAGAGATTCAACGATAACTGCTCGTTACGGTTCTTCCATATATTACTGTATTCTCCTAATGTATTTTCTTTTTTTAGGGCAGTATATGCAAAGGCACCTATTTGTCCGCGGAGAGTGAGTCGGGGATAGAGTTCGCTCTTAGCCACCTTGATATCAAACTCCGAAGCTTCGATTCTGAGTTCTGCCGAACGAACAGCCGCATTGTTGGCATGTGCATAATCCACCACCGCCTGCAGGTCCAAATATCCGTTTATGTTACCTGCAGTATCAGCCGAAGTCACGTAGTCGTCAACTTCAGCAACGTCAAAGTTCTCGTAATCATCAATAAGAAGCATCTGGGCCAGTGCCATTCTTTCTTTCATCCAGTTGTTGGAAGATATCAGATACGCATGTTCTGCCTCTGCTAACGAACTGCGCGCCTCGGTCATCTCTCCCTCGCTTCTCGCGCCCTCATCAACCAGGCTTTTCACCATCTCCACTCGTTCTTTTGCCAACTTCACCTCCTCTTGAGCTATTCCCATGAGACATTTGGCATATACAGCCTGCAGATATGCCGAGCAGACGGCAATCCCGAGGTCATTTTCTGTCTTTTCATGGTCTGCCAGCAGTGCTTTCAGTTCCATGGCGTCAGCATTTGCCTGATTGCGTATCTGTCCAGTGATATCAATTGGCATCTCGGCTGTTGCCGTAAAGGGAGCATACAGGAAGTTCTGACGCATGAGCAGGTCCATGTTCATATTGAAGTTCAGCGTACCCGAAACTTCTGCATGGACACGTGGCAACCATGCCATTCTGCTTGCCTCTTCCTGATGCTTCTGCTTCTTTATATCTATCTCTGCACGTTTCAGCGAGATATTTTTCGCCTGTGCATGTTCTACACACTGCTGCAGTGTCCACACCTTCTGTGCCGACACTGTCAGTGGTAGTATGGTAGTCAATATCAATACAAAACGTTTCATCATCACTTCAACAGACCTCTTAACAAGTCACCTTTCTTTACCCCTTTCTTTATCTCTATATACAAACCATCGCTACCGCCAATCTCTACAGGTATTCTGTCAAACGTCTGATCTGTCTCGTCTGTCGGAGCACTGGTCAGTAACCATACGTATGCCTTACCCTCACCTTCAAACTCCACTGCAGTTTCCTCTACGCTGAGTGCATGCTTGTATGTGGCTGTAACTATCTCAGCATTGGCGCTATAGCCTGAACGTGCGCTAAATTTTTCGGACATCGATGACTTTGCCTTTATCTCAAACACAGTAGCACCATTGCGCTCTATGCTCTTTGGTGATATAAAGTCAAGTGTAGCAGGTAGGCGGTAGTCTTTCATAGCACCCACTATGATGTTTATGGGCATACCAACGTGCAGCTTTTCCACTTCAATTTCGTCAACATATCCACGGAAGATTATCTCGTCCATATTAGCTACCACTGCCACGGTAGTACCCTCAGAGTCTTCATTCGTAGCTACCACTGAAGTACCTACCTTCACCGGAACATCAAGCACTGTACCTGTTAATGGACTTACCACGATAGTTGCATTTCCTGCAGCCTTACTGCTACCCGTACGGAGAATGCCCAGCGCATCAAGGGCTGTTCTCAAATCTTCATTGGCAATGTTAAATGCATTCTCTGCCCGTTCATAATCCTGTCGCGACATTATCTTCTTGTCATACAGAGTTCTGGCACGGTCATATTCTTTCTTAGCCTGCTCTGCTATAAGTCTTGCTGTAGCTACATGACCTTGAGCCTCGCTCACGCCCGACGGATTGGGAGCCACCTGAATACGTGCAATCACCTGTCCCTTCGTTACCTTATCTCCTGGACTCACCAATACCTCAACAACGGTCCCTGTTGCCTTAGGTTTTACCTCCACCTCCTGACGTGCCTCAAGATGGCCCGTGGCAGTGATGATCTCATTGATGTCCCTGCTATCTACTTTGCATAACTCATATACCTCGTTTTCTGGTTGCGATTGTTTCCACAGCACCCAGAAGGTTACTAACACAACGAGTGCGACTGCACTCCATGCTATTTTCTTTGCAATATTTCTCATATCTTATTCTTCTACGTTCAACTATAGTTTTCGTATTATCGTGTATCACTAAAGATCACCCCATCCTTAAAGAACACCTTTCTGTCCGTCTGGTCTGCCACCTCCTGCTCGTGAGTCACTATGATTACCGTCTGGCCTTCCTTACGGTTCACCTCTCGCAGCATATCAATCACTTCCTGAGTTGTTTTGCTGTCAAGGGCCCCGGTAGGTTCATCTGCAAGGATTATCTTAGGATGCTGAATCAGGGCTCGTGCGATAGCCACGCGCTGACGCTGACCTCCCGACATCTGCATAGGCAGGTGGTCCCAGTGATTCTCCAGTCCTACCTTGGCAAGATACTCCATCGCCAGTTCCTGACGTTCCTTCTTGCTAACTCCACGGAAGTAGAGCGGTAAGGCTACGTTGTCAAGAGCATTCTTGTGGTTCACGAGGTTGAACGTCTGGAAGATGAATCCTATCAGTTCGTTGCGCAGACGTGCCGCCTCACTCTCCTTTAGATTCTTAATCAGATGACCTGCTAAACGATATTCACCCTCGTCGTAGTCATCTAGAATGCCCATAATGTTGAGCATGGTCGATTTGCCCGAACCCGAAGGCCCCATTATGCTCACCAATTCACCTTCGTCGATGTGCAGATCCACTCCCTTCAGTACGTGAAGAGGTTGCGCACCAAGATAGGTTTTATGTATGCCTTTAAGATCAATCATATTCTTGTTTTTTCTTAATTCTCAGTGTTGTAACATTAAGTCCGAACATATATTTATGCGACATTTCCACATTCTCTGGAGGTGTAATCTCTTGTGCCGGATTGTAAGGCATGCCAGAATCCTTGAACCATATCTCTACTACATCCTCTTTGTCCTGGATACGCAAGTCGAAATAGTGCCCTTTGTTGTTATCGGAACTATGCGCCAGAATGTTATTGGCGATGTCTGTACAACAAACGAAAAGGTCGGCACGCAGCTGTACCTCCAGCTCGCAGATGTTGAGTAATAGTGCTGCATCCCTAAGACTGCTATCAATGACAGAGTCATCGTATGGCAGGGAATAGTCCATTGATACGCTATCTGGTAAAGTGGGCAGCAAGGCAATTCTTGTAGTCTGTCGCTTCTGTCGGTAGATTATGTACGACACCATAATCTGCACCCCCAATACCAACAAGGCTCCCACTGGGTAGGAACACCAGAATAGTGTTGGGGATATCTTCGTCACGATGTAGGGCGCACCTATCATCATGGCAGCCTGCATCAGCAATACCAGAACAGACAATACCTCATGACCCACAAGCGTATGTACACTTGCGTTGAAAGTAGTAAGAACATAGGGCAGGATGATAAGGCAGGCTACACGCAATGCCGATATGTTTTCTGTGGTCACCTGTTCGTATTCTGCACCGAAGAGCATCAAGAAATATCCAGGGAAGACGACTGTCAGTAGGCTGACAACGACAAGCACACACCAAAGCATGCGGTAACACCTGTACACCAATGCCCTGAACGCTGAATTGTCTTTCTCGCCCAACAGAACTCCGCCTATCGACTCGCTGATCTCGCCCAGTCCTTCTGTCACCATGCCACAGATTGCCAGTATCTGGAACACGACAGCAAAGATAAACACGCCGTTGGCTCCCTCAAACTTCAACACCACCTGGTTGGTCAACATAATCACCACACCTGCCATGATGCCTCCCAATGCCAGGGGAATGCCTTCCTGCAAGCTTTCGCGCAGTTCTGCCGCATAATGCTCCACCGACGTAAGAGCAAAACTGCAATGACGTCCCGTTGCGTAAGGTAGCAGCATGAACAGTCCCATCATGTCACTTATCAGCGTAGCCCATGCAGCACCATCCATACCCATGTCCATCATCCCTACAAAGCTGACATCAAGCACGATGTTGAGCAGGAAACTCGTAATGATGCTGCGCGTCACCATCTGCGGTTGACCATCTATGCTGACGAAGCTTCGCAGCACGCTATTGGGAACCTGTATCAGGAACGACACGAGCAGTACCTTGGTGTATTCTGCGGTGTATTCGTAAAGCTCCGGCGTATCGGCATCCGAGAGCAGGTCTATCAGTTCAGGGAAGAATACGAACGCCATCGTCACCAGTGCTATCACCACTGTCATGCCCGATGACATGGCTACAACGAACTGTCTTGACACCCCCTCGTAGTCATGTCGGCTCTGTCGTCCTGCTGCCAGGAACCCAGCCCCTGCAGTAAGGAGCATGATGATGCCATAGACCGTTTCCTCTAACGGCAGATAGAGATTGATGGCTGATAGTGCCATCGGGCCTATCATATGTCCCACAATGACACCATCCACCAGCACGCGCAGCTGCTGCACCACGCTGGTCAATATCGATGCCAGCAGGAAGTTGCGAAACGCACGAGTGACTATGTAATTATTTCTTTGCATTGAAATACTTATTGAAGTTCGTCTTTTTCAGATCCAGATAGCACAGCAGATAAGCCGGTTCGTAGCCAATAGCTTGTGCCACATCTTCCAGGCTGAAGTCTTCCTTATACATGAGCGGTTTCATGACCGACTCATCTTTCAGTTTTGTCTCTATGCGCTCTGCCAGACAGAGCCCCTCACTGTCTCGCTGCAGCATGTTTGGCACATAGCTCACCGGCATTCCATTTATGCGGACAATCATCTGCTGGGTTTCGGCTATCCATATAATGAAGAGGACAAGCAAGAGGA
Source organism: Bacteroidales bacterium (assembly GCA_045600445.1). Taxonomy (GTDB): domain Bacteria; phylum Bacteroidota; class Bacteroidia; order Bacteroidales; family UBA3663; genus Liminaster. The sequence goes on along the minus strand of JAZRXZ010000101.1, from coordinate 18,120 downwards.
TGCAGACAATGTTGAGCAATGTCAGCGGCACGCTTCTCTCCGTCGTGTGTCCATCGAAGGCGATGCTGTTGACCACTATGGAAATGAAATATACCACAAGTGCATAGTACAACGGTTTCAGCGTCTTGTTTTTATGGTCAACATAGTGCTCCGACAGCATGCGGTTGTACTTTCTGACCGAGAATACGAACATCACTGACAGTACGATGACATAGACAGTGCCCCATATATCATACACCTCATAATATATCTCCTTTGGGTCGATGACATAGCATACGAGCATGATGACAGGCAGAAGTATCGGTGCTCCGAACAGCCATACGTACGGCCTAAGCGACTGTGGCTGTAGCAGCGAGAAGAGCCAGACGAAGGTGGCCAGCTCAAACGTAATGCCGTCGAGCATGTTGGCGATGCCTAAATGTACGACCAGTTCCTCGTCGGTATCTATAGATGCTACGAGTGCCACGCCGTAGAGCCACTCAACTCCTATCATGATGATCATGAAGGCAGAGGCCTTGCGTATGACAGGTGATGTGGTAACCGCACTCTTGAAGAGATGCTTCTTGTTCTGAAGCAGGTTCACTCCAAGTGCTATGGTACCGATGCCTACTACGGCGATCAGCACGTACATTATATTATATATCGTATATTTATCCATCTATAAACATTCATTGAACCAATATACAACTCGCTCCACAAACCTATCGACGTCTTCCTCGCGGTAGAGCGGTTCGCTATATGTGACTTCCAGTTCGTATTTATCCTTTCGTCCCCATAGTATGCCCGACAGAAATTCGCAGGTCTCCGTCGGTTCCGGATAGCATGGATGCGGAACGACTCCATCCACAATGCTTTCCGCATGATCCATGTCTTCATTGTAGATCACGCAGGTACCTTGGTCGCAGTCTCCGATATACGGTTCCAAATCCTGCTCTGTAAAGAGGCTGTGCAGGTTAGTAACAAAATTGGCACGGCGCACTTTTCGCATAACTTCGACTATCGTGTCGTCAACAGCGATATCTACCCTTAACGCTTTTTCAATCAGGAAATTGCCCAATACGTCCATCTGTCGCCTTGTTCTGCCACGGTTCAGCGTTATGAAGGTGATTGTGCTCAAGGACTCCGATACCGCCGTCATATCCCTCAACGCCATAGCCCATGCCGTAAGCAATGCCTCGATGACTGAGATCTTTTGTTTCTGACAGGCTGCATCGATGCTGGCTTTGTCAAAGATGCGGCGCTTCAATATTACCTTGCCCACTTCATATTCTTCCCTTACGGCAAAGTCCGTAAGTCTGTCAACGCCCTTCATATACTCTATCCACCACTCGCGATCTCGTTCGAATCTGAATGACGCCCGTAGCGCTTCCAACTGTTCCAGGTACATAGGGAACTGGTTCTGCTCCTTGCTGATACTCGTCCAATGATTCATGGTGCCAAATGGAATTCTGTTGGCAATCATACTTATCGACCAACCATCGCACAGCATGTTGCTGATGGCACTCTTCAGAAACTTGCGCGTAGGCGTGACAATGACTACGAAACGCGCCATCGGTCCCTTATTCAGGTCGAGCAGATGATGCTGATGTGATATGTATTCATCAGCCTCATCGTCGCTGAGATTGACGACTTCCCACCGAGGTGTTATCGCTGGGACGAAGAGTAGTCTGGGTTCGCCAGCGGCTTCTATCACACGGGTATGAAGCACCCATACGTCCTTAATCAGCTTTTGTGACTCAGCAATCAAAGCCTCAACATCCACATCATTGCTCAACGGAAGGTGTGGCTCAATAACCAACGAGTCATCTTTTGGAGCTATCTTCCAGTAGTCATACAGTTGGCGCTGGAAGGGGGTTAGCATATAAGTCTTCAAACAAACCATGATTTAACTTCACGTTCAAATTGCTGTTTGTCAAACACGCTCTCCATACGGTCGAAGCGCATGCCTATCCTCGCCAGCAGTTCGTCGATATACTCACCATGCTGCGCTGCCAGTTCGGTCATAGTGTGGGCATGGGCGGTGCTTACACGATCGAGCAGTTTGTAGGCTATCCATATACCTGCCGCCGTCTGCCAACACACCGAGTTCTCGCCATAGCGCTGCCACGTGTCTTCGTTGGTGGTGCGGTTATATATCCAGTAGTGGCGGTCGGCAAGCGTGCCGTCATCGTTCAATTCCCAGAACAACATACCTACCTTATCCTCGCCCTGACAATGGCGCAGTACGGGAATCTGTCGAACCTCCTCCAATGTCATGTTCTTGCCGTGCTCCAGACAATAATGCTGCAGCGTCGGCACCATCTGGAACAGATAGCCGCTACCCTCGCACAAGTCATCGCTATTCATCATCGAGTAGATCTCCTCGTGGGGCACAAAGACATAGCGCCTTTCCCTGCCATCTTTTCCACGCAGTACGATGGGGCCATGCTGGTCCATCGCTGCCGTAACGTTGATTGCACGTCCCTTGTAGGCTATGAACTTATTGAAAAAGGTGCTCTCGGAAGCGTACATCACAGGCGACCATGTACCGAAGAGTGGCGTGTGGTCAGAGTAGGAATCGTCATCCTCGAGTTCGAGAGCGAGATGCCGGTAGGCTGGTTTGTGCTTCACGTAGATGTGTTCGAGGATGCCAGGATTTATGCCAAAACCGAGCATCACGTGCGAGTGACAGGGTCGTGACATCAGTTGGGGAAGTATGTTGAGTGAATCTTCGGCTGTGTATGACTCATCACCCTGCCTACTGCAGTTGAAGCTTTCCTCACCATCGTCAATGCCTACGTCGATATAGTCAAGTCCCAGCTGCATGCACAGTTCCATGATGGGCAGTGTCTCGCTGCTACAGGCATTCACCACAACGTCCACCTCAGCGCTATGCTCAGGTAGCCACGTGTTGATGTCATTACCATCGTTGAGTTCGCAGACTGTCAGACTGTATGTGTCCGGTTCCTCCTGTTCTTGGAGGATTTTATGGAAAGTGCGATTGATGTTGCCATATCCGCATAAGAGTATTCGTTTACAATTCTGAGATGACGACATATGTGGTATTTCCAAGCCTCCCCCTGCATTGGGGTAGGGTGGACTGATTATTCAACGATTTATTGTGATTTCAAATTAATGCTTTACGGGAATTCTGTTTGTTGGCAGTATGGCTCCCGTAGGACATACGAGCATGCAGAGATGGCAGCCTACGCAGTTTTTGCCAATGATTTTTGGCATACGTGTCTCCTCATCAAAACTTATTGCCTGATGACCGCCATCGTAACATGAGACGTAGCAGCGGCCGCAGTGAACGCATTTCTCGCGATCGATGCGTGGCAGGACGTATGTGTCGCGGTCAAGCTGGTCGGTAGGAACAAACTGACTGAGCGCCTTGCCACGCACTTCCTCAAGACTGCTGTAACCCTTGCGTTGCATCCACTCCTGAATACCGAGTATCAGGTCGTCAATGATGCGATAGCCGTACTGCATGACTGCGGTACACACCTGCACGTTGCTGCATCCCAGGACGATATACTGCAGGGCATCACGCCATGACTCTATGCCACCGATACCGCTGAGAGGCACGTCCTTCAGCTTCTCGTCCTTGCGCATGTCGAGTATGAAGCGCTGCGCGATAGGCTTCACAGCCTTGCCGCTGTAGCCCGAGATGGTAGCCTTGCCGGAAACCTCCGAACGGCGCTTCATCGTAACGCTCTTGATGGTGTTGATAGCCGCAACGGCATCGGCACCGCCTTCAACGGAGGCGATGGCTGGTTCTTCGATGTGAGTTATGTTTGGTGTCATCTTGGCAATCACCGGTAGTCGTGTAGCAGCCTTCACCACCTCAGTGAGATGCTTCACAAGGTCAGGGTTCTGACCAACGTCACTGCCACGTCCCTTGGCTGCCATGTGAGGGCATGAGAAGTTACACTCCACCATGTCGCAGCCTGCCTCTTCTGCCATCCTTGCCAATCGTGCCCACTCATCGTCGCTGATGCCCATGATGGAAGCCACCAGTACCTTCGTTGGGAATTCCTTCTTCAGGCGCGTCAATATGGCGAAGTCCTCCTCGGGAGTATGAACTGACACCTGCTCCATGTTACGGAAACCTACGAACGGCGTGCCTTCCTTGCCCACCTGGTCGAAGCGTGGCGACACCTCCTTCATCTCTGCAAAGGACATGGTCTTATACACCACACCAGCCCATCCCATGCGGAATGCCTTGGCTATCATCTCGTAGCTGCTGGCAATGACGGACGAGCCGAGGAAGAATGGATTCTCGCAATGTATGCCGCAGAAGTCCATCTCCAGTGATGGCAGTCCGGTTACTGTCTTTGCTGGAATACTTTCAGCAATCTGCTTGATGCGTATAGGGAAGTCGGGATGAATGCATGCTTTCTCGCATGGTGCATCGCAGCAGGCACACATATCCTCATTGAGGAACATCCCCACACAGTAGTCGTTCTCAAATCTCAGCGCACGTATTCCGCGTGCCGGATCATTGTTGCGGGCGCATACTGCGGTACAAGGTGCATCGTGGCATACAAGGCATCGGGTCGATTCAAAGTGTTTATCCATCTATTTAATTTAGTTTTTTAAATATTCTGTGCAAAGTTAAAAAAACTTAGTAAAATACATTTCTCCAGCAAGAAAATGTTTTTAACTGGAGAGATAAAGTTCTACAAATCGTCTTTGAGGTCTTTGCCCACTTCGTCAACAGGTGCTTTGACATCGTTGGCTGCTTTTTTGAATTCGCTGATGCCTTGTCCGAGTCCGCGCATCATTTCCGGAATCTTCTTCCCTCCGAAGAGGAGAAGAGCTATGCCGGCTATGACGATGAGTTCCGTGGTGCCGATGAATAGTGGCATTATGAATAAGTATGTCATATCTGAAACTTTTTTATCCTTTATATACTTCCTTGCCGTCTATTACTACGTGCTTGAGTTTGGCGTCAGGTATCTTGCTCTCGTCGTCGTCGATGAAGTCACAGTCATAGACTACGAAGTTGGCGAGCTTGCCTGGTGTGAGCGAACCCATACGGTGCTCCTCGTTCCATGTCTTAGCCACGTTGATGGTCATCTCCTTCAGCATCTCAAGGCGTGTCACTGCCTCCTGTGCAAGGCGCTCAGACTCCTTGCCACCCTCTGGCAACTGACGCGTTACGCCACAGTAGATGGCACGTGGTACACCGAACGCCTGACTTACAGGGTAGTCGGTGTGCTGAGCACAGTTGACACCCATCTTTACAAAGCTGTTCATTATCTGATAGTAGTTGCTTGCACGGTCACCAAGGAGCACCACTTCCTCTGGGAATGGTGTGATGGAATTCTTTGGTCCCCATAATGCAGCAACGATGGCAGTTACGTTGAGCTTGGCAAAACGCTTGATGTCCTCAGAACGGACGAGTTCGATATGTGCCAGCATATCGCGGATGGCGTAGTTGCCCGTGGTGTTCTTGGCATACTCTATGGCATCGAGCATCTTCTTCACAGCACCGTCACCGATGGTATGGGTGTGGGTTGGAAGACCGTGCTTATGGGCAGCAAGGACGAGTTCCTTGAGAGTCTTGTCAGGATCGCCTGTTTTGTCCTTGTAACGATCAAGACCGTAGGTATCCTCATCGCTATATTTCTCGGTAAGGAGGGCAGTGTGGCTCTCCACTACGCCATCGATGAATATCTTCAATCCAACGACCTTATAGTAATCGCCATTGTCTTCCTTGGCCTTCTTCTCAATCTTACCGACTGTTTCATCATTGGCATTGTCTATTGTCACGTTCCAGAAGGCACGTGTACGCAGTTGCAGTTTGTTTTCCTTCGCCAGTTCCTTGTAAGCTTCATCCACTACCTCCGACAGTAAGTTAACACCTGCTTCTGTAGCAGCCACGAATCCGTTCTTGAATGCAAACTGCTGCCATGCCAAGATAGAATCCTTCAACTCATCCTTTCCTATAGGAAGGTTGCTCTGAAGATACATTGCAGCAGATTCGGCAAAGTATCCTGTAGGTCTGCCCTGGCTATCCCTTGGCACTTCGGAAGGTTGATACTGCAATCCCCATTCAGGATCAAACAGATTGAATGCCTTCATCGCAGCGGTATTGAAGAGGTAACAATGACCATCCATAGAATTACCATATATTGGCACATCCGCTGATACCTCATCGAGGAGCTGGGCGGTAGGCAATACGCCACCGACATTACGCCAGCCGGATATCTTGTAAAACGAGCGTCCTGGGTTCTTCTTGATGTAATCCCTGATGACTTCCTGATACTGAGCGTATGTTTCGCAGTCATAGAGCTTGATGGAACTCTCCAGCAGACCTGCCGAGTGACCGTGGCAGTGTGCCTCCATGAATCCAGGATATACGGACAGAGAGCCGTAGTCCACCTTCTTTGTGTTGTCATCGCAATAGGTCAACGCTGTCTGCTTATTACCCACATACTGCACATAGCCGTTCTTGATGGTCATGGCATCGGCAAACATCTTATTGTCGTCGATGGTGATGATGTTGCCAAGGACAAGCATGTCTGCCTTTCCCGAGATGTCGGGGGTAGCTTCGCCGTCAGTGCCCTTAGACTTTGCTCCTGTACAGCTTGTGAGTGATATTAGATTGAATGGAAGTGCCGCAGCCAGTCCTACGCTGAGCGACACCTTAAGAAAATCTCTTCTATTCATAGTGTATTTGGTTATTTATTTTTCTTGATTAATGGCTTTGGGAAGGTTGAGTCGAAATCAAACGTCATGTAGTCGTTCATTCCGTCGAATCCTTCATGAAGTTTAACCGTGAGGGAACGCGTGGTGAGGTCGTAGATACTGGTGTGGGTGGAATACCATGCGCCGCACTCTGGCGTATGCCACTTGGCGCGGTCGTTGAAGATAGCAAGATTATTGCTGACCACCTCTTTATACTTCTCGTCCTTAAGCACCTCCGGGTGCTTGTACATCTGCGATGCCGTGAAGTATTCGTTAGGATTCTCTGTAGTCCAGTAGTTTGGTTCATCGAGACTCATGGTATAAGATTTGCTGTACCACACCTTCTCCATCAGTCCCTGCATACCCTCGACCGTCTCAGGTGTGCTAGCATAGCAGGAGTTGAGGAGGTCCCATCGCTCGTAGCCTATGCCGTGGTCCTGAATGATACCTTTCTGCATGAGGTAGTTATTGAAGTTGGTCATAATTGTAGCCAGCGATGGGGTATTGACATCGTTGGTCTGTACAAATACTGGTGCGTTATCGATGAACTCAAGAATACAACTAGTAGTCTTATCAGAGATAAGCCAGTGGAATGACTGTGTTTCGCCTTGGTGGGGGAAGTTAACTGGCTCATACCAGTTAATGGACTTGACGATGCGTATGGCATCCTCAACGGATGATGCATGATCAAGAATCGTACGTACGAGGTATGTAACACACAAATTCTTGTCCGACTCTGGATTGGTGAACGCAGCACCGAGTCCCCATTGGTGGTCTTTCCACTTAGTAGTATCCATGGAGGTTTCACCCGTAGCCGTCACGTTGACACCGATATAGACACCTTTCTCGTTGATGCCATCGGAGGTTGCCATAGGCAGCAGTTCGTATATAGGTAGATAATCAGTCGTGTTGCTCACCTTGTCAGTACCAAACTCAGGCATACAGCCCACCATGCCAATGGAAGCATAGCGTGCGGTATAGAAGTTGTCGTCGGAAGGTGTACCCTTAGCATTAACACGGATGACGGCAGAGAGGTCGCTGTTGATGTACCAATCAAGATTACGACCGACGAAGTTGCCCTTGCGCACTTCGGAGCATGCAGCAGGAGCGATGCTGCCATAGCGTTTCTCGAAGATTTCGACGCCAGCCTTGAAGTCGTAGTCATCGTACTCTACTCCATAGAGGTAGTCATTGAATTGTTCCAGACATCCCTCTTTATCGCCTGGCTTTGAAGCGCAGCTTGCGAGGAGGCTTGAAGTGATGACAGCTGCCACTAAACATGGAGTGGCAAGAAAGATTGCTTTGCTTAATTTTTTCATATTATTTTTTTAAGATATGTGTGTCCACGAAAGCTATGATTCTTACATTTTATACTGAATGGTGAGGGAGAGTATGCGGTTGTTGCGGTCGCGAGAACCCTCAGAGATTCCGTAGTAAGCCTGATTGTAACGTGCATAGTCGCTGTACGAGTCTTTCAGGAGATTGTAACATGAGAGCAGGAAGGTAAGTCCTTGCTTAGGCAAGGTCTTCTGAACTGAGGCATCGATACAGAGATCGGGCTTGACATAATAGTTGTTGCGGAGTGCACCCTTACTGTACCAGGTGGCGTTGCATCGGAGTAGCCAGTCGTGGGGTAGCGACAGAGTGTTGTAGAACTCTACGTTGACATGCGGTTTCTTTAGACGATCTTTGCCGCTTGCCAACTGCATGTCAAACCACTGCTTGTGGAAGTTGGCATGGAGCATTGGCGTCCATACACCGATCTGTGGAGTCAGCGTGACGTCAAAGTCGAGTGCGTTGTAGTCAGGGGCATTGTATTGGTCCAGAGAGTTAAGCGTCTCGCAGATAGGATCGTCATAATGATTGAAGGTGAGAGCCAAGTCCAACCATTTGTGCTTGAACCCAAGCGTAGTAGCAGACGCAATCTCTGACCACAACACCTTCTTCGCCCACACGTCAATCTCCGAAATCCTCAGTCGCGTGATGGCAAAGTCCGGCGGTATGGAGAACTCCGTATGTTCAAGCGATAGCCTTGACTCGCCGAACTTCTTGTAAACCTTGAGTGAAGGGAAGAACATGCCTTTCTTGTAAGTCAGACTGCCATCTCTGAGCAGAGAAGTGATCTCTGGGTACCTTTCCAGTATTTGCGCAACAGCATCCGGCGAAGAATTCTCAAGATATTGCAGCAAGCCGTCATCGCTGCACGCCTTGTACGATGTGTTGTAATACTCATATCTTACACCAGCCTCTATGGTCCAGTCGCCAAAGGTCTGACTGAGCGAGGTGAAAAGTCCGAGAGTGCGGTCAGGATGTTTGGCATGGCTGAGTCCGTAAGCCAGATCCTGCTGATTCATTGTCGGATTCTCGTCCTTGAGTTTCGCATCCATATCGTCAATCTGATATTCAGCACCAACGTTCAGTGATCCCTTCCACAGATCTGTCTTCGCCTTGGCAAAAGTTCGCACGTCATACTGCTTGCGCACATATTTCTTATCCGACTCAGGATTACACAAGTCCAGATTAGCATTGAATATTAAGGAGTTGTTGCCCAACGCAAAGTCCCATCCTCCCCATCGTCCTGCGTATTCAAGCGCAAAGTCATGCTGGGTGGAAGGATGTCTGCTGGTCTGCATGAACTCAGGAATATCGAAATTGTCAATTCGCTTGTCGGCAAGCGAGTAATTAAAGGTGAGTTTATGGCCTATGCTGAAATCATACGCCATGGACGCTCCTGCATGTATCCATTGCGACTTGAGTTTGGAGTGAAAGAAAGTTGACCCTTCACTGATGAGCTGCTTATCCTTATATGTCCTGTTGAAACTCTGGCTTGAGATATTCATCCTATGCTCCTCGAAACCTACGTATCCTCGCAGCGTCAACGCCTTATGACGCCATCCAAGGCTAAAGCGGTCGGTGCCCGAGAGTTTGTGGGTGAGATCAAGCTGCAGCATGTTGTCTAGTTGCAGTCCCTCGCTCTCATCGTTCTTGAGTCGAATGACGAGGACTGCCATCACACTCTTGTCATATTCTGCACCAGGATGTTTCTTTATTTCCACCTCCTTGATTCTGTCGGCAGTGATGTTGCTGAGCTCGGAGTTTTCCGTTATCTTGCGGTTGCCGATATATACCACCGCCGTGCCACATCCTATTACAGTGACGACATCATCTGTAACAGTCACACCAGGAAGGACGCGCAGTACGTCCATGACCGACTGATGCATAGCCATTTCCGTACCCTCCACGACTATTGCCTGGCCCGACTGCGTTTCGTCTGCCTGTACCTGTCCGCTTACCGTCAGCAATGACAAGAGCACCAGTGGTTTCCAATAATTTCTCATATTCTTTAAGTTTATATGACGATATAAGTTACGCTTTAATTTTGCCTCCGCCTGAGATTTGCCGAAGAACTTGAGCGCTGGCGAAAGATTTGTATTGTTTATAGCCTATTCACGAAATAGCGGATGGCATCCTTTATCTCAGGCACAAGGGTCAAGGTTTCCTCCGTGAAACGCTTGGTGAACGCCTTGAACTTGGCATTGTCAGAGGCTGAATGCCAGAACTGAGCTATGCATACTCCCTTAATGCGGCCTACGAGTGATGCCTTGTTGAGAATGTCGTCAAGCTCGGTTTCGGTGGATGGATGGAACATCTCTGCCAACACACGGCGAGAGAACTCACGACTGAGTTCGCGCGACATGCCCGTAATCTTCTCCTGTGCGGTGCTTCCCCTTCCGTATTCCGGTTCAAGCATCATGAACGCCCAACCTGCTATCTCCAGTACGGGATGTCCCACACCAGAGTCGCCGAAGTCAATTATCATAAGGTTGCGGTCGTCCTGCGGACCATACATGAGTACATTGCCCACGTGTCCGTCGAAATGAACGAAGCGGTTGCAGTCAGGTATCTCGTCGAGGAGTGATATAAGCGAAGCGGCCTCCTGCTCATTGATGATGCGTTGCGGAAGCATAAGGCGCTGGCGGAGATACTCCTTCGTCCTGCTGAAGAGTGGCGAATCCATCTCAACGGCATCTGCCTGGCGGAACACCTCCACATACTTCTTCACTACATCATCCATGCGCGACGGATCCTCTGCTATGTATGCACCCAGCGACTGCGAGTCGAGGGCTTCCATCACGATGCCCTTGCGACCATTGCCGCAATCGACCGTGTCGAAACTTATCACTGTCGGCACTCCCATGAGGAAAGCCTCCCTCACCTGTTCGCTCTCATGTATGAGACCTTCCTCGCCGTGAGCATATTTGCACACCTTCACTATCTCCTCATCGTTGATGCGGTAGGCTGCGCCGTTGCCGCCCTCACCTATGAGCTGACATGTGGATAGGTCAATCTTGCGCAACGCTTTCTTTATGTCAAGTATACGTGTGAATCCTGTCATTTCAAAGACGTTATATACATCAGTGTTTACGCCTGTCAACTCCATATCTGGATGACTCTTCTTAATACCAATGATAATACGCAAACCTGTACTTGATATGTACTCCAGTTCGGTACAGTCTATTATCACATGCTCGTCAGGCTCCACGTTAGCCAACTGAGCGTCTATCCGCGCTTTGACATCTGCCACCTTCGATGTGTCCAGATGTCCTTTCAGTTCTATAATCATATGTTATGCTTCTTTAGTTTTATCCCTGCATCTTCACTGCCATTGCCATCATATCGGCATAGAGGGGAGTGGCAGTGCCGAAACCTCAGGAGACCTCAAGCAACTGTCCCGTTACGAACGATGACTCGTCGCTTGCGAAATACTTCACCGCCGCTGCTATTTCGTCAGGCTCCGCGGCACGGCCAAGTGGCACGTGACGGAGGAAGAACTGCTTGTACTCCTAGGTGAGAACATTCTTTACTGCCGCCGTCATCGTCAGTCCTGGGAGTATGGCGTTGCAGCGTATCTTTGCCGGTGCAGCCTAACTTACCACCATCTTCGTGATATGACAGATGGCTGCCTTCGATGTGCCGTATGCCATCTCCGTCATGTCTGGCACTTTACCTGCTATGGATGCGATATTGATGATGCTTCCACCTCCACGCATTGTCATAAGTGGAAGTGCCATTTGGGTAGGAATGACAACCGAGGCGAGATTGACGGTGACGAAGCGGTTGAAGTCCTCGTACTTGATATGGAAGATGTCGGTGTCGAGATTTGGTTTGGTATAGCCGAAGTTGTTCACGAGGATATCCAGAGCTCCCATTCTCTCCACAGCCTTCTCGAAAAGCGTCTTGTAGCTCTCGGTGTTAAAGGCATCGTAAGGAAGGGCAAAGAGGTCAAGTCCTTCGTCGTTGCATTTCTATAGAAGTTCTCTGATAGCATCGATATCCTTCTGTATCGAACAGATACACACCGTAGCGCCCTCCTTAGCCTATGCCAGAGCAGAAGACCATCCTATGCCGCTGGTAGCAGCAGTCACTATTGCTTTCTTGTTCTTCATCTGTTCCAATGTTCTATTTTATCTTTTTCCATGTGAATGTTGTAGTGAAACGTGTGCCGTCATTTTTTTCGCGGAGAGCAGACCATTTCATGATGCCATCCTTAATGTAGTCAATATCCCACCACTCATAATTGAAGTCTGCTCCTGCTTTTGGACGCCAGCGAGTAGCAAGCCAATCTCCATCGATATTATATTCATTATCAACATTGATACTCGGAGTCCAGTCATCACCATTCCTCTTATAATAAATGTATGTACCGTCAGCCTTGTACTCTATACGTGCCTCTACGTTGCCGAATGTCTCATCGCCAGTCATTTCAACGCCTTCCCAGAGACCAAGAATATCATTGGAGTAGTCAGCGGAGACTCTTACCGTCTTCATTATACCACTTGCAGGCTGTATGCCCATATAGTTGGCAAAATCATCACCAATATCAATAATCTGGAACTGATAAGATTTTTCGTTTGAAGGATTTTTGACCGTAAGGATGTCATCCTTTATCTGGTAACTCATCAGATATTTGCTTGCCCATTGGAATCCCAATGCCTGGAACTTGCGGGAGAAAGAGATGTAGGTAGTACCATCCGAAAAATATGTGCGTACACTTCGTCTGTCGGTAAGCACCTCCTCACTGTCTTCAACCGTAGATTTCCATTTCCCTACAAGCATGCTTTCTATTTCACTTGTTGACTGTATGGGATTATTGTCACTCTCGTCATTGCTGCATGATGTGAATACCATCACGCAAATAGAAAGCATAAGAAATATGTTTTTTGTCTTCATCGTGCTATTTTATTTATGAACCGTTGTTGACTTTTTATATTTATTAGGGTAGGTTCTATTAATTACCCACTTAGTTTATCATTAATCAGTGAGTTCTTCGTTTTTGCCTTCTTTCGGACCGAAAATAGCCTCGAAATATGACAAAGCTAATTAATAGAACCCACCTTAACAAAATTATTATTCATCGTCGAAGGTTATTGGCATCATGTGCTCTGAGGTGTAAAGTAATGTAGCGATGGCGAGAATATTGACTACCATGTCTACCACATTCCAGAGTATAGAGTCGTACACCATACTGATGCCAAAGACGACAATAGTGATGATACACACAGCCCATTGCGCCTTTAGACCGTGGATCATGCAGAGGCTGATGGTGCTATAGTTCATCATAAGATCATGTTTGAAGCGGCGGTAGAGCAATAAATAATATCCAATGAGTAGTATGCCCTCCAAAGCTATCGCACCGCCGAAGATGGATAGCAGGGATTCATAAAGTGAAAGGGCATACATCAGCATGAATATGACTGGAAGGGTAAGAACGAGTGGCTGCATCACCCTCTGACGCACTCCTTGCTGAAGGTATGAGGTGTATGCCCACGAAGTGACGGAGAGCATGATGATGACCGCAAGCATCGTGGTGAGGGTGTAAGCATATCCTGACCATACACTTCCTGTCTGCTGAAGGTACATGCAAGGCAGAAAGATGGCGTAGGTCATACCCCAAGGAATAAGCAGCTTGCCCAACGTGAAATGTATATTGGGTACTGGAGCCTTGAACACCGAACGGGTACGCGGACAAAGCATCATGGCACTCAGCGTGAAGATGAGCGTCATGACGATGACATAGAGTACGAGGTGTATGAAATATGTTGGTGTCATTTTATTGCCTTTGTTTGAAGACTTCTGAGTGACTAAATGTAGTCACCAAAACTTATTGCAAAGTTACAAATAATGTATGAATCTGCCAAAAATAGTTGTTCGTCTGTTACAATTTCTTCATTTTTGTAACAGACGAACAACTTTTTTCGATGAAATGAGCGTTTTTTTACTTTTTCTGACGATATGTCGTTGGGGAGCATCCGTGATAATCGGTGAAGTATTTGCTGAAAGTGGTACGACTGGAGAAGCCGGAATCGACCTGAATCTGCTTGATGGTATAGTCGGTTGAGAGAAGTAAATCAGCAGCGTGACGGATGCGGAGAGTGTTGATGTACTGATAGAATGTAGTGTCATTATCCGTAAACCACTCTCCGAGGTATGTGCGGTTGGTACCAATGGCAAGGGCAAGATCGGCAAGAGTTAGGTCTGGATTGCAGAACAGGAGTTTGGACTCACATTCGTTGCGGAGAGCCTCTGCTATGTTTATGCCTTGGTTGTCGGAATCTGTTGCGGTATAGGTTTTATCTATACTTTGTATTTCATTTTCAAGGGGTGAAGCAACGGGTATATGCTCATCGTCCTTCTCTGGAATTGGCATCATGTGTTCAGAGGTATAGACGAAGACACATACGGCAAAGGCATTGACCAGTATATTGATACTGTTCCAAAGCAAGGAGTCAAATGTGACACACAGTGTAAAGACAACGAGGGTGAGGAGGCTCACTGTCCATTGCAAGCGAAGTCCGTGAAGCATCGAGCTACTGATGGAACTGTAGTTAACCTTCAGGTCGTGGGCAAAACGTCTGTAAAGCACTATGTAATACCAAACAAGCAACAGCCACTCTATGGCGAAGACGGCATTGAAGGCATCAATCAACATCTCCGTTGGAGCAACGGTGTAGCAAATGGTAAGAACGGTAGGCACAAGGAGAATAAGCGGTTGCAGGACTTTCTGCCTTACCCCTTGTTGCAGATAGGCCATATACGACCAGGAGGTGACCGAGACGGTAATAAGTGCCGTCACCATACTCGTTACGGCATAGACATAATCCGTCATGTGATCACCGATAATCTGCATGTACATGCATGGCAGGAAAATGAGGTAGGTCATGCCCCAGGGGATGAACAGTTTTGCCAGTGCATTGTGGATATGAGGCACCGGTGCCCTGAAAGCGTCCCGTGTCCGTGGCAGCAACATCACGAGGCTAAGCCCAAAGATGGCTACCATAGCGGTGATGTAGAAGATAAGATATATGTATGTTGATATGGATATGCTCATTATATTAAATAAGGTGGTGATTATTTACACACCCTCATATTACACTATCGCCTCTATTAATGTGCGGCCATTGAGTTCTACTGGTGGCAACAAGCCTGACTTCTTTGTCTTGTTGAAGCAGAAACTGAGGAGGTAACCTTCCTGTAGGTCGAAGTATTCGAGGTAGCGACAGAGCTGCTCCTCACCACGCTCGTTGTAGGCGTTGCCTCGCCATATTTTCAGTTCGATGACGTACTGCTTGCCGAGGTAGTCAATGACGACATCCATTCGGTCATGGTCGCGTGTCTGCTCCTCAATGTGATAGCTGCCAATGCCGTTTATGACTGGGCGAAGGTAGGTAAGGAACACCTTGCGACCATCATCCTCAATGAACTCGTTGTCATGGTCCATCTTATACGTCTGGTTCATGTGGACTACGAAGCGTTCCATGAGGTGCGCCATGTCTATGACACCATCTGCGAAGAACTGGCTTTTGTCTATTTGTCCTTGCCTAAAGAAAGACGAATTTTCCTCTTCACTGATAAAGAGATTATAAAGACGAGTCTCCATGATGCGACAAGCAACGGCAATCTTACCTTCCTTGTTGACAAGATAGTTGAACATGGCTGCAATCTGGATGTATTTCTCGTCAGGATTATACGATTTTGTCTTACCCGAGAAAAGGATTCCCTTTAATATCTGCTTAAGTTCTGGGTACTCATCCAGCTTCTTAATCATATTATCAAAGAGTGTGTTGCGTTCAACCAATATGGCATTTACGGCTTTCAGCACACCTTCCTTATCCCATGTGTATTGCTCTGCATCGATAATCTGGCAGATGCGGCTCACAAGGAATGGATAGCCAGCAGTATAATCGCGAATCATCTGACCGACGAAGACTTCATCAAACGTAAGGTTGTGGTCGGCCTTGTATTCTGACAGCATGTCGGCAATACCTTTGGCAGAGAGGCTCATATCTTCGTCGAAAGGAACAGAGATATTCCAAGGAGAATTGTACTGATGCTCGCCTTCTGTACGTATCTTCAGCTTCAGATTCTTGATATCATAGACACCGGCGAGGATGACTGACTGGAAGGTAGGCAGAGATCCTCGATCGAGGAACATGCGGCGCAGGACACCCAGAAACATTAAAAATGACTCATAATTGCTTGCTTGGTCAACCTCATCGATAAGAATCACAATAGGTTTCTTGTTGGCTTTGCACAGCATTGGGATAGTATATGCAAAATCCATATCGGTGATGCGTGCCTTATCTGACACTTTTTCCAAGACCTGCACAGCAGCCTCGTCAAGTTTGGTAAGGCCTAAGCGAACATTGAACAATAGTGCTTGCAAAAAATGACCATATACAGATGTCAAACTGTCAAATGTCTCAGCGGATAAACCCTCAAAACTGAGTTTGAAAACCGTATAATCATTATCAAGATAGCTAGTCAATGCCTCAAGGGTTGTCGTCTTGCCATACTGTCTGCCTCGGTTGATACAGAAATAGTCACCCTTGGCAACCATCTTACGGATGATTTCCAGGCGTTCGGTGATGTCCACCATATAGTGTTCATTCGGGCGACAAGTGCCCGCTGTATTGAATGTTTTCATACTTGCAGTGGCAAAAGTGCATAATTTTTGCTTTGCAAATTTATGAAAAATTTCTCAAAAATGAGCAAAAACGCCTTCGAAATCAGCATTTTTTATAAAACTTTATAACTTATGTTATACCGAACTGACATTTTGGGGTGTATTTCTGCATTTTATTGCAATCAAATGTAATCCGTTAGAACACACAAATAGTGTAAAACAAAAAGGGCATCGCAAATCATCACGACACCCTCGTTGCTTTTCTTTTGACTGAGCAATTATTTCGTGGCTTTATCTTAAGGCGTTTCACTACTCATGTATCAAACTACAAACTCCTTTTTTACTCTGTGCACTGTACTTATGCCCTTGCCAGAGAGTTTTGCAACATCGCGAATGCTATAGCCCTTCTTCAGGAGATTGATGATCTCTCTATATTCTTCCCTCTTTTTATTCTGGGACTTCTTGCTTCCTGTGGGTCTGCCGAGTTTACCGCCTTTCTCAACGTACTGCTTTCTTCCTGAGTTCAACCGGAATGAGATATTATCACGTTCCAACTGTGCACAGGTAGAAAGGGTCGCAAGCATAATCGGGGCAAAGATGGATGGTTTTCCATCATCGCCCAGGAGTGTCATCTGTTCCTTCTGCATGTAGAGGTTTATGTCTGAGTCGGCAAGTTCTTTCACGGTTTCAAGTACCTCAAAGGCGTTTCTGCCTAATCTTGATAACTCGCTGACAAGGAGGATGAAACAAGACCTCATACCGGAATCTGGTATCTGGTTTTGTGCTTCCACCTTGCATCGTTCTATTGCCTCACGGAGAACAGGACGTTCACTGTTCTTCTTAGCTCCGCTGATGTGCTCGGTATAGATACCCAGCACTTCATATCCCTTGTATGCAGCATAGTCCGTTAAGTCCTTGACCTGACGATCGGTGCTTTGTCTGTCACCAATGCTCGATACTCGGGCATAGATGACTGCCTTTTTCTGATTCTCCATGTGTTCAAAATATGCTTGTGTTCATAAAAGTCTGTTTAGACCTATCTGAACACAGGCATTCTTGTTATCGTTATTGTCAAAGATTAAATTGGTCACATTTAGATTGAAGGGATGGGATATTTTGTACATACCTCATCTGTGAATTACGGAGGAGGTGACTTGAAATCACCCCCTTAGTCGAACAAACCATTTGTCAGGTTCACAACATCCATCTTGCTTTCAAGGCTGACCTTGGCATAGACCTGTGTGCTGATGGTACTCTTCTGACCGAGAATATCCCTAACTGTCGAAATATCAGCATTGGCTGCCATTGCCAGGGTCGCTATGGTATGGCGACTGCAATGAAAAGTCACATCCTTTTCTTCAATCCCTGCCTTCTCCTTGATGCGTCTCACATACATGGTGACGCTATCATTCTTCTTGAAGAACTTGAAGATAGGTTTGCCATCATCCACCTCTGCTTTGGGTGGAAGCAAAGACAAAGCCTTG